>NZ_JBEYFY010000070.1:0-35047 GCF_040703595.1 Streptomyces sp. NPDC007084
GCCGGCGTCATCGTCTTCCTGGTGTGGCTGTGGATCAGCAACCTCGCGATCCTGCTGGGCCTGGAGTTCGACGCCGAGGCGGTGCGCCAGCGGGCCGTCGCCGGGGGCCATCCGCCGCAGGCCGAGCCGTATACGGAGCCGCGCGACACCCGCAAGTGGGACGAGGACGACGTACGCCACATGGACAAGAGCCGTGAGTAGTCTCCGGCCGTCCGTCCCGCCGCCGTCGCCGGCGCGTTGTCCGGCGGCGAGGTCCAGGCGCGCTCCGCGCCGCCGGACGGTGACTGATCCTCGGCGTCGGAAGTCGCGTGACTTCGCAGGTGTACGGCGGTGGCTCGGGGATACCTGGCGCGCATGGACCTGATGGCAGATGTGCGCGACGCGGACCGACTGCTCACCCAGCGGGCGGCGGACCGTATCCCTCCCGGCACCGGCCGGCTGCTCTCAGCGGTGGAGGAAACCGCGGAGAGCAGCAAACTGTGGTGCGGTGCGGCGGCGTTCATGTCCGCCTTCGGCGGGCGGCGTGGACGCCGAACCGCTGTAGCCGGGCTCGCCGCGCTCGCGCTCGCGCAGTTGGCCTCGAACGGGGTGGTCAAGCGGCTCGCCGACCGGCCCCGCCCGCCCAAGGAATGGATCGACCACGACGAGGTCGAGGACCGGCCCGATTCCTCCTCCTTCCCCTCGGGCCACACGGCGGCCGCGGTCGCGTTCACCGCCGCCGTGGCGCCCGCCTGGCCGACGGTCGCCGCTGTCTGCGCGGTACCGGCCGCCCTGCTGGCCGTCGAACGCGTGCAGTCGGGAGCGCACTACCCCACCGATGTCGCCGCCGGCGCCCTGATCGGCCTGGGCAGCGCCTGGCTCGTCCGGCAGGCCCCACGTCTCGCGCGGCACCGGCCGTAGCGGGCGGTGACAGCCGGCATGGGCGGTGGCAGGCGTGGGAGGCGGCATCGGCGGTGGCAGGCGGCAGGCGGCATCGGCCGTAGCAGGCGTGGCAGGCGGCATCGGCCGTAGCAGCCGTACATGGTCTGGCGGCCACACACTGCCCGACGGCGTCTTGCGGTGCGCGGGGGCCCGGGAACCTGGGGGCTCGCTTCTTTCCCTGAACTCGACAGCCGGAGGCTTGCGCTCGATCGCGGAGGGGGCTCTGCCCTCGCCCGGCGCGGAGACCGTCCGCTCGGTCGCGGAGAAGGACTTGCACTCGACCGCGGAGGAGGGTGCCCGAGGTGGCGCCCCCAAGCGGCGTGGCCTCGCGCCCGGGTGTGGCCCGGCACATGGGTAGCGTGACGTCGCATGACCGACTCCACGATCGAGATCACCGCCGACCTCGTCCGCGACCTGCTGCGGGAACAGCATCCGGACCTCGCGGGCCTCACGATCCGCGAGGTGACGGGCGGCTGGGACAACGGACAGTGGCGCCTCGGAGACGAGTTGGCCGTGCGGATGCCGCGTACCGACCGTGCGCCTGATCTCCAGCGCAAGGAGCGCCGCTGGCTGCCCGTCCTGGCCCCGCGTCTGCCGCTCCCTGTCCCGCACCCCGTCCGGACCGGCGAACCGTCCGCCCGCTTCCCGAAGCCCTGGACCGTCATGACGTGGGTCCCCGGCGAGCCGCTGGACCTGGCCGCGATCAGCCGCGCCGACCACGCCGCCGAGACGCTGGCGCGCTTCCTCAGGGCGCTCCATCGGGAAGCGCCCGCCGACGCACCCGCCGGCTCCGACCGTGGCGCTCCCCCCAGGGACTGCTCGGACGGCTTCGACCACTTCTTCCGAGCCGTCGCGCCTGACGACGACGCCGGCGCGGTCCGGGCGGTCTGGGACGACGCCGTCGCCGCTCCCGGGTGGGAGGGCCCGCCGCTGTGGGCGCACGGTGACCTGCATCCCGCGAACGTCGTCGTCACGGACGGCACGCTCTCCGGCGTGATCGACTTCGGCGACCTGTTCGCCGGTGATCCGGCCTGGGACCTGGCGGCCGCCTGGGTGCTCCTTCCAGCGGGGGCCGCTCCCCGGTTCTTCGACGTGTACGCGCGCGGGGACGAGGCGACGATCCGGCGCGCCCGCGGACTGGCCACCTTGAAGGCTCTGTTCCTCATGCTGATGGGCAGGAACGGAGAACAGGGCCTCCCCGGCGGCAAGCCGGCCTGGGGACCCGTCGGCCGCGCGGCCCTCGACCGTGCCCTGGACCGCGTGTGATCGTGCCTTGACGACACCTGGCGGCGCGTTGGACGTCTCCGGTACGCCGACGAGGGGCCGTCCGCCGACACGAATCGGCCGGTCACGCCCCGCCGTGGGACGAGACCGTAGCGTCACCACCATGAGCGACGACCACCGGGGACATCCACCCGGGAGCGGGCGCCGCGGCCCGCCGCGCCGGAGGTGTCCGGTGCGCCGGGCAGCGCGGGCGACGGCGACGGCGACGGCGACGGCGACGAGGAAGTAGCGGACTGCCGACAAGGGCCCCGTCGACTCCGTCGCCGACCGCCGCCGGGTGCTGGCCTCGGACCGCAGGCCGCTACCCGTCGGTCAGCGGTCGTCGGTCGGCAGCCGTCGACACGTCGGCCGGCGGTCGCCGACGGCTATCCGTCGGTCGCCGGAAGCCGGCGCCGTCAGCCGGCCGCCGTCGGCCGACACATCGAAGTGCTCCCGCCCTGAACAGCCCGGACGGCTGGGCCGTACTTCTGATCAGACCCATCTCACGTCTGTCGAAGGGAACGTCAGCATGACCAGCGAATCGCTTCACCCCGTGTCGGGACCGGCGCGGCGCACCGTCGTGGCGGCGGTCGGCGCGGCGGGACTCGCCGTGGCGCTGACCGCGTGCGGTTCGGACGACAAGGCCTCCGACACCGTGAACCCCGGCGACGGCGGGACCGGCGGCTCCAGTTCGGGCGGCACGGACAGCGGAGCCGGCGGAGGCACCGAACTCGCGAAGACCGCCGACATCCCGGAGGGCGGCGGCAAGGTCTTCGCCGACCAGGGTGTCGTGGTGACCCAGCCCGCGGCCGGTTCCTTCAAGGCCTTCTCGTCCAAGTGCACGCACCAGGGCTGTGCCGTCAAGGGCATCGCGGACGGCGTGATCACCTGTCCGTGCCACGGCAGCCAGTTCTCGGCCACCGACGGCAGCGTGAAGAAGGGGCCCGCGACCAAGGCCCTCCCCGCCGCGAAGATCACCGTCGAGGGCGACTCGATCAAGCTCGCGTGACGGCGCGCGGTGCCGTGGCCGCGCGTACGGCACGGGGTGTCACCGGCGGGGTCCCTTGAAGCAGGCGATGACGTCGTCGGTGGTCGTGATGGTGGCGACCAGCGCGAGGGTGTTCCGGATCATGGCGGGCGTGTACTCGGCGGGCACCCCCGCGATGGCGTCCGCCGGTACGACGACGGTGTAGCCGCGGTTCACGGCGTCGAACACGGCGTTGGGGACGGCGATGTTGGCCGAGACCCCGGTCACGACCAGAGTGCGGCAGCCCAGGTTGCGCAGCAGCGGATCGACGTCGGTGCCCGCGATGGGCGACAGTCCGTGCAGCCGGCGTACGACGAGGTCCTCCTCGGCGACCTCGATGGGCGGCGCGATCCGCACCGCCGTGGTGCCGGTCAGCTGCTGTACGGGCAGGCGTTCGGCCGCGCGGAAGAGCCGGGCGTTGCGGTTGGCGCCGCGCCCGTCCGGGCGCCGTTCGGCGACGGCGTGGACGACCTGCACACCGCTCTCGTGGGCCGCGTCGACCAGCCGGGCCACCCGGGCGAGCGCTCCGGACGAGCGTGCCTCCTTGGCGAGTTCGGGTAGCGCGCTGTCCTGGCCCACGACACCCTGTTGGCATTCGATGGTGAGCAGCACCGTGCCGGCGGGGTCGAGGAGTTCTCTGAGGTGCTCGAACGACGGCATGGCTCTCCTTGTCGTCGCGGGTCGGGGCGGGCGAGCGTAACGACCATTGCGTGCGGACGGAAGACGCCTCATGCTTTTCTGACGGAACGTCAGGACGTTGAACACCCTGGCCCGTACGGGCGGGCCGACAGACACAGGACGAGGGGACCGCATGGCCGTCACGCAGCGCCGAGGCCGGAAGATCATGATGACCGCCGGTGAACTGGACGAGTTCCTCACCACCCAGCGCACCTGCCGGGTCGCGTCCGTGTCGAAGGACGGTGTCCCGCACGTCAGCGCGCTCTGGTTCACCTGGGACGGCACCTCGCTGTGGCTCTACTCGGTGGTGCGCAGCAAGCGCTGGGTGCAGTTGCGCAACGACCCGCGGGTCGCCGTGGTGATCGACTCCGGCGAGGAGTACGGGGAGTTGCGCGGCGTGGAGCTGTCCGGCACCGTCGAGTTCGTGGGCGAGTCGCCGCGGACCGGGGAGCTGTGTGCCGAACTCGACGTCCCGGAGACGCTGTTCACCCGGAAGTACTTCGGCCTGGAGGAGATGCCGCACGACGGGCGGCACGCGTGGATGCGGCTGACGCCGGACGCCATCGCCTCCTGGGACTTCCGCAAGCTGCCCCCGATGTAGCCGAGCACCCTCACCGCCTCGCCCCTAGCCGAGCACCGCTCCCCTCCCCACCCCTCCCCTAGCCGAACGCACCCCCACGGCTGTACCCGAACGCCCCTCCCTCACTGGCACCGGACAACCGAGCCCCACCAGGTCACTTGACGGCTTCGCCCGCCCTGCGGAGGGCGTCCACGGCCGCTCTGATCGACGGCCGCCGGTCGGCGTCGGCACGCCACACCACGTAGACATGCCGGCGTACCCGCGGGCGGACCGGGACCGTGACGACGCCCTCGGGCACCGGATGGCGCCCGAGGAGCGGGGCCACGCACACGCCGAGTCCGGCCGCGACCAGGCCGAGCTGGGTGTGGGTCTCCGCGGCGCGGTGTCCGACCCGGGGTTCGACGCCCTTGGAGCGCAGTGTGAACATCAGCCACTCGTGGCAGAACTCCCCCTCGTTCCAGGTGATCCACTCGTCGTCCGCGAACTCACCGAGGTCCACCTCGTCCCGGCCCGCGAGGCGGTGACCGGCCGGCATCGCCACATCGGCGGGGTCGTCCAGGATCGACGCCTTCACCAGACCGTCGGGCAGCGGCATCGGCTTGTTGTGCCAGTCGAGCACGACCGCCAGATCGAGGTCGCCGCGCACCACACCCGCGACCCCGGCCTCCGGCTCCAACTCGCAGGAGCGCAACCGCAGTCCGGGATGCTCGGCTCGCAGCGCGGCGAGTGCCGCCGGGAACAGTCCGCGGGCCGCGGTCGGGAACGCCGAAAGCCGCAGCTCGCCCACCACCTTCCCGCGCTGCGCCTCCAGGTCCGACTGCGCCAGCTCGACCTGCGAGAGGATGCGCGCCGCGTGGTCGGCGAGCAGCCGTCCGGCGTCGGTGAGACGCACACCCCGGCCGTTCTTGGCGAGCAGTTGCTGTCCCACCTCGCGCTCCAGCTTGGACATCTGCTGGGAGACGGCCGAGGTCGTCACGTGCAGTCCCTCGGCCGCCGCGCTCACCGAGCCGTGCCGCGCGAGGGCGTCGAGGGTGCGCAGGCGCTCCAGATTCAACATGTAAGCAATGCTACGAGATACCGCTCGAAAAATCTCCCTTGTGCTACGAGATCGTTGTGCCTCATCGTTGACCCATGACCACCGCCGCCACACCCCGCGCCGCACGCCGCACCGCGTCTCAGAACGCCTCACCGACCAGCACCCCCGGCCGCCCCCGCGCCGCGCTCGACTGGCGCGTCAGGTTCGGCGTCCTGTCCCTGATCTGGGGCTTCAGCTTTCTGCTCATCAAGGTCGGCACGGAGAGCTACGCGCCGTTCCAGGTGACCTTCGGCAGGCTGTTGTTCGGGACGGCGGTCCTGATCGCCGCGATGGCGGTGAAGCGGGAGCGGCTGCCGCGCGGCGCGCGCACCTGGGGTCACCTCGCGGTCGCGGCCCTCCTGCTGAACGCGCTGCCGTTCTCCCTGTTCGCCTACGCCGAGCTGACCATCCCGTCCACGCTGGCCGGCATCTGCAACGCGACCTCACCCCTGTGGGGCATGGCCCTCTCACTGGTCGCCCTCTCCGAGGACCGGCCCACCCGGGTTCGGGTCGCCGGACTGGGCGTCGGCTTCCTGGGCGTCCTGACGGTTCTCGGCGTCTGGCAGGGGTTCCACGGCCTGGACGCCACCGGCACGGCGATGGCACTGCTCGCCTCGCTCAGCTATCCGGTCGGCTGGATCTACGTCCGCCGCACGCTGGCCGGCACCGGTGCCTCGCATCTGTCGATGACCGGCGCGCAGTTGCTGCTGGCGACCGTGCAACTCGCCGTCGTCACGCCACTGTTCACCACCCTGCCGAGTCACTTCCCGGTGGTTCCGCTGCTCGCGATCATCGCTCTGGGCGCGCTCGGCACCGGCTTCGCGATCTTCCTCCAGTACGGCATCGTCGCCGAGGTCGGCCCGACGACCGGCCAGATGGTCACGTACTTCATCCCGGTCATCGCCACCGCCGCAGGGGTCGCGATCCTCGGCGAGTCACTGAGCTGGTCGACACCGGTCGGCGCGGCAATCGTGCTGGCGGGGGCGGCGCTCACGCAGGTGAGACCTCGGAGCTGAGGGAGACGAGGGGGCGGCGGAGGTACGGGGTACGGGGCCTGGCTGGCGGCGGGCGAGGGCGCTGGAGGGACCCCGGAGGGAACCTGAGCGGCACCCGACACCCAGGCGCCCCTCCCCCATTCGCCCCCCTCCCCCCCCCCGACGCCATCACCCGCATCACACATAACGCCGCGCAGGGCCAGGCTCCACCGCGGAAGCGACGGCGTCGGCGAGCGGGTCCATGTCGTCGGGGCCCAGCGTCGAGACGGTGATCCGGATTCCGGGCGGCGCGCCGAGGCGGAAGCGGGCGCCGGGTGCCACCGCCCAGCCGGCGTGCAGCAGCCGGGCGACGGCGCCGGTCTCGTCCGGGACGGGGATCCAGACGTTCATTCCGCTCCGCCCGTACGCCGCGACCCCGCGCGTCCGCAGAGCGGAGATCAGCGCGTCGCGGCGCCGCCGGTAGGCGTCCGACACCGCGACGGCGTCGACCGCGCCGGTGGTCCACAGATGGACCACCGCCCTCTGGAGCAGACGGCTCACCCAGCCGGGCCCGAGCCGCTGCCTTCCGTGCACGCGGTCGATGGTGACGGCATCCCCGGTCAGCACGGCGAGCCGCAGGTCGGGACCGTAGGCCTTCGCGGCGGACCGGACCAACGCCCAGTGCCGCGTGACACCGGCGAGCGGATGCAGGGGCAGATCGACGATCCGGTGACCGTGGTCGTCCTCGATCAGCAGGGTCTCGGGGTGGTCGGCGAGCACGGACCGCAGGGCACGCGCGCGTGCGGCGGTCACCGCGGCCCCGGTGGGGTTCTGCGCCCGGTCGGTGACGATCAGGGCCCGCGCCCCGCCGGCCAGCGCACGCCGTACGTCGTCGGGCAGCGGACCCTCGTCATCGACCCCGACTCCGACGGTACGCAGCCCGAGCGCCGGGGCGAGGTCGAGCACGCTGCCCCAGCCGGGGTCCTCGACAGCCACCGCGTCACCGGGCTTGAGGTGCGCGGCGAGGACCCGTTCGATGGCGTCGAGCGATCCCGAGGTGACCATCACGGGCCCGTCCGGCACCCCGTCCGCGTCGAGGTCGGCGCGGGCGAGTCTCCCCAACTCCGGCTCCACGGCGTCCTCCCCGTAGCGCACGGGGTGATTGTCGGCCTGCCGGCCCGCCGCCGCGAAGGCTTCGGCCAGGGAGGGCAGCAGCGCGGGGTCGGGGTTGCCGTGGGCCACGTCGCGCACCCCCTCCGGGACCTCGACACGGACGTACTCGCGCCCGGTGGTGGCCGGCTTCGACCGCACTCTGCTGCCCCGCCGGCCCGCGGTCTCGATGACCCCGCGCTCTCGCAGTGTCCGGTAGGCGGCCGCGACCGTATTGGGATTGACCCCGAGCCGCTCGGCCAACTCCCGCATCGGTGGCAGCAGTTGCCCCGGTTCCAGCTCTCCCGAGCCGACCGCGCGCTCGACGCTGGCGGCGATATCGGCTGCACGCCGTCCCTCGATCCGATACTCTCCTAGCACAAACCAGATTATGCACTAGTACAATGGAGAAGGCAATGCCGGAGACGAGCACCCAGCCGAGGACGACGCAGTCCGCTGCCTACACCCCGACCGACCGCACCGTCCCCACCCGCTCCAAGGATCGCGCCGCCTACGACCACGAGCTGGTCCACGCGATACTCGACGAGGGATACGTCTGCCACCTCGGCTTCGTCCGCGACGGCGCCCCGGTCGTCCTCCCGACGCTCTACGCGCGGGTCGGTGAGCGTCTCTACGTCCACGGTTCCACGGGATCGCGCCCACTGCGGATGACCGGCCAGGCCGATCCCGGACTGGCCGTCTGCCTCACGGTGACGCACGTCGACGGACTGGTCCTGGCCCGCTCGGCCTTCCACCACTCGATCAACTACCGCTCCGTGGTGGTGCACGGCATCGCCCACCAGGTGACGGACCCCGAGGAGAAGCGCGTGGCGCTGGACGCGCTGGTGGACCACGTCGTCCCGGGCCGCTCGGCCGACTCCCGGCCCGCCAACGCCAAGGAACTCGCGGCCACCGCCGTGATCAGCCTCGACCTGAACGAGGTCTCCGCGAAGCTGCGCACCGGCGGCCCGAACGACGACGCCGAGGACCTCGGCCTCCCGTACTGGACGGGCGTGATCCCCCTGACCAAGGGCCACGGCACCCCGGTCCCGGCGGCCGACCTGGCACCGGACATCGACCTGCCCGCCTACCTGGCCGGCTGACGGCACACTCGCCGGGCGGGGCGCCCGTACGGACCCCGCCAGGGCGTCTTCCACGGGCCCCGCCTGCGCTCCCACCCACGCCTCAAACGAGCGCGACCGTCTCCCCCTCCGTCGGCGTCTCCCCCTCCGTCGGCGTCTCCGCCCCCGTCCGGCGCCCCGCACTCGCCGCCCGTGTCTCCGCTACTGCGAGTCCCCCGACCGAGCCGAGCATGAGCAGCGTGCCGGCGACGGTCGGCAGGGTGAGCCGTTCGCCGAGGAGGGCCACGGCGAGCACCGCCGCGCTGACCGGTTCCAGCAGCATGATCACGGACACCGTCGCCGAGCGGACGACCGCGGCACCGGCGAAGAACAGGGCGTACGCGAGGGCCGTCGGGACGGCGGCGATGTACGCGAGCAGCGCCAGTACCTCGACCGGGTGCGCGGTGTGCGGCGTCAGCCCCTCGGCCAGCGCGAACGGCAGCAGGCAGACCGTGGTGACGGCGAACGCCCCCACCGTCGTGGCGGAACCGCCGGTCCGGCCGTCGCGCCCCCATCGGCGGGTGAGCAGCGTCATGGCGGAGTAGCCGGCCGCGGACAGCAGGGCGAGCACGACACCGCCGGGACGTACGGTCGCGCCCCCGCCGCCCAGCACCAGGACACCGAGACCCGCGAGGGCCCCGACGACGGCGAGGCCCCCGCCGAATCCGAGCCGTTCCCCCAGGGTGAGCCGTGCGCCGAGGGCGATGAGAACGGGTCCCGCGCCCAGCGTGACGACGGTGGCCACCGCGAGGCCGGTCGCCTCGACGGCGGCGAAGTAGGCGGTCTGGAAGACCGCGAGCCCAAGGCCGGTGAGGCCGATCCGCACTGCCCTGGAGCCGAGGGGCTGCCTGACCGTCGGGCGGGCGGGGCGGCTTCCCGGCCACGCGCGTGCGGCGAGCAGCAGGGCGAGTCCGCCCGCGCAGCGCCAGAAGGAGAGGGCGACCGGCCCCATGTCACCGGCTCGGTAGACGAGGGAGGCCGCCGCGCCCGCGGTGCCCCAGGCGGCACCGGCGACGATCAGACAGAGCAGGCCTCGCCCGATGGGCAGGCCGGAAGCGATGTTCTTGTGCGACACGTGTTCTCTCCGCAGTTCCGCAGAAGTTCGGGAAGGGACCACGTCGTCGTCCCGGCCGTGTCGGCGGGGCGTACGGAAAGGTCCTCGGACTTCTTCTGCGGGCAGCGCCGTTCAGCCCGGCGCGCGGCCGGGCGGGTTCCGGAACGCCCGCGTCAGGCGGCCGGAGGCGGAAGAACGAGTGTGGCGGGCATGATCCGCACCCTAGACGGCGGTTCCGTGGGCCGACAACTCCCTTTCGGAGTCGCCCGCGCCGCCGGCCACGGGCCCGTCGGAGGATTTCGCCGGTGCGGACGACTGCGCGATGAACGCGCCGAGCAGGACGACCGCGCCGCCGATGATCTGGGGTGCGGAGAGGTGCTCGCCGAGCAGCACCCAGGCGAGGACGGTGGCGATCACCGCTTCGAGGCAGGCCACGACGCCCGCGACCTGCGGGGAGAGCCGGCGCACCGAGAGCACGCCGGTGACGTAGGCGACGACGGTGGCGATCAGCACGATCCAGCCGAGGAGCAGCGAGGCGAGGACGGAGGTGCCGTTCATGTCCGCGCTGCCGCCGAGGACGGACCAGTCCATGGTCCAGGGGCGGGCCACGGCGGTCAGGACGACGGTGCCCACGAGCAGCCCGTACGCGATCACGCCGAGCGGGTCGGGTGCCTCGTCCCCGGCGTCGCTGCCCTGGTCGGAGAGGACGAAGTAACCGACCTGGCAGCAGGCGGCGCCGAGCGCGAGCAGGAGCCCGACGAGGTCGAAGCTCAGCCCCGACCACACCTCGACCACGCAGGCGAGTCCGCCGACGGCGAGGACGACACCGAGCGCGGCGGCCCGGGTGACGGGCCTGCGCTGCACGAACCGCACCCAGCCGAGGACGAGCGCGGGGGCGAGGTACTCGACGAGGAGGGCGACGCCGACGGGGATACGGGAAATGGCGGCGAAGTAGCAGGCCTGGACGCCGGCGACGCCGAGCAGTCCGAACCCGGCGAGCAGCGCGGGGCGCCGCTTCACCAGCGCGCGGTGCCGGACGGCGAGCGGCAGCATGATCAGCGCGGCGCCCGCGACCCGCAGCCACACCACGTGGAGCGGGTCGAGGCCCGCCTCGATCAGCGGCTTGGCCGCGACACCCGATCCGCCGAAGGCGACCGCCGACACGAGGGCGAGGCCGAGACCGAACCCTCGGCCCCGGCTGCCCTGACTCCCCTGAGACGTATGCACCGCAACATGATGGCAGGCGATGACATGACCGTCACCCCGGATGACACCTGTCTCAACGGCTGGACTCCGTCCCCGGCGCGGCCCTCCCCGTCCCCGCGCCTCCCGTTGTCGCCCCTCCCGTCGTAGCCCCGCCCCTCAGGATCGGGAGGTCGACCCCGGCGTGCGCGAGGACCTCGACGGCCCGTGAGCGGGGGTCGGCGACGAGGGCCGCGAGCAGGTCGAGACCGCGGGCCCGCTCGTCGCCGCGCAGCACGGCACGCTCCCGCGCCCGCTCCATCGCGCCGGCCGCCGCCGGCGACCAGCCGGGCTCGATGACAACCGGGACCGCCCCCGAGTCCTCGACGGTGCCCTGCCAGCGCAGCCCGTAGCCGATGCTGCGCTGCACCAGATAGCCGAGGAGCCGGGCCAGTTGATGTCCCCCGTCGAAGGCGGCGCGCACCTCGGGGTCGGATTCCAGCAGCGAGTGCAGCAGATGAGCGGTGTCGATCTGCCCGTCGCCGTCCCGCAGCGCCCGTCTTCGCGCACCGGAGACCACCGAGGCCAGTTCGGCGCTGAGACCAGCATCGTTGTCAGAGCTGTTCGGGTTCGGGCCGCTCGCGGCGGCGGACTGCCGAGGGATACGGGGCAACACAACCCCTACCTCATCAGCCCCGCGGAGCAGGGACATCCCCGGCGGGCAGCATCTTGGCGTCCGACACAGGGTGGGCGTCCCGGTGCGTCCCCTCCTCCCTGCGGATGACTTCGCGCCGATTCCGGGGCCGGTTTCCCCGACTCTCGCGCGCCGCCTTGCCCGGCCCCCGCCGGACACCCCCGCTGCTCCCCGCCTCAATTCCTGACGGTTCATCAGTATTGAATGTTGCGGGACCCCCGGCTACGTTCCGCGACACCGGAGCTGCGCCGGGCGCAGCCCCCGACACGAAGGGGTGGTCGCATGGCCGAAGTCAGCGCGGAAGCACGCATCGAGGCGCCCACCGAGAAGATCTGGGACAAGCTCACGGACTGGCCGGCGTACGGCGAGTGGAACGCGACGCACACGGACTTCCCGAACGGCGGCCCCGAGAAGCTCGAAGTGGGCGGCACGTTCGCGGAGAACATGAAGCTCATGGGCTTCCCCGCCGAGGTCGTCTGGACCGTCGAGGAACTGGAGGCCGGCCGCGTGCTGGCCATCCGCGGCAAGGGCCCGATGGCCGTGATCGTGACCACGCGCTACACCCTCACCCCGGACGGCGACGCCACGTCGGTGCGCGTCGACGGCGAGTTCACGGGTGCCGCGGTCTCGCTGATGGCGGGCAAGCTCAAGGACTCGGCGACGGCGGCGCTCGACGAGTCGCTGCGCAAGCTGTCCGGACTGGTGGCCTGATCCCCGCGCCGCTCCGCGTCGCGCGCGGCGGCGACCGCCACCCCGTATGCGGAAAGGCGCCCCGCGGAAACACTTCCACGGGGCGCCGGCAGGAACCACAGCATGCCGTCAGTCCTCGTCGGCGAGGATCAGGTACAGCTTCTTGCGGGCTTCGTTGATGACCTTCAGCGCCTTGTCGCGCTGATCCTTGCTGCCCGTCTTCCAGACCTGGCCGAAGGCCTCCATGAGACCGAATCCGGCCTGCCGGATCTCGTGCAGCGTCTCCCAGTCGACCCCGCGCCCGGCCTCTTCCCAGGGCGCGTCGGGTCCCTCGTCGGCCGCGCTGCGGCCGGACTCGGTGAGCGAGAACAGCTTCTTGCCGCCCTCGGCCTCACTGGTGATCAGGCCCTCGTCCTCCAGCAACTGGAGGGTCGGGTACACCGAACCCGGGCTGGGCTTCCACGCCCCGCCGCTGCGCTCGGCGATCTCCTGGATCATCTCGTAACCGTGCATGGGCCGGTCCTTGAGCAGAGCGAGGATCGACGCGCGCACGTCGCCGCGCCGCGCCCTCCCCCGCGGTCCGCCCCGACCGCCACGCCCGCCCCAGGGGCCGGGACCGAACCCGGGCCCACCGAAGCCGGGACCACCGGGGCCGCCGCCGGGTCCCCCCGGCCCGAAGGGCCCGAAAGCCCCCCGCCGCCCCTCGAAGCCGCCCCGACCCCGATGGCCGGGCCCGCCGCGGTGTCCATGTCCGTGTTCATGCTCGTATCCGAAGTCTTCTCCACGGGAACGCATCGCAATCACTCCATTCCATCGTTGATCGGTCGCGATGCGTCAACGATATATCGGCACGCACGACATGACAAGCCCCTGCCCGGAAGTACCGAACCGATCAGGTTTCCCCGCCCCACACCCCCCGCCACCGCCCCGAGCCCCACCCCAAAAAGGCCACCCCCGCCCGATTGGCCTTGGTCCCCCGTCTGCGGCGCCCGTTAGCGTCGAGGTATGCGCATTCGTATCGTCGACGCCTTCACCGACCGCCCCTTCGCCGGTAATCCGGCCGGGGTGCTGCTGCTCGACTCGTTCCCAGAGGACGCCTGGCTGCAGAGCGTGGCCACGGAGGTCAATCACGCCGAGACCGCGTTCACGCACCGCCTTCCCGCCGGCGGCGAGGCCGACTGGGCGCTGCGCTGGTTCACCCCCACCACCGAGGTAGCCCTGTGCGGGCACGCCACGCTGGCCGCCGCGCACATCCTGCACACCACGGGCGCCCACCAGGGCCCGGTGCGGTTCGCCACGCGCAGCGGCGTTCTCATCGCCACACCCGGCGACGACGGTTCGATCACCCTCGACTTCCCGACCGCGCCGCTCACCCCGGTCACCGTCCCGGACGGCGTGGCCGAGGCGCTCGGTGCCGAACCGCTGGCCACCTTCGACACCGGGCCGAACACCGGTGACCTGCTGATCGAGGTGGCCGACGAGAAGACGGTGCTCGGTCTCGCGCCGGACCACAAGGCCCTCGCCCGCTACTCGGAGCGCGGCATCATCGCGACCGCCCGCGCCGAAGACCCCACCGGAAACCACGACTTCGTCTCCCGCTGCTTCTTCCCGAACGTGGGCATCGACGAGGACCCGGTGACCGGCAGCGCGCACACCGCGCTCGCCCCGTTCTGGTCCGAGCGCCTCGGCCGCACGGCCCTCACCGGCTTGCAGGCCTCCCCCCGCTCCGGCCTGGTCCGCACGGAACTGCGCGGCGAGCGCACCCTGCTCACCGGGCACGCGGTCACGGTCATCGACGGCGAACTGCTGGCGTAGCGGGGGCACCAGGGACGTACCGCCCCGGCCGGTCGCACTCGGGTGGCGAGAGCACGCGTCCCGGCACGTGTAAGGGGCGTACGACATGGTCGTACGCCCCTTACATCATTCGGTCATGGCCGTGCCCCGTACGTCATGCGTTCCCCGCGCTCACGCCGTCGGCAGCCAGCCCACCTTGCCCGCGAGCAGGGCGTAACCGACGAACGCCCCGATGTCGAGGAGCGAGTGCGCCACCACGAGCGGCCCGACCCGGCCCCACCGCCGGTACAGACAGACGAAGACGACGCCCATCGCCATGTTGCCGACGAACCCGCCGATGCCCTGGTAGAGGTGGTACGAGCCGCGCAGCACCGCGCTCGCCACCAGCGCGGTCCCCGGCGTCCAGCCCAACTGCCCGAGCCTGCGCAGCAGATAGCCGACGACGATGACCTCCTCCAGTACGGCGTTCTGCACCGCCGAGAGGATCAGCACCGGGTACTTCCACCAGACGTCCGGCAACGCCTCGGGCACCACGGTGAGGTTGGCGCCGAACGCGCGTGCCGCCAGATAGAAGGCGATACCCGTACTGCCGATCACCGCCGCGACCACCGCACCACGCCCGAGGTCCGGCCAGGGGCGGGTGCGGTCGAACCCGATCACCCGCATGCCCGTGCCCTCCCGGATCAGCAGGTGCGCGACGAGCGCGACGGGCACCAGAGCCGACGCGATACCGAAGAGCTGCCAGGCCAGATCGAGCCACGGACGCCCCGGCGCCGCCGAGGCGTTGAGAGTGGCCGCCTGGTCCTTCAAGCCTCCCGGTTTGGTGACCGACCCGACAAAGCTGATCAGCGCGGACACCCCGCTCGCACCGAGCGACAGCGCCAGGACGAGCAGCGTCTCGTCCCGGAAAATCCGTCGTGCCGACCCCTCTTCGGGAAAAGATCCGGCCACCGACCCCGCCTCCACCTGCACTCCCGCCTCCAGTTGTCTAATCCCGTCTCATCCCCATCTTCGTCCCGCTAGGGTCTCGAAAGAAGTTACGAAGATCGTGTGCGACTGGCCGTTGGGGAGACGGGCGCCGTACGGGGTGTACTTCCCCCTTTGCCTGTTTTACGGCTGTCTCACGGCTCAGGCTCACCTCGGGAGGGACAACACCGTCATGGGACGACACAGCTTGCCCGACGAACGCCGGGCGGGCACCGCCGACCCCCGGGTCCGCGCGCGGCGCCGCACCGTGGCCGTCGCGACCGTGCTCGTCCTGAGCGTCGCGGGAGGCACCGCCGTGGCCGTCCGCGGCGGACTGCTCTCCTTCGGCGGCTCCTGCCAGGACGACGCCGTGCGGCTCACGGTCGCCGCGTCGCCGGACATCGCGCCCGCCCTCACGGCCACCGCCGACTACGCACGCGAGAAGGACATCACCTCGGACGGCCGTTGCCTCGACATCCGGGTGAGCCCGCGCGAGTCGTACAAGGTCGCCGACGCGCTGCAGTCCGGCAAGGGGACCGACATGCAGGTGTGGGTGCCGGACTCCGGGCTGTGGGTGCAGCGCGTCTCCGGGTCCGCCACGGCGACGCGGGTGGCCGGCGCCGGCAACGTCGCCTCCACTCCGGTCGGCGTCGCCATGGTCCCGGCCGCCGCCAAGACGCTGGGCTGGCCGAAGAAGACGTACTCGTGGACCGAACTGGTCGGCGCTACGACGCGGGACGACAAGCTCAAGCTGGGCGCGGCCGATCCGACCCGCAGTTCGACCGGGCTGCTCGCCCTCACCCGTATCAGCGCGGCGGCCTCCCGGGTCAAGGGCGGTGACACCCAGGCCGCCGCGATGGCCAAGGCCCTGTCGCAGCGCACCTCGGACAGCGACACCCAGGTCCTCGACACCCTGCCCCGCGACGAGTCCGGCACCGAACAGGGCAACCCGCGGCGCAATCAGGCACTGATCCTCTCCGAGCAGGCGGCGTTCGCGCACAACGCCTCCGACGAGGGCAAGGACCTCGACCTGTTCTATCCGAAGGACGGCGCGCCCGTCCTCGACTACCCGTACACGCTGGTGGACGAGCCCGGGCTGAGCACCGACGAGAGCCGCGCCGCCCTGCGCTTCATGACCCTGCTGGGAGAGCCCGCGCCGCAGAGGATCCTGCGCAAGTACGGGTTCCGCACGGACGCGGAGAACCCGCCCGCCGCCCTGGTCGCCGCGGCCGGCGGCAGCTCCCCGCAGCCTTACACCCGAACCGCGACGGAACCCGAGTCGTCCACGGCGGTCCAGGAGGCCCTCGGCATGTGGACGATCACGGTGCAGAGCGCCCGGATCACCACGGTCGTCGACGCGTCCGCGTCCATGAGCCAGCGGGTGCCCGGGACCGGCCAGACCCGGATGGACGTCACCAGGTCCTCCCTGCTCCAGGCCCTCGCCACCTTCACCCCCGAGGACGAGATCGGGCTGTGGAAGTTCTCCACCAAGCTCGACGGCGACAAGGACTACCGCGTCCTCGTGCCGACCGCACGGCTCGGCGACTCCCGGGGCGCCGGGACCCAGCGCGAGAAACTGTCGTCGGCCTTCAGCTCGCTGGAACCGGTCCCGGACGGGGCGACCGGGCTGTACGACACCACGCTGGCCGCGTACAAGGCGGCCGTGGCCTCCTACGCGAAGGGCAAGTTCAACGCGCTGGTCGTGCTCACCGACGGGGCCAACGAGGACCCGGGCAGCATCTCGCGCGCCGAACTCGTCGCCGAGCTGCAGAAACTGACGGACCCGGAGCGACCGGTGCCGCTGATCGCGATCGCCGTGGGCCCCGACGCCGACAAGAACGAGATCGACCAGATCGCCAAGGCGACGGGCGGCTCGGCCCAGCAGGTCAACGATCCGGCCCAGATCCACGCGGTCATGCTCAAGGCGATCGTGGCGGCGGGCTCCGGCATCCCGAACTGACCCCGCAAGGCCGACCTGAGCAGCGGCCGGGATCAGGACCCACCCCGGTCGGGCCGGGGCCGGGCCCCACCCCGGTCGGGCCGGGAGCCCGGTTCCACCCCGGTCGTCCCGCGGCTCAGCCCAGCGCCACCGCCTCCGGCAACCCCACCGGCCAGGTGTGCACCGGGTCCCCGAGATGCATGAGTTCGCCGTAGCGCCGGGTCGTCGCGGCCAGCGCGGCGTCCCGTCCGAGGCCCTTCTCCAGGGCCCGGTGGAAGGTGGCGGCCTGCCAGGTGGCCCCGTTGGCGCGCAGCCGGCACCGGTCCTCGATCACACCGAGGTACAGGTCACGGTCGGCGGCTTCGACGCCCCAGGCGTCCAGTCCCGCGGCGGCGAGCGGCAGCAGCTCGTCGCGGATCAGGTTCGCCGCGTCCACCTGGGTGGTGCCGCCGTGCCGGCCGCGCCGCGGCCACTCCAGGCGCGCCTCGATGCCGTACTTGCAGGCCGCGTCGAAGTTGGCGGCGGCGGCCTCGAAGGGCAGCCGCGTCCACACCGGCCGGGACTCCTCGGCCAGCGCGCGCACCAGCCCGTAGTAGAAGGCGGCGTTGGCGACGACATCGGTGACGGTCGGTCCGGCGGGCAGCACCCGGTTCTCGACCCGCAGATGGGGAACGCCGTCGGCGACGTCGTACACCGGCCGGTTCCACCGGTAGACGGTTCCGTTGTGCAGCACGAGTTCGGCGAGCTTGGGCGCCCCGCCCGCCTCCAGGACCTTGAGCGGGTCCTCGTCGTCACAGATGGGCAGCAGCGGCGGGAAGAACCGCAGGTTCTCCTCGAAGAGTTCGTAGGCCGAGGTGACCCACCGTTCCCCGAACCACGTACGGGGCCGCACGCCCTGCTCCTTCAGTTCGGGCGGGCGGGTGTCGGTGGACTGCTGGAAGAGCGGGGGCCGCGACTCCCGCCACAGCTCGTGGCCGAACAGGAAGGGCGAGTTGGCGCCGACGGCGACCTGCGGGGCGGCGACCACCTGCGCCGCGTTCCACACGTCCGCGAAGCGGCCCGGGGTGACCTGGAGGTGCAACTGGACGGAGGTGCAGGCGGCTTCGGGCGCGATCGACCCGGAGCGGCAGACCAGGCGTTCCACGCCGTCGATGTCGAGCGGAAAGTCCTCACCGCGCGCGGCGACGATCTGGTCGTTGAGCAGCGCGTACCGGTCCACGTCGGACAGGTTCGCGGAGACCAGGTCGTCCTGGCCGAGCGTCGGCAGGATGCCGATCATCACGATTCCCGCGTCGACCTCGCTGGCCTTTCGATGGGCGTAGGCGAGTGAGGTGCGCAGCTCCTCGGCGAGCCGGTCGAATACCCGGCCGCCCAATCGGTGTGGGGCGATGTTGACTTCCAGGTTGAACATGGCGAGTTCTGTCTGGAAATCACGGCTCGCAATCCGTTCCAGTACTTCCGCATTCATCATTCTCGGCATGCCGTCGGGCCCCGCGAGATTCAATTCGATCTCCAGGCCCATCAGGTTCTTCGGCCGATCGAAGCGCTTCTCCTCCAGCAGCCTCTCCAGCACCGTCAGACACTGCCGGAGCTTCTCGCGGTGGCGCTGTCGGTCGCTCAGGTCGAACGGCCCTGCCACGACCTTCTCCCCCATCGCGATGTCCCTCCTCGTCTGGGCAGGCCGACGCTCCGGCGGCCTGGGCGTCCCGGGTACGGAGGATGATGCCCCGGCAACGCGATCCATAACGTCCCGTGCGCGCCCTTCGGCCGCTACCCTGGGAACCCGATTCCCCGGGCACATTCACGAGGCATGCGGCCGCAAGCAATTTTACCGCCGGCATGATCTCGTGAAAAACGCCGACGAGTATCGGCCGACCGCTGCGACGGGATAATTCGAGGTCAAGGCGGTACGACCGCGCGGAACCGGGATGAAACGCGCGTTTTCACGTCCGAATACTGCCTTGCTCTTCATATTCGCGACGACTAGCCGAAACACTCTATGAACACGCGTCGTATAAACTCCGCTACCGAGGCAGAGAGTTTGCGCTCGCGGTCCTAGGTCCTGTCGTCACGGTGACGACGACAGGCGGCATTCCTGTCGGCGGATCCAGACCCACGCCCCTCTGACCCGAGAGCTGACAGCGCCGTCCGCCCCCTCCCTCGCGCCACTGTGCCTGTCGAATGAGAGGCGACCCACCATGCCGCTGCACATACCCCCGGCTCCCGCGCCCGCCCTGCGCACCGTCCTCACGGCACTCGGTTCTCCCACCGCCGTCCGCGAAGCCCGCACCCCCTCCCTGCGCCTGGCACAGGGACCGATCACTCCCGAACTCCCGCTGCCGGTCCATGTCCTGGACCGCATCACCCCCGCCGGCGCGTCG
The DNA here is from genome assembly GCF_040703595.1 of Streptomyces sp. NPDC007084. Taxonomy (NCBI): domain Bacteria; kingdom Bacillati; phylum Actinomycetota; class Actinomycetes; order Kitasatosporales; family Streptomycetaceae; genus Streptomyces; species Streptomyces sp. NPDC007084. Next base: position 19,489 of record NZ_JBEYFY010000070.1, read on the forward strand.
GCCACCCGGCTCGCCGGCTGGCGGTTCCTGCTGCGCAGCGGGGGACGCGCGGTGGCAGCCGCCGACACCATGCTCACGCCGGACGGCTGGGCCTTCTCGCGCTTCTTCGAGGGGCCCTACATCGCCGCGACGGAACACGCCCTGGGGCAGGCCGAGGCCATGCAGCAGCCCTACCAGGCACGCCTGTTGTCCGTACCGGAGCTGTACATGCTCACTCTCTGGCTGCACGGGGACACTGCGGCCGACGGTGCCGACGGTCATCCGGCGGCCACCGACCTCCTCGTCCCGCTGGCCCCCGCGCCGCCCGGCATCGCCGCGCACCGCCCGCACCGGGTCGCGGAACTCCTCCCGGTGCTCACCCACCGCCTCACCCCGGCCACGTCCGGACCACTCCCGGCCGCATCCGGGCCGCTTCCCGCCACGTCCGGGCCGCTGCTCGGCTCCCCCGCCTGAGCCACGACCCCCGTGCCCCGCGGCCGACATCCGGCCGCGGGGCACCTGCCTGCCACGCCCCCGGACCGCCACCCCGCTCATCGGGGCTCCCCTGTGCTCGTACGAGGGGAAACGTGCTCCGGACCCGACCGGACTAGCCCAATCCGGCCCCCTCGAACCACCCGAAGAGACACCGCAGTTGGGCTGAACCGTCCGCACGGGTGATGCGTCATCAACCTGTGAGAAGCGGTGCCGTCAAATCCCTGCGGATCGCCTGCCGTGGGGCAACACTGGGTTCCAGACCACACATCAACGGGGGTGCGGCCATGAGTACTGCGAGCCGCAGAACAGACACCACAGCCACCACTGACCTCTCGACCCAGCGAAAGATCCCACCCATGTGCCAGCACCAGCCGCCGTGTCCGTCAGCCGCGTCCGCCGACCGGGAGTCCGCCCGTCTCGTGGCGCACCACCCGGAGCAGGGATGGAGCCTGCTGTGCAACGGCGTTCTGCTCTTCGAGGACACCGGTGAGCTTTTGCCGGACGGCCGGATCATCGCCCCGCACCGCCCACTGGGCGGCACCGCGGTGATGACGGCGGCCTGATCCCGCACACCGGGCGGCCCTGACAGACCGCCCGGACACAGCAGGGGCCGGCCCGGAGACGCGCTCTCCGAACCGGCCCCGACGCATGTCCCCGGGTGATCACTCCCCGTAGGCGTCCGCGTCCCCTGTGCCGATCAGCCGTGGGTCAGCCGCCGCGCGGCAACCCGTCACAGGCACCGCGCGGCCACTCATCGGCAGCCGCGCAGGCGGCCGGTCAGCCGCCGAGACCAACGGCCGTCGGCCCCCGCACCGGCCCGCCCTCGTACCGGTCGGTCCTCGTACCGGTCAGTCCTCCTACCGGTCAGTCCTCGTAGGCGTCCAGCGGCGGGCAGGAGCAGACCAGGTTGCGGTCGCCGTAGGCCTGGTCGATCCGGCGGACCGGCGGCCAGTACTTGTCGGACGCCGAGACCCCGGCCGGGAACACGGCCTCCTCGCGGCTGTAAGCGTGCTCCCAGTCACCGCCGAGCGCGGCGGCCGTGTGCGGCGCCCCGCGCAGCGGGTTGTCGTCGACGGTCCACTCGCCCAAGCCGACCTTCTCGATCTCCGCGCGGATCGCGATCATGGCGTCGCAGAAGCGGTCCAGCTCGCCCAGGTCCTCGGACTCCGTGGGCTCGATCATCAGGGTTCCGGCCACCGGGAACGACATCGTCGGCGCGTGGAAGCCGTAGTCGATCAGGCGCTTGGCGATGTCGTCCACGCTGACGCCGGTCGCCTTGGTCAGCGGACGCAGGTCGATGATGCACTCGTGCGCGACCAGGCCGCCGGGGCCGGTGTAGAGCACCGGGTAGTGCGGCTCCAGGCGCTTGGCGACGTAGTTGGCCGACAGCACGGCCACCTGCGTGGCGCGCTTGAGGCCCTCGCCGCCCATCAGCCGGACGTAGGACCAGGAGATGGGCAGGATGCCCGCGGAGCCCCAGGGCGCGGCCGATACGGGGCCGACGCCCGTCTCGGGTCCGGCCTCGGGCTGGAGCGGGTGGTTGGGCAGGTACGGCGCCAGGTGGGCGCGCACACCGACCGGGCCGACGCCCGGACCGCCGCCGCCGTGCGGGATGCAGAACGTCTTGTGCAGGTTGAGGTGCGAGACGTCGCCGCCGAAGTGGCCCGGCTTGGCGAGACCCACCAGGGCGTTGAGGTTGGCTCCGTCGACGTAGACCTGGCCGCCGGCCTCGTGCACCTGGGCGCAGATGTCGGCGACATGCTCCTCGAACACACCGTGCGTGGACGGGTAGGTGATCATCAGCACCGACAGTTCGTCGCGGTACTGCTCGATCTTGGCGCACAGGTCCTCGACGTCGATCTCACCGTCGTCGGCCGTCTTCACGACGACGACCTTCATGCCGGCCATCACGGCGCTCGCGGCGTTGGTGCCGTGCGCGGAGGACGGGATGAGGCAGACCGTGCGCTGGTCGTCGCCGTTGGCACGGTGGTACCCGCGGACGGCCAGCAGACCGGCCAGCTCGCCCTGCGAACCGGCGTTGGGCTGCAGCGACACCTTGTCGTAGCCGGTGACCTCGGCGAGCTGGTCCTCCAGCTCGTGGATCAGCGTGAGGTAGCCCTCGGCCTGCGCGGCGGGCGCGAAGGGGTGGAGCTGCCCGAACTCGGGCCAGGTGACCGGCTCCATCTCCGTGGTCGCGTTGAGCTTCATCGTGCAGGAGCCCAGCGGGATCATGCCGCGGTCGAGCGCGTAGTCGCGGTCGGAGAGCCGGCGCAGGTAGCGCAGCATCGCGGTCTCGGAGCGGTGCTGGTGGAACACCGGGTGCGTGAGGTACTCGTCGGTGCGCAGCAGCGCGGCGGGGAGGGTGTCCTCGGCGCCCGCGTCCAGCGCCTCGATGTCGCCCTCGACGCCGAACGCGGTCCACACGGCGGTGAGCTGCGCGCGCGTGGTCGTCTCGTCGCAGGAGATGGACACGTGGTCGGCGTCCACACCGTGGAGGTTAACGCCGAGGTCGCGGGCGGCCTCCACGACCGCGGCGGCACGGCCCGGGACGCGCACGGTGAGCGTGTCGAAGTACGCGCCGTGCACGACCTCGACGCCTCCGGCGGTGAGCCCGGCGGCCAGGACGGTGGCGTAGCGGTGCGTGCGCCGCGCGATGGTGCGCAGCCCGTCCGGCCCGTGGTAGACGGCGTACATGCCGGCCATCACGGCCAGGAGCACCTGGGCCGTACAGATGTTGCTGGTGGCCTTCTCGCGGCGGATGTGCTGCTCGCGCGTCTGCAGGGCGAGGCGGTACGCCTTGTGCCCGTCGGCGTCGACGGACACGCCGACCAGCCGGCCGGGGAGGCTGCGGGCGAACTTCTCGCGCACCGCCATGTAACCGGCGTGCGGTCCACCGAAGCCCATCGGGACACCGAAGCGCTGCGTCGTACCGACGGCGATGTCGGCGTCGAGCTCGCCGGGCGAGGTGAGCAGGGTGAGGGCGAGCAGGTCGGCGGCGACGGTGACGACCGCGCCCAGCTCGTGCGCCTGGTCGATGAGCGGCTTGATGTCGCGTACGGCACCGGAGGCGCCCGGGTACTGGACCAGCACGCCGTTGATCTCGCGCCCGGTCAGGTCGGCCGGGATGCCGTCGGCGAGGTCGGCGACGACGACCTCGACACCGGTCGGCTCGGCGCGGGTCTGGATGACGGCGATGGTCTGCGGCAGGGCGTCCGCGTCGACCAGGAAGAGGCCCTTCTTGTTCTTGCCCATGCGCCGGGACAGCGCCATCGCCTCGGCGGCGGCGGTGCCCTCGTCGAGCAGCGAGGCGCCCGAGGTGGGCAGGCCGGTCAGCTCGGCGACGACGGTCTGGAAGTTCAGCAGCGCTTCGAGACGGCCCTGCGAGATCTCCGGCTGGTAGGGCGTGTAGGCCGTGTACCAGGCCGGGTTCTCCATGACGTTGCGCAGGATCACCGGCGGCGTGAAGGTGCCGTAGTAGCCGAGGCCGATCATCGAACCGAGCACCTGGTTGCGGTCCGCGAGGGAGCGCAGTTCGGCGAGTACCTCGGACTCGGTGCGCGCGGCCGGCAGGTTCAGGGCCTCGGCGTTCTTGATCACGTCCGGCACCGCGGCGGCCGTCAGCTCGTCGAGCGAGCCGTATCCGACCTGCGCGAGCATCTTGGCCCGGGCTTCGGAGTCGGGCCCGATGTGGCGCTGCTCGAAGAGGATTCCATGTTCGAGCGCGGAGAGCGGAATGCGAGGGGCGGTCATTGCGGAGGCCTCCTGGTCTGACGCGACCTTCGAGGGGTACCCCGGCACGGGTACCCCGACGGCCTCCCCCTCTGTCATCTCAACCTGAGAGCTTCACCGGTCCGTCCACTGACGTCCCGGCTTTCACCGTCGGTGAGAGCGGAGGCCAGCGGCACCCGCCCTGCTTTCCAGAGTGACCTCGTCCGTGCGGTACGTGAGCCTGAGAGATTCCGGGGAGGATTTGCTCCTTCGGCGCCTCCGGTGAAGTCTGGAGGACTCTCCCGCACGGGATCAGCAGCCGTTCGCCAGCCTACCAGCGGGGACAAGAGGCCGGTCTTCGAGTGGCCGCCATCACGAATGTGCTCTTTTGTAGTGCTTACGGATGTAGTGCTGACGGATGAGTTTGCGACCACGTGGAGGGACCGTGCAGACCGACATCGATCCGCGCAACCTGATCGGCCGCAAGGCGTTCGACCGCAAGGGCACCAAGATCGGCACCATCGACGAGGTCTATCTCGACGACGCGACCGGGGTCCCGGAGTGGGCGGCCATACGCACGGGGCTGTTCTCCAGGGACGCGTTCGTCCCCCTGGAGCCGAGCGAGATGGTCGAGGGGACCCTGCGCATCCCCTTCGACCGGGCCCTCATCAAGGACGCCCCCGACTTCGGCGTCGGCCGGCACCTCTCCCCCGAGCAGGAGCTGCAGCTCTACCACCACTACGGTCTGGACGTGGCGTCCCCTCCCCCGCCGCCGGACCGTGACTTCGGCCGGCTCGCGGGCTCCGAGGACGCCTGACCCCGACGCCCCTGACCGCCGGAACCCGAGAACTCCCCGGCTGCCTCAGCCGCCGCGCCTGAGCCCGACGCGGGGACAGTGGACTCCTCCGACATCTCCGTCGCCCCCGGTTCCGCCTCGGCCTGCGTCCGCCCGGGCTCCTCGGGTCTGCGCTCCACCAACGGGAGCGGATCGGCCGGTTCCAGGAGCGGATCGTCCGTCCGGAAGGTCCGCACCCGGCCCGGCGCCGAGTACGGCGTCTCGAACCGCACCGTGACCCGCCCCAGGCCGCTGCCCTGCACCCATCCGTGCCCGAACTCGGCGTGCCGGACGTCGTGCCCCGCGGGCCAGCGCCGCTCCGCGGCCGGTTGTTCGGCGCCGGCCGCGCGCCGCTCGGCCGCCGGCGGCTCGGTGCCGGCCTCCGGCGCGGAGTCAACGTCCCGCTCCTCCTCCACGTGCTCGTCCACCGACAGCTCCGCCGCCGCCACGGCTTCGGCGTCCGCCCGCGCCTGGGCCTGTGCGAACAGGTCCTCCTGCGTGTAGTCGGCGAGCCCGGAGACACCGACCCCGAGCAGCCTCACGCCCCCGGTCGTGTCCACGCCCTCCAGGAGGCGCGCGGCGGCCTCCCGGACGACCGCGGGATCGTCGGTGGGCCCACGCAGCGTCTCGGACCGGGTCAGCGTCGAGAAGTCGTACCGCCGCACCTTCAGGACGATGGTCCGCCCCGACAGCCCGGCCCCGCGCAGCCGCCGCACACAACGGTCCGCGAGCCGCGCCACTTCCAGACCCACCCGGATCCGGTCGTGGATGTCCACGTCGTAGGTGTCCTCGACGGACACCGACTTCGTCTCCCGCTCGGACACCACCGGCCGCTCGTCGTGAGCCAGCGCCATCGCGAACAGGGCGTGCCCATGGGCCTTCCCCAGCAGCCGCACCAGCTCGTCCTCACCCGCCTCGGCGATCTCCTCGACCGTGGTGATCCCGGCCCGGCGCAGATGGTCCCCGGTCGCCGGGCCGACACCCGGCAGGATGCGCACCGACATCGGCCCCAGCAGCTCCCGCTCGGTGCCCGGATCGATCAGCACCAGGCCGTCGGGCTTGGCCTGCTCCGAGGCGATCTTCGCGAGCATCTTGGAGGCGGCGAGCCCCACCGATCCCGTGAGCCCCGTGACAGCCCTGATGTCCGCCCGCAGCTTCGTCCCCGCCAGCCGCGCCGAGCGCTCGTCCCAGGCCGTGCCGCCCGCCTCCAGGTCCACGAACGCCTCGTCCAGGCTGAGCGGCTCCACGAGCGGCGACAGGGCCCGCAGCAGGCCCATCACTTGCTCGCTGATCTCCCGGTAGAGACTGAAGCGCGGCACCAGATAGGCGGCGTTCGGCGCGCGGCGGCGCGCCTGGGCCATCGGCATCGCCGAGTTCACCCCGAACACGCGCGCCTCGTACGAGGCGGTGGAGACGACTCCGCGCGGCCCGAGTCCGCCCACGACGACGGCCTTGCCGCGCAGGCTCGGCTTGGACGCCTGCTCCGCCGAGGCGAAGAAGGCATCCATGTCGAGATGCAGGATCGTGGGCGCGGTTCTCACATGTCCGATGCTGCCCTACGCCACTGACAATGCCCCGGCGGCGCCGGGGCATCACGTCAGTCGAAGGCGGTCGGAGTCACACGGCCCGGTTGCGCCTGCGGGCCAGTTCGTCGGCCGGGTTGTGGGCGACGAGCGTCTCCCCGGTGTCCACCCGCTCTCCGTGGAGCTGTGAGAGGGCGCTCTCGACGTCCCGCCACACCACGCCCACGGCGATACCGAAGACGCCCTGGCCGCCCTGGAGCAGGGCGTGCACCTCGTCGGGAGAGGTGCACTCGTAGACCGTCGCACCGTCGCTCATCAGCGTCATGCGCTCCAGGTCCCGGAAGCCGCGCTCCCTGAGGTGCTGGACCGTGGTGCGGATGTTCTGAAGCGAGACCCCGGTATCCAGGAACCGCTTGACGATCTTCAGAACCACCACGTCACGGAAGCTGTAGAGCCGCTGTGTCCCGGAGCCGTAGGCGGGCCGCACGCTGGGCTCGACCAGGCCGGTGCGGGCCCAGTAGTCCAACTGGCGGTAGGTGATGCCCGCGGCGGCACACGCCGTGGGCCCCCGGTAGCCGACCTCCTCGGGAACAGCCCCTCCCTCGTCGGACACTGCCTCCGGCCGCCGCGGAACGTGATCGGCCGCGCCGCCGTGCTGGAGATGCCCCCTGCTCGAGTCGAGCCGAGAGCTTGGGGGAGGGTACGGGCCGCTCTCTCCCAGACCGCGTCCGGGAGCACCCCCAGCCGTACCGTCGCCGCTGCTTCTCACGCCGACCTCCGTCCTTGACCTGCCCTCTCGACGGTAGGCAGTCACCAGGGGCGCGTCAACGATCGCCACACTCGGCACGCCGAGTGATAATCACCCAAGGAGTGGTTTGTCGTGTCCTACCGCGGGGAAAGGCTAGCCGAATGCGCTCGGCACGGGCCGCGGCACACCACACGCGCCGCGGGCAAATGCCGCCGAGAGCTGCCGGGCCCCGGGCGTCACTGGCTGTTGGTGCCGAAGTCCTCGGGCGAGATCTGGTCGAGGAACTCGCGGAACTTCTCCACCTCGTCCTCCTGCTCGTCGGGGATCGCGATCCCGGCGTCGTCCAGCACGCCGTCACTGCCGTAGATCGGCGTTCCGGTGCGCAGGGCGAGCGCTATGGCGTCGGAGGGACGCGCGCTGACCTCGACCCCGCTGGCGAAGACCAGCTCGGCGTAGAACACACCGTCACGAAGGTCCGTGATCCGTACTTCGGTGAGCTCCTGGCCGACTGCCTCCAGCACGTCCTTGAACAGATCGTGGGTCAGCGGTCGTGCGGGGGCCATGCCCTGCTGGGCGAAGGCGATCGCCGTCGCCTCCCCCGGTCCGATCCAGATGGGGAGGTAGCGGTCGCCTCCCACTTCACGCAGAAGCACGATCGGTTGGTTGGAGGGCATTTCCACCCGGACACCTACGACATCGAGCTCGTTCACACAGCAACCCTAGGCCGTGCCCGGGACGTTTGGGTAGTCGGGCACAGAACGGGTGCCCGATCGACCGGCGCGGCGGACGCGCCGGATCAGGGAAGTCGTACGCCCAGCGCGGTCTGCACGAGTGCCGCGTGCAGCTTCACGGTGAGCCCCGCCAGCTCCTTCGCACGGGCCTCGGCGTGCGCCCGGGTCTGCGGGTTGCGATGGCGCCGCAGCGGGGCCACCACCTGGTCCACCAGGCCCGCGTCGCGCTCGGCCGCCGCCTTCATCGCCCTGAGGTGGCGCGGTTCGATCCCGAACCGCCCCAGCTCCACCACGAGGGCGGCGACGGTCACCGCCTCGGCGTCGTACACACCGTCGGGCAGGGGGCCGATCAGGCCGTACGACTCCCACTCGGCGAGTTCCTGCTCGCCGATCTCCGCGGCGGCCAGCAGCTCGGCACGGCCCACACGAGCCACCGTGGGGCCCTCCGGCTCACCGTAGAGGTCTCCGCCGGGTTCTCCGTCACCGGAGTCCCGCTGACGGCCCACAGCGGGCAGCCGCACCTGCTCACCGCGCTCCAGGGCGTCCAGATGCTCACGGATCACCTTGAGCGGCAGGTAGTGGTCGCGCTGCATCCTCAGGACGTGACCGAGGCGCTCGACGTCGCCGGCGCTGAACTTTCGATACCCGGAAGGGGTCCGCCGCGGCTCGACGAGCCCCTCCGACTCCAGAAACCTGATCTTGGAGATGGTTACTTCGGGAAACTCGTCACGCAGCACGCTCAGCACCGCGCCGATGCTCATCAGACCGCTGTCCGCGGCGGTGCCGCTGCCGGCACCGCCGCTCGGTGTTTGAAGCATGGACATTCCCTCGGTGTCCCCCCGGACGGAGTTGGGGGAGGGTCAGACGCCCCGCTGGCTCGCGTAGAACACCAGCCGGTACTTGCCGATCTGCACCTCGTCACCGTTCGACAGCGCGACCTGGTCGATCCGCTCCCGGTTGACGTACGTCCCGTTCAGGCTGCCGACGTCGGCGACGGTGAACGAGCCGTCCGCCACGCGACGGAACTCCACATGCCGGCGCGACACGGTCACGTCGTCGAGGAAGATGTCGCTCTGCGGATGACGGCCGGCCGTGGTCAGGTCGCCGTCCAGCAGGAAGCGGCTGCCCGAGTTGGGGCCGCGGCGCACCACCAGGAGCGCCGAGCCGAGCGGCAGCGCGTCGACCGCCGCCTGGGCCTCCGGGGAGAGCATCGGCGACGGCGTCTGGCCCGTCACCTCCGCGTCGTAGGCCTCGATACCGGAGATGGAGATCGTGGACGTCGTCTCGGAGGGGCGCTCGGCGCCGCCCCGCAGCGGTGCACCACAGTTGGAGCAGAACCGGCTGTTCTCCGCGTTCCGGTTCCCGCACCTCGTACAGACCAGGGCCGACATGGACGGATCCTCCTGCCGCGGCTGCCCACCAGGGGCATGGGACGCATACGGATCGGAGGCGAACCCTCCACCCGAGCTTGAGGCTGACGGTTCCCCGAAACCTATGCGGCCGGACTGGGCAGGGTCAACAGACGGCGCGCCGGGACCGGCGGCGCCGCCGACCTGGTCGCGGAAGAGCGGGCGGTCGCCGCTCTGGGGCTCCCCCGCGTCTCCCTGGCGCGGTGCACGGTGACGGGCGGTCGCGTTGTCACCGCTGCCCTCTCGCGTGCTCTTGCCGAACAACTTCGCAAACAACTTCACGGGCGATTCCCCTTGACCGAAACAGACCCGCCCGTGGGGCAGGACGAACACTGATTGAACACACCGGTCGACCCGGACATCCTCACAACGTCCGTATCCACCAGACAGTTTCCACCACGCACCACCCATTCGGTGCGCCGACCCCCCGCAACCTCATGCCCTCGCCCGGCGGACCTCATGCGGCCCGCCTCACGGGGAGGACGACCGAGCGTAGTCAGGCCGCTCCGCCGGTCGCAAGGCATCCACAACGATCTTCGTCGAACGCTCCACCGTGACGGTGGCCTGCTCCTTCTCCAGCGTCTGCACCACACCCCCCGGAATGTTCAGCGCCGGCTCCAGGTCCTGCGGCTTGCCGATGACCTTGAAACGATAGGGCTGGGTGATCTTGTTCCCGTCGACCTTCACTCCGCTTCCGGAGTCGGCCAGATAGGTACCGGCGACCACCCGCACTCCGTCCACCTGGATCGCCTCCGCGCCCGCGGCGCGCAGCTCCTGGATCGCGTCGAGCAGCATGTCCGCCTTGACCGTGCCCTTCGTGTCGTTGATCGTCAGCGTGATGCCGGGGCCCTGGGCGGCCACGGTGCCCGCGAGGATGCCGAGTTGCTTCTCCTTCTCGACCGTCTGCTTGCGGGCCTCCTCGGCCTGGTCCGAGCTGTTCTCCAGCTCGGTGCGCTGGTCCTCCAGCCCCTGCTTCTCGTCTTCAAGACGCTGAGTGCGGTTGTCGAGTTCATCGAGGATGCGGACGAGATCTTCCTGCCGCGCTCCGCGCAGGGCGCTGTTCCCGTCGCTGTTGGACGCCACCTGGACGGCCAGGCCGAAACCGAGGCCGAACAGCAGCACGGCGACGATCAGTTGGGCCCGCGACACGCGCGGCGGCCACAGCCCCTTGATCAGGCGCTCCCGGCCGGCCGACGACGGCCGGGGGCTCGCCTCCGGCTGCTGCGGCTCGGCGGCCTGCGCGGTGGCGGGGACCTCTTCGGGCAGCTCTCTGCGCAGCGGGTTCCCGGCGTTCTCGTCTTCGCTGTTCATCGGCCTCACGCCCGGAAGACGTGCCGGCGGATCGCGGCGGCGTTGGAGAAGATGCGAATACCGAGGACGACGACGACACCCGTGGAGAGCTGGGCGCCCACGCCCAACTTGTCGCCCAGGAAGACGATCAACGCGGCGACGACGACGTTCGACAGGAACGAGACCACGAAGACCTTGTCGTCGAAGATGCCGTCGAGCATCGCCCGCAGTCCGCCGAACACGGCGTCGAGCGCCGCCACGACGGCGATCGGCAGGTACGGCTCGACAACCACCGGAACCTCGGGCCGGACCAACAATCCAGCCACGACGCCCACGACGAGGCCCAGTACGGCGATCACGATGTGCCCTTCTCTGTGCTCGGCTCTGCTGTACGTACGATCACACTCGGTGCGGCGGGCAACCGGACGTCGTCCTCGGCGGAAATGCTGGTCCGGATGCCGTAGTTCTCCTGCAAGGCATGCAGATACAGCCCGTCGGCGCTGTCCTGGAACCTGGTGCTGAGCCGCTGGCCGTCCCCCACCGCGAGCACCGTGTACGGCGGCACCAGCGGCTTGTTGTCGACCAGTATCGCGTCACCGGCCGCCCGGATGGCCGAGAGGGCGGTCAGCCGCTGCCCGTTGACGGAGATCGCCTCTGCGCCCGACTCCCACAGGCCGTTGACCACGCGCTGCATGTCGCGGTCCCGCACGCGTCCGGTGTCGGAGAATCCCGACGTCTCCCGCGGATTGGTCCCGTCCCCGCCGGTGCTGGCTTCCTTGGCGTCGTTCACGACGAGCTTGATGCCCGGGCCGTGCACATCGGTGGCGCCGGAAAGGATGCCGACCAGATCGGCCTGTTCGCCGCCCGTCTTCTTCAGTGCCTCGCGCTGGCGTGCGCTCACGTCGGCCCGCAGGGTGTCGACGTTCTTCTCCAGCTTGTCCGCCGTCGCCGACTCGCGCTCGATGCGGTCGATGAGTTCCTGCCGCTCCTTGGCGACGACGGGGGCCGCGATCCGCGCGTTCGCCGCTCCGACGGTGACCACGAGCGCGGCGAGCACCAGGCCCGCCGCAAGACCGAGCTTCGCCCTCACCGTCTTCGGAAGACCGCCGTCTCCCGCGGCCTTCTTGCGGGCGGCGGCTTCGGCGTACCCGTCGTCAAGGCTGTGATCCATGACGTTGGTGAGCAGCGACATGGAGGCGTCCGGGCGCGACGGGCGCGGGGCGCTGCTCCGATCGGGGGGCTGCTGCGGCATGCCGCACATCGTCGCACGTCGCGGGTGCTACCTCCGAATGGCCCCACCGGCGTGCCGGACAGGCCCCCTTGGGGGCACTTGTCCGACACGCACGGGTGAAGGGTGTTTCAGCGGCCGGCGCTGTCCACGACGGCGGCCCACTCGTCCAGCAGGGCCTCGGCGGAGGCGTCGTCCGGTCCCTCGGCCCACAGGTGGGTGACCGCCTCGGCCGGGTCGGGCAGCACCATGACCCAGCGTCCGTCGGCCTCCACGACCCGTACGCCGTCCGTCGTGTCCACGGAGCGGTCGCCCGCCTCCTCCACGACCCGGCGCATCACCAGACCCTTGACGGCCCACGGGGTGGCGAGGTCCCGCTTGAGGACGTGCGCCCGCGGAATCCGCGCGTCGATCTGGCTGAGCGTGAGCTGCGTCCGCGCCACGAGTCCGATCAGCCGTACGAAGGCGGCCGCGCCGTCGAAGACGCCGCTGAACTCGGGAATGATGAACCCGCCGCGTCCGTCGCCACCGAAGATCGTGGCTTCCTCGCGGCCGACCCGCGTGAGGTCGTCGGGCGACGTCGTCGTCCACTCGACCTGCGTGCCGTGGTACGCCGCGACCTGCTCGGCGATGCGCGTGGTCGTCACCGGCAGCGCGACCCGCCCGCTGCGTCGTTCCGCGGCCACCAGGTCGAGCATGACGAGCAGCGCCCGGTCGTCCTCGACGATGCGTCCCTTCTCGTCCACGAGGGAGAGCCGCTCACCGACCGGGTCGAAGCGCACGCCGAACGCGGCCCGCGCGGAGGCGACGATCTCGCCGAGCCGCACCAGACCTGCCCGCCGGCTGTCCGCCGTCTCGGTCGGCCTGGACTCGTCGAGTCCGGGGTTGATGGTGAGCGAGTCGACGCCGAGCTTGCCCAAGAGGCTGGGCAGCACAAGGCCCGCGCTGCCGTTGGAGGCGTCCACGACCACCTTGAGCCCGGATTCGGTGATCCCTGTGGTGTCGACATTGCGCAGCAGCGATCCGGTGTACGAGTCGAAGACGCTCGCCGGGAAGTGCAGGTCCCCGATCTCGCCGGGGAACGCACGCCGGTACTCCTGGCGCGAGAACACCCGGTCCAGCTTGCGCTGTCCGCCCTGGGAGAGGTCGGCGCCCTGTTCGTCGAAGAACATAATGTCGACGGAGTCCGGCACTCCGGGCGTGGTACGGATCATGATGCCGCCCGCGCTGCCCCGCGCTGTCTGCTGCCGTGCCACCGGCAGCGGTACGTTCTCCAGATCGCGTACGTCGATGGCGCTGGCCTGGAGCGCGGAGATGACCGCTCGCTTCAGGGCTCGGGCACCTCGGGAGTGGTCGCGGGCCGTGGTGACGGTCGACCCCTTCTTCAGGGTCGTCGCATAGGCGCCGGCGAGTCGCACGGCGAGTTCAGGGGTGATTTCGACGTTCAGGATGCCGGAGACACCGCGGGCGCCGAACAGATTCGCCTGGCTCCGGGACTCCCAGATGACCGAGGTGTTGACGAACGCGCCGGCCTCGATGGTCTTGAACGGGTAGACGCGAACGTTGCCCTGGATGATCGATTCTTCGCCGACGAGGCATTCGTCGCCGATCACGGCGCCGTCCTCGATCCGGGCGGCCCGCATGATGTCGGTGTTCTTGCCGATCACACAGCCGCGCAGATTGCTCTGCTGCCCGATGTAGACGTTGTCGTGCACGACGGCCCGGTGCACGAACGCGCCGCTCTTGACGACGACGTTGGAGCCGATCACCGTGTGCTCGCGGATCTCGGAGTCCGCCTCGACCTTGGCGTAGTCACCGATGTACAGCGGTCCCCGAAGTACGGCGTCGGGGTGCACGTCGGCCCCTTCGGCCACCCATACGCCGGGCGATATCTCGAACCCGTCGATCTCGACGTCGACCTTGCCTTCGAGGACGTCGGCCTGGGCCTTCACATAGCTCTCGTGGGTGCCCACGTCCTCCCAGTAGCCCTCGGCGACATAGCCGTAGATCGGCTTGCCTTCCTTCATGAGCTGGGGGAAGACGTCGCCGGACCAGTCGACGGAGACATCGGCCTCGACGTAGTCGAAGACTTCGGGCTCCATGACGTAGATGCCCGTGTTGACCGTGTCCGAGAAGACCTGGCCCCAGGTCGGCTTCTCCAGGAAGCGTTCGACCTTGCCCTCTTCGTCGACGATGGTGATGCCGAATTCGAGGGGATTGGGGACGCGCGTCAGACAGACGGTGACGAGCGCGCCCTTCTCCTTGTGGAAGGCGATGAGTTCGGTGAGGTCGAAGTCGGTGAGGGCATCACCGGAAATGACGAGGAAGGCGTCGTCCTTCAACGCTTCTTCGGCGTTCTTGACGCTCCCGGCGGTACCGAGTGGCTTCTCCTCATTGGCATAGGTCAGCTCCATGCCGAGCTCTTCACCGTCACCGAAGTAGTTCTTGACCAGGGAGGCCAAGAACTGCACGGTGACGACGGTCTCGTTGAGCCCATGCCTTTTGAGCAGCCTGAGCACGTGCTCCATGATCGGGCGGTTCACCACCGGCAGGAGCGGCTTGGGCATGCTTGAGGTCATAGGGCGAAGGCGTGTGCCCTCGCCACCGGCCATCACGACGGCCTTCATGTCGGAAGCGTCCTCCTCTAAGAGATGACGGTACAGCCGACTTCACCCGTCCTGATTGTCCCGCAGTTCCAGAGTGGGGGCCATCGGGGCACTTCACCAGCAGCCCCATCGGGCCGAGTTCAATCGGTCACGGTGTCCGCTCGGATCAGCCGGCGGACCTGCACCATGTAGAGGACTCCTGCCCACCAATACAGGGTTGTACCCCATCCGGCGAACGCCCATCCGAAAATCGCACCGACTGTCCCGATCCAGCCGCCGGCGTCGCTGAGCAGCAACAACGGGAAGGCGTACATCAGGTTGAAGGTGGCCGCCTTGCCGAGGAAGTTGACCTGCGGCGGCGGATAGCCGTGCCGTCGGAGGATGCCGACCATCACCAGGAGGACGAGTTCACGTGCCAGGAGCGCCGCTGTCAGCCAGAGCGGCAGGATCTCGCGCCAGGTGAGACCGACGAGTGTCGACAGGATGTAGAGCCGGTCAGCCGCGGGGTCCAGCAGCCGGCCGAGGCTGCTGATCTGGTTCCAGCGCCGGGCGAGCTTTCCGTCCAGGTAGTCGCTGATGCCGCTGAGCATGAGGACGAGCAGTGCCCAGCCGTCGCTCTTGGGGCCGCCGAACTCCGGCCTGAGGATCAACCACAGGAAGATGGGGACGCCGACGAGACGCGCCATGCTGAGGATGTTCGGGATGGTGAGGACCCGGTCCGTCTGGACACGGGTCTCCTGGACCTCCACCCGGGGGCCTCCTGTGGGGAACGAGCCAACGATGCCCCCTGACCTTACCCGCAGGCTCGACGCCTCCGAGCAGAGGGGTCGAGGCGTCCTCGGAAAATATGCCGGAAAACAAAAAAGCTCCGGCTCTCAGAATCGAAATCCTGAGAGCCGGAGCTCTAATAATAGTTCGGCGGCGTCCTACTCTCCCACAGGGTCCCCCCTGCAGTACCATCGGCGCTGTAAGGCTTAGCTTCCGGGTTCGGAATGTAACCGGGCGTT
>NZ_JBEYFY010000071.1:0-34489 GCF_040703595.1 Streptomyces sp. NPDC007084
ATCCTTCCCCCCGCGCCCCCCCGCACCGCCAACCGCCGCCCCCCCCGGGGGGGGGGTGGGGGGCGGCGCGGCCCCCCCCGTGGGGGCGGATCCACCCCCCCCCCCGCGTCCCGTTCGGCGTCCAGCCCCCGGAGTCAGACACCCGGCCCTCGCCGACCCACCACTCCCCCACCACTCCCCCTCACCGCTCCAAGAACGCGAACAACTCCTCCCACCTGCGGACCACCTCACCGGTGGTGAAGCGCTGCACGTTCACGCGCGCCGCGTCCCCCATCGCGTCCCGCAGTGCCTTGTCGGACATCAACGTGTCCAGCCGGCGGGCCAGTTCACCCGTGTTGCCGAGCGTGGCGAGCAGTCCGTCCTCGCCGTCCCGGATGATCTCGTGGACCCCGGGCGCGCAGTCGAAGGCGGCACACGGCACCCCGGCGGCCATGGCCTCCATGACGGCGAGCGGGAACCCCTCGCCCCGCGAGGAGAGGACGAACACCGAGCCGCCGCGCAGGGCGCCCGGCACATCGCTCGTCCGCCCCATCCAGTCGACCGAGTCGTCCAGCCCGAGGGCCGTGCACTGCTTCTTGAGGATCTCCTCGTCCTCCCCGGACCCGTAGATCCGCAGCCGCCAGTCGGGGTGCTGGGGCGCCGCCTCCGCCCAGGCGTCGAGCAGCATGTCGATGCCCTTCTGGTCGTGCAGCCGGCCGATGCTGACGACGACGTTCTCGGTGCGCGGCGAGGGCACCTCGGGCATGAACGGGAGCGGGTTCGGCATGAAGGAGACGTTGTTCAGGCCCTGTCTGATCCACAGGTCGGCGTCCTCGCGGGTGAGCGCCAGCAGCCGGTCGACGTCCCGGTAGTGCTTGAGCACCCGCCGGAAGCGCGAGGTCGTCCGGGAATAGGCGAAGGACTCGTGGCTCATCCCGATGACGGTCAGCCCCTCGGTGTCGGCGAGTTCCACCCACTCCATGGCCCATACCTGGGTGACGATCACGACTCCGCCGGGCCGCGCCGTGCGCAGCAGCGCGCTCAGCTCCCCGGCCCGTTCGAGCATCCCGGCGGCCCGCTCGGCCCGCCGCCGGTGTTCCACGACGTCGATCCGCCCGCGCAGCCCGCGCGCGGCCCTGACCCGCGGCGGCCGGACGTCGTACAAGGTCGTGGTGGGGTACGGGAGTTCGCCCAGTTCCTGGGGGACGTCGGGGTCGGTGATCCCGATGACGTGCACGCGGTGGCCGCGCTCGGTGAAGAGGCGGGCCATCTGGTGCGACCAGCTCGTCACCCCGCCGAGTTCGTCGACGCTGTTGGAGACGAAGAAGATGTCCCGCTGCGGGAAGTCGGTCATCCACGCCTCCAGTGCGCGAAGAACTGCTCGACGATGTCGCGGGACGCGGTCCCCTGGTCGTACTCGCCGAACTCGGCGGTGAACTGCTCGCGTTTCGGCGCGTACTTGACGGCCTGTTCCTCCAGTGAACCGAGGACGGTGTGCAGTTCGTCCTCGGTGCGCACGACGGGTCCGGGAGCCCGCTCCAGCAGGTCGAAGTAGGTGCCGCGGCCCTCGTGGACGTATTCCTCGTAGTCGTAGACGAAGAAGAAGAGGGGCCGGTCGAGGAGGGCGTAGTCGAACATCACGGACGAGTAGTCGGTGATCAGCCCGTCGGCCAGCGCGAGCAGCGGGGTCATGTCGTGCTGCGCGGTGACGTCGACGACCCGGCCGCGCACGGACGGCGGGAGCACCACGTGGTTGAGGTAGTGGGAGCGGACGAGCAGGACGTAGCGGTCGCCGAAGGTGTCGGCGAAGCGTTCCACGTCGAAGGGCAGCTCGAACCGCTTCTGCCCGTTGCCGCGGTGCCGGAAGGTCGGGGCGTACAGCAGGATCTGCTTGTCGTCGGGGATGCCCAACTCGGCTGCCAGCGGCCCGCGTTCGCGCGGCTCGCCGGACTGTTCCCGCAGCCGGGCCTGGACGAGGGCGTCGTTGCGCGGGTAGCCGACCCGCAGCAGGGTGCGCTCCTGGAGGCGGAACGCCCGGGCGAGGGTGCGCACATCGTGCTCGGAGCGGATCAGGAACCGGTCGAAGCGGTCGAGGGTGCGCTGCTGGGTGTCCTGCGCCGCCCGGGACTTGAGCTTCCACTCGGGCTCGTCGAAGCCCATCCGCTTGAGGGCGGAGCCGTGCCAGGTCTGGAGGTAGGTGGTCCGGGGCCGCTTGGTGAGCTTGAGCGGGTAGCTCTGGTTGTCGACCCAGAACTCGGCCTGCGCGAGCGCCCGCAGATAGGGCAGCGACCAGCGGCGTACGAGGGTGGCGTCGGCCGGGAACCCGTCGGGCCGGCCGGCGTAGGACCAGACGGCCTCGAACTCCAGGCCCTGGCGGCGCATCTCCTCGTACAGGGCGCGGGGGCTGTCGCTGTACTGGCGGCCGAGGTGGCTCTCGAAGACGACGAGCCGTTTGCGGACGGGGAGCCGGCTGAACACCTCGCGGTAGAGGCGGATCTTGGTCGGCCCCGAGGTGAGGTCCTTGCGCAGTGAACGCGCCTTGCGGACACCGGACTTGGCGAGCGCGCCGGGGCGGCCGTGGATTCCGCGCTGTACGACGGCGTTCGCCTTCTTGTCCGGGACGAGCCGGTAGGACAGATGGCCGCGGGTGGAGACGACGGGCTCGAAGCGGTCGGCGACCAGCCGGGTGAGCCGGGGCCGGACCGGCAACCGGCCCGCGATCAGGCCGGGTTCGGCGGCGGTGAGCCGGGTGGTGGTGCGCACCCCGTCGACGTCGAGGTGCAGCCGTACGTCCCACACGGTGTCCACGACGCCCAGCGGGCGGACGGCCGTGAGGTCAGCCGAGCCCTCCCAGGCGATGGTGTCGCCGGCGTGCCAGACCCGGGCGACGGGGAAGCGGAACGTCTGGAAGCGCACCCCGCGCCGGCGGGCGTAGAACTCCAGCTGCGCGGTGAGCCGGGCGTCCGGCGGGATCACCCCGAGCGGGTTGGTGACGCGCCCGGTGAGCCGGACGGTTCCGCCGGGTCCCCGCTGGTAGGAGGTCAGTTCGTCGCGCAGGAACATCTTCTCGACCGGCCGGGCGTGGTAGCCGAGGTCGGTGACGTCCAGGACGTGCCGGCCGAAGGGGTCGTCCAGGTGTTCCGCGCACCAGTACACCCGGCCGTCGCGCTCGACCAGCGGCGAGGAGATCTTGTCGCGGTTGGTGAGGGTGTCCACGGCGGGCAGCAGGTTGTCCCAGTCGCCGACCTGGAGGAGGTAGGCGCAGACGGCGTGGATGGGTTCGGCCTCGTCGAAGGCGGCGCGGTCGATCGACTCCAGGTACTCCCGGGCGATCTCGGCGAACTCCTCGCGGAAGGCCGCGTCCCGGAAGGGCAGTTCGCGCAGGTGCAGCACGAGGTCGTGCTTGAGGAACTTGACGTCCTTGGCGAACTTCAGCTCCAGGAGCCCCTTGTCGGCGAGGAGCCGGTCCACGCGCCGGTGGATCTCCATGCGGTGGGTGAAGTTGGCGATCTCGTCACGCCGGTTGCTGATGGACTTCACGCCCGCCTGGTCGGCGACCCGCCAGTCGTACACCCGGTTGGGGATCAGGGTGATGCGGCTGGCCGAGGCGTAGGCCTGGGCGGAGAACAGCAGGTCCTCGTAGTGGATGCCGACCGGGAAGCGCAGCTCCTGGTCGAGCAGGAAGCGGCGGCGGTAGCACTTGTTCGTGGAGAGGGTGTCGAAGACCATCAGGTCGGGCAGCTCGGAGACCGACTCCAGGGTCCGGGTGCGCTCGTACAGCCAGGGGTACCACTTGACCTCCTTGCCGGTGCGCGAGTCGACGTGCACGCGCACGCACAGGCCGGAGACAAGGTCGGCGCCGGTGGTCTCGGCGGCCTCCAGCATGTTGCGGCAGGCGTTGCGCTCCAGGACGTCGTCGCTGTCGAGGAAGACGACGAAGTCGCCGCGGGCCTCGGTGATGCCCCGGTTGCGGGGGGCGCCGCAGCCGCCGCTGTTCTCGGCGAGCTGGAAGGCGCGGACCCGGCCGGGGTGGGCGGCGGCCAGCCCGCGCGCCACCTCGTACGAGCCGTCGGTGCTCCGGTCGTCGACGATGACGACCTCGACGGCGCGCAGCGTCTGGTCCAGGGCGGAGCGGACGGCCGTGGGCAGCCGGCCGGCGTCGTTGTAGACGATGACGACGACGGAGACGGCCGGCCGGGACGGCCCGGACCCGGCGGACCCTCCGGATACGGCGGACGCGGCGGATACGGCGGACGCGCGGTGTTGATCCACGTTCATCCTATTTATCCTAGGGACGGGGTCCCGTCGGGGCGCTCCCGACTACTCCGGGCGTGTTGGAACACCCAGGTGCGGTAGGCGACGAAGCGGAAAGCGGAGGCCAGCACGATGGACAGCACCTTGGCCGCGTTCGAGCCGAGCGGGCCGCTCATGCCGAGCAGCTGGTAGCCGAGGTAGAACAGCGCGCTCTCCATGAGGACGCCCAGCCCGCTGAACGCGAAGAAGAGGGCGATCTGGCCGCGGGTGCGCGAGGCCCGGTCCCGGTAGGCGAAGAAGCGGAAGCCGAGGTAGTTGGTGGCCATGGCGACGCAGCTCGCGGTCACCGTGGCGGCCATCGGGGGCCGGCCCAGCCCGTGCAGCACCAGGTTGAAGACGAGGACGTTGACGGCGACCCCGCTGCCGCCGACGACCGAGAACCGCGCCAGCTCCATGGCGAGCCGGCGGACCCGGGGCGCCTTCGCGGCGGTCCGGGGGCCCCGGGGGCGGACGACGGACGCGGCGGGCGCCGGGGCCCGCCGCTCGGTGAGGTGCACTGTCACGGGTCCGGGTCCTCCAGGCGTCGGTCCGCCGACCGGCGAGAGCGGCCGACCGATCGAGCCAACCTTAAGGCAAATGTCCTATTTACCAGGTATAGGTAAATAGCGAGCCGGGGTGACGCGGCACACACGGACAGGGCGACCCGGACCGTACGAAGGCGGCCCGCACGCGAACAGGCCCGCCCCCAACCCGTACGAAGGCGATGCGCACGCCCAACACGGACGGGGGCGCCCCGGACCGTTCAGGCCCGGGGCGCCCCCGTTCACGTACCGCCCGGAAAACCCGGGCGGCTCGGGCTGCCTACGAGTGCGTGCGCAGCAGCGTCCGCATCGTCCGCATCGCCACCGACAGGTTGGCGAGGTCGAAGGAGTCCGAACCGCGGATCTCCTCCAGCGTGGCGCGGGCGCGGCCGAGGATCGGCGCGTTGCGCTCCTGCCAGGCCTCGAACCGCTGCTCCGGCGTGGAGGTGCCGTTGCCCACCGCGAGCACGTCCGCGGTGAGCGCCGCGTGGGCCGCGTACAGGTCCTCGCGGATCGACGCGCGGGCCATGGACTGCCAGCGGTCGGCACGCGGCAGCTCGATGATGCGGTCCATGAGCTGGGTGATGCCGAGCCGGTCGGCGAGGTCGTAGTACACCTCGGCGACGGCCATCGGGTCCTTGCCCGTGCGGTCGGCCACCGAGACGATGTCCAGCGCCGGGAAGGCGGAGGAGAACCCGGCGACCCGGGTGGCGAGTTCGTCCGGCACCCCGGCGGTGGTCAGCTCGTCGCAGATCTGCTGGTACCACTCCAGGTCCGCGCCGCGCAGCAGCTTGGGCAGCTCCGACCACACCTGCTCGACGCCCGCGCTGAAGAACGAGATCGTCTCGGCGAGCTGGAGCGGCTGCGGCCGGTTGTTGAGCAGCCAGCGGGTGCCGCGCTCCACCAGCCGCCGCGAGTGCAGCCGGATGCGGGTCTGGACGTCGGCGGCCACGACATTGTCGAGCGCCTCCACCGCGTCCCACACCGCGCTGGAGTTGAAGATCGCGCGGGCCGCGGTCTGCGCCCGGACGATCTCCTCCAGCGAGGCGCCCGTCTCCTCCCGCAGCCGGTGCAGGAAGCTGGTCCCGCCCGTGTTGACCGTGTCGTTGACCAGGACGGTCGTCACGATCTCGCGGCGCAGCGCGTGCCCCTCGATCTGCTCGCGGAACCGGTCACGCAGCGCCGACGGGAAGTAGGCGTGCAGCAGGCTCTGCAGATAGGGGTCGTCGGGCAGCGAGGTGGCGAGCAGGTCCGTGGAGACCGTGATCTTCGTGTACGCGAGGAGAACGGCCGTCTCCGGACCGGTCAGACCCTGGCCGGCGGTGAGCCGCTCGCGGATCTGCCGCTCGCTGGGCAGGAACTCCAGCGCCCGGTCGAGGTGGCCCTCGCGGACCAGGTGGCGCAGGAAGCGCTGCTGGGCGTGGAGCATGCTCGGGGACTGGGCGAGCGCGTTGGCGATCGCCGTGTTCTGCGCGTAGTTGTTGCGCAGCACCAGCGCGCCGACCTCGTCGGTCATCTCGGCGAGCAGTTTGTTGCGCTGCTTGACGGTCAGATCGCCGTTGGCCACCACCGCGTTGAGCAGGATCTTGATGTTCACCTCGTGGTCGGAGGTGTCCACGCCCGCGCTGTTGTCGATGGCGTCGGTGTTGATCTTGCCGCCGTGCTGGGCGAACTCGATGCGGCCGAGCTGGGTCAGGCCCAGGTTGCCGCCCTCGCCGACGACCTTGACGCGCAGTTCGGCGCCGTTGACCCGGATCGCGTCGTTCGCCTTGTCGCCGACCTCGGCGTTCGACTCGGCGGACGACTTCACGTACGTGCCGATGCCGCCGTTCCACAGCAGGTCGACGGGGGCCTGGAGGATGGCCCGCATCAGGTCGGCCGGGGTCATCTTCGCGACGTTCGACTCGATGCCGAGGGCCTCGCGGATGTGCGCGTTGACCGGGATGGCCTTGGCGCTGCGCGGGAAGACCCCGCCGCCGGCCGAGATCAGCCCGGTGTCGTAGTCCGCCCACGAGGAGCGCGGCAGCTCGAACAGGCGGCGGCGCTCGGCGTACGAGGTCTCCGCGACCGGGTTCGGGTCGATGAAGATGTGCCGGTGGTCGAACGCGGCGACCAGCCGGATGTGCTCGGAGAGCAGCATGCCGTTGCCGAACACGTCGCCGGACATGTCGCCGACGCCGACCACGGTGAAGTCCTGCGTCTGGGTGTTGACGCCCAGCTCCCTGAAGTGCCGCTTGACGGACTCCCAGGCGCCGCGGGCGGTGATGCCCATCTTCTTGTGGTCGTAGCCGGCCGAGCCGCCGGAGGCGAAGGCGTCCCCGAGCCAGAAGTCGTAGCTCTGGGCGACCTCGTTGGCGATGTCCGAGAACGTCGCGGTGCCCTTGTCGGCGGCGACCACGAGGTAGGTGTCGTCCTCGTCGTGCCGGACGACGTCGGCGGGCGGCACGATCTCACCGGCGACCATGTTGTCGGTGATGTCGAGCAGCGCCGAGATGAAGGTGCGGTAGCTGCGGACGCCCTCGGCGAGCCACGCGTCGCGGTCCGCGGACGGGTCGGGCAACTGCTTGGCGACGAAGCCGCCCTTGGCGCCGACCGGCACGATGACGGTGTTCTTCACCATCTGCGCCTTGACCAGGCCGAGGATCTCCGTACGGAAGTCCTCGCGCCGGTCGGACCAGCGCAGACCGCCGCGCGCGACCTTGCCGAAGCGCAGGTGCACGCCCTCGACGCGCGGCGAGTACACCCAGATCTCGAACGCCGGGCGCGGCGCGGGGAGGTCCGGGATGGCCGTCGGGTCGAACTTCATCGAGACGTACGGGTGCGGTGTGCCGTCCGACGTCTTCTGGAAGAAGTTGGTGCGCAGGGTCGCCTTGATCAGGTGCAGGAAGGACCGCAGGATGCGGTCCTCGTCCAGGGAGGCCACCTGGTCGAGCGCCGCGTCCAGCTCCTCGAGGAGCGCGTCCGTCAGCTCGACGCCGGCGCGCTGGCGCTCCGGGGACATCCGCGCCTCGAAGAGCGAGACGAGCAGCCGCGTGGTGTGGACGTTGTTGCGGAGGGTGTCCTCCATGTAGTCCTGGCTGAAGGTGGAACCGGCCTGGCGCAGGTACTTCGCGTAGGCCCGCAGCACCATCGACTGGCGCCAGTTCAGGCCGGCGCTCAGCACGAGGGCGTTGAAGCCGTCGTTCTCGGCCTGGCCGGTCCAGGTGGCGGCGAAGGCCTCCTGGAACCGCTCGCGGCCGTCGTCGCCGAGGTAGTCGCCGTTGCCGTTGAGGGACTTGGGCAGCCGGAGCCCGAAGTCGTAGATCCACGCCGTGGTCCGGTCCGAGCAGCGCAGTTCGTACGGGCGCTCGTCGGTGACCTCGACGCCCATGCGGTTGAGCGCCGGCAGGACCGCGGAGAGCGAGACCTGCTCGCCGGTGCGGTAGATCTTGAAGCGGCGCTCACCGGGGGCCGCGCCGACCGGCTCGTAGAGGCTGAGCGCGAAGTCCTTGCTCTTCTCCGCGTCGAGCGCCTGGAGGTGCACCAGGTCGGCGACGGCGGAGCGCGGCGAGTGGTCGGCCTTGTAGCCCTCGGGGAACGCGTTGCCGTAGTGGCGCAGCAGTTCGGCGGCGCGCTCCTCGCCGCACTCGGCGGTCAGCGCCTCGCCGAAACCGTCGGCCCAGGAGCGGGCGGCCTCCACCAGCCGCGCCTCGATGCGCTCCTTGTCGGCGTCGGAGAGCTGCGCCAGCTCGGTGCCGGGCTCGACGCGCACCACGAAGTGCAGCCGGGACAGAATCGACTCGGTGTTCCAGGCCGTGAAGTCGACGCTGGTGCCGTGGAGTTCTTCCTTGAGGATGTCGATGATCCGCAGCCGCACACCGGTGGTGTAGCGGTCGCGGGGCAGGTAGACGAGGGCCGAGTAGTAGCGGCCGTATTCGTCCTGGCGCAGGTAGAGCCGCAGCCGGCGGCGCTCCTGGAGGTACAGGACGGAGGTGACGATCGCCCGCAGCTCGTCGGGCGGCGTCTGGAACAGCTCGTCGCGCGGGTAGGTCTCCAGGATCTGGAGCAGGTCGCGGCCGTCGTGGCTGTTGGGCGAGAACCCGGCGCCGCGCAGCACCTCCTCGACCTTGCGGCGGACGACCGGCACCCGGCGCACGGACTCGGTGTACGCGGCGGACGAGAAGAGGCCGAGGAACCGGCGCTCGCCGACGACCTCGCCGTTCTCGTCGAACTTCTTGACCCCGACGTAGTCCAGGTAGGAGGGCCGGTGCACGGTGGCGCGGCTGTTGGCCTTTGTCAGGACGAGCAGCTTGTGCTCGCGGGCCTTGGCGCGGGCGTCGGCGGGCAGCCGCTCGAAGGACGGGCTGACCGGGTGGCTGTCGTCGTCGCCGTGCTGCGGGTCGGAGCGCAGGATGCCGAGCCCGGTGCCGGGGACGGCGGTCAGCGAGTCGTCGCCGCGGAGCTGGTACTCGCGGTAGCCGAGGAAGGTGAAGTGGTCGCCGGCCAGCCAGCGCAGCAGTTCGCGGGCCTCCTCGACCTCCTGCTCGCGCAGGTCGTCGGCGGCGGGCTCGGCGGGCAGCTCGTCGGCGATCCGCAGCGCCGCGTCCCGCATCTTCTCCCAGTCCTCGACGGCCTCGCGGACGTCGGACAGGACCCGCAGGAGGTCGGCGGTGATCTGCTTCAGGTCGGCGCGGTCGGTCTCGCGGTCGATCTCGACGTGGATCCACGACTCGACGTGCGCGTCGTGCGGCAGGTCCTCGGCGGAGGGCCGCTTGGGCAGCACCTCGATGAGCTTGCCGGTCAGGTCGCGCCGTACGGCGAACTGCGGGTGGATCACGACATGGATGCCGCGCCCCTGCCGGGACAGCTCGTTGGTCACCGAGTCGACGAGGAACGGCATGTCGTCCGTCACCACCTCGACGACGGAGTGGCTGCAGGTCCAGCCGTTCTCCTCGACGGTGGGGGTGTGCACGCGCACGTTGGCCGTGCCCTGGGGGCGGTTCTCGGCCAGTCGGTAGTGGGAGAAGGCCGCTCCGAAGACGTCGACCGGGTCACGGTCGCTGAGGTCCTCCGGGGCCGTGTGCAGGTAGTAGCGCTGGAGGAACGCGAGCACGGTGTCCCGGTCGGGGGTGCCCTCGTCCGTCGTCCCGGTCGGTAGATGCCCCCCGACCGGGCTGTTCTCAGCTACCCGGGCGGCCCGTTCGAGCAGCTCGGCCTTTGCTTCGTCCAGCTTGGTCTGCATGGTCCTCTGGCTCCTGTCGCGCGCCGTTGCGT
This sequence comes from Streptomyces sp. NPDC007084, assembly GCF_040703595.1. Lineage (NCBI taxonomy): Bacteria > Bacillati > Actinomycetota > Actinomycetes > Kitasatosporales > Streptomycetaceae > Streptomyces > Streptomyces sp. NPDC007084. The sequence goes on from NZ_JBEYFY010000071.1 coordinate 10,068, forward strand.
GACGTTGAAGGAAGTACGGTCTCGTCGCTTCCGACGCAACGCCGTGACGCGGGGTGTCCGGTCTGCTCCGACGCTATGCCGCAAGGGGAGATGAGCGGGGGGATATCGGCCATTCTCGGCGTCTTCGGGGTCCGGGACGCCGCTCCCGGCGCTGTTGTCCGTCCCCTGGGCGCCCTCGACGTACGGGGTGCGGTGCCGTCGGCGCTCGCGGCTGTCGCGCTCGCGCACACGGCGTCGGCCGTCATCCCGTCCCGCTCACGAAGATCAGCGACTGACGCCCGGTCACGGATGTCGTCCGTGCGCACCGGGCGCGGGGCCGGGGCGACGACGCCCCCGCGAGATATCGCGCTGATCACGCCACCAGGCTATCCCCCCGCACCCCGGGGTCGTCATGAGCCGTATGTGTACAAAACCGGGGGTGGAACTTTGACAGTATGCACAGGGACGAATGGGGCGAGGACATGCAGTGGGGGCCGACCGCGGACTACCGTCGTCCTACGGACGGTGTTCCGCGGCAGCCGGGCCACGGGGCGGTGCCCGGCGGGCGCGCGGCCCCGCGCGAGGACGGTGTTCCCGAGGACGCGCGCCCCCTTGGCAACTCCCCGCGCCGGAGGCAGGTTGACCGGGACGACCGAACACCAGGCGCGAGTACGGCCGACGGGAGCGCAGCATCATGGCAGCGAAGATCCTGATTGTCACCGGCGACGCGGCGGAGTCACTGGAGGTCCTGTACCCCTACCAGCGACTGCGCGAGGAGGGCTACGAGGTCCACATCGCGGCGCCCGAGCAGAAGAAGCTCCGGTTCGTGGTCCACGACTTCGAGCCCGGCTTCGACACCTACACCGAGAAGCCCGGCTACACCTGGCCGGCCGACCTCGCCTTCGCGGACGTCGACCCCGGCGCGTACGTAGCGCTCGTCATCCCCGGCGGGCGCGCCCCGGAGTACCTCCGCAACGACCCCGAGCTGCGGAAGATCCTCAAGGCCTTCTTCGAGGCGGACAAGCCGGTGGCCCAGATCTGCCACGGCCCGCTGCTGACGGCGGCCGTCGACAGTCTGCGCGGGCGCCGGGTCACGGCCTATCCCGCGCTGGAGCTGGACATGCAGGCGGCCGGGGCGACCTTCCAGGACGCGGAGGCGGTCGTCGACGGCACCCTGGTCTCGGCCCGCGCCTGGCCCGACCACTCGGCGTGGATGCGCGAGTTCCTGACGGTGCTGCGCGCGAAGGCACCGGTGACCTGACCTGACCGGTCGTCCGGCCCGGGTGCGGTCACCCGGGCCCACTGACCGCGCCCGGGTCCTGTCGTACGGGTCAGGCCGCCAGCCGCTGGGCCTCCTCGACTGCCTCCTCCAGGCTGTCCACCACCGGGACGCCCACCGGCTCCAGGCTGGCGCGGCTGTGCGAGCCGCCGGTGTAGAGGACCGCGCCCGCGCCCACGTGCAGCGCGGCGACCGCGTCGTCGGCGGCGTCCCCGATCACCACCACGCGGGACGGGTCCACCCCGGCGAGGGCCGTCAGGTGCCGCACCATGTGCTCCGCCTTGCTGCCCCCGGAGGGCCCGGTGCGCCCGTCCACCCGGACGAAGTGCGGCTCGATCCCGAAGTCCCGCACCAGCGGCACCAGTTCGTCATGCACGTACATGCTCAGGAGTGACTGGCTGCGGCCGGCCGCGCCCCAGCCGGCGAGCAGCGCGGGCACCCCGTCGGTCAGCCCGCAGGCGACGCGGTGCTCCGCGTAGTACCGGTGGAAGGTGTCGTCCATGATCTGCCACTCGGCGTCCGTGGGCAGTCTGCCCATCAGCCGCTCGTAGAACTTCGGCACGGGCACGCAGTACATGGCCCGGTACCGCTCCAGCGTGATCGGCTCGATTCCCAGCTCGGCGAACGCCGCGTTCGTCGCCCCGATGATCGCGTCATTGTCGTGGAACAGCGTGCCGTTCCAGTCCCAGACGATGTGCGCGTTTCCTCGCTTCCCCATACCCAAGAACGTACCCGCCACCACCGACAGCGCCCCACCCCCCGGCGGCTACTCCCCCTGCCCCACCAGGCCGGCGATCTCCTGCGTGGCGAACCACAGCAGTTCGTGGTCCTCGGCGCCGTCCACGACGAACTGCGCGTCGTCGTCCCCGGCGTCCGCCGCTCCGAGCGCCGCCGCGGCGGCGGTGACGTCCGCCTCGGCCTCGGGGGCGTCGACGTGGACGGCGGCGGCCTTGCTCAGCGGCACGCCCTGGGCGACGCGCACCTCGCCGAGCGCGGCGGGGTCGAGTCCGCGGTCGGGGTCGGGCACGGCGGCCCGGTCCGGCACGTCCACGGCGACGACGACCCGGCGCCGTACCGCCCCGGGGTCCATCGCGAGGAGCCGCAGGGAGGCCAGCGCGGCACGGCTGAGCGCCGCGTACTCCAGCTCCTCGATGTCGTCGGAGAGGTACCACTCGCGCAGCGCGGGGGTGACGGCGTACGCGACGAACGGGCCCGCCTCCAGCTCTCCCGTCTTGTACGCCTCGGCGAGACCGGAGAGGGTCAGGGGGACGTAGACGCGCATGGTGGCCGCTTTCGTAGTCGGGGGCTCCGGGGGTGCGCGGTCCGCGGGGCTCCGGGGAGGGCGGTCCCGCGCCTTTGGGGAGGGCCTTCAGGATACGTGCGGCGGTCCCCTTTCGAGTCCCCGGCCGCCCGGTACGGGACGTCAGCCCCGGTCCCGCGATTCACCCGGCACAGGCCTTGGCCCACGGGGTTTCCGGGCGGTGCCGCAACCCTGATAGGTGAACTCTCCGGCCGCCGCGACGCGGGCCCGCGTTCCTTGCGAGGGCCCTTCCCCGCCTCGTACAAGATCCCCAACGGCAGGTTACCGACCGGTATGTGCCGGTCCGGAGGAACGGGGACGGCAGATGAACAAGGTGATGACCAGGACGAGGCGCCATCCGGCGGGCCGCCCCCCGGGCCGCCAGGACTCCCGCCGCCCCGGCCCACCCCGCACCCCAGACCCCGACAGCACCCCATCGGCCCTCACACCAGGAGCACACACCCCCACGCCCTCCCACACTCCCCCGGACGCCCCCTTGAGGACCCCGGCGGCCCCACGTGAGCCACGGGCACCCCTCCCGGACGCGGGAACCTCGGAGGGGCCGGGAGAGGGGCTCCGGGCGGGGTCGGACGATGGGCGCGGGTCGGGGTCGGGGACTGGGTCGGGGTCGGGGACTGGGCCGGGGTCAGGGTCGGCTGAAGGACTCGCGGGAGGGGCGGGCTACGGGCACAGGGCGGGGTCAAGGCCGGGGTCGGCTGGAGGGCACCCGGCGGGGGCGGGCGACGGGCACCCGGCAGGGGCAGCGGTCGGACTCCCGCAAGCGGGAGGCGAAGGGCGCCGCCCGGGAGCGGCCGGCGGGTACCCGCCCGGGGCAGCCGACGGACGTCTGGCAAGGCCAGGAGCCGGCCACCGGCCGGGGGCAGCAGACGGGCACCCGGCAGGGGCAGGAGTCGGGCACCCGCTAGCGGCAGGCGAAGGGCGCCGCCCGGCCGCAGGGACCCGCCCCCGGGCGGGGGCGGGCGACGGGCACCGGCACGCGCCGGGAGACAGGCGCCCGGCGGATGCGGGGCCCCCGCGCCGGGCGGTGCCGCAGCCGCGGCCCACCGACGTGTTCGCCGAGCGGCTGCTCGCCGTGCTGAGCGGCGCGCGCCCCGTCCACTGCATGCTGCGGCACACCGCCGGCCGCGCCTACGACCAACTGGTCCGGCTCGCGGAGCGCGGCCCGCTGCGCACCCGGGGTGCCCGTCCCGTCGTCCGGGACATCGGCTACTACGTCGCCCGCCCCGGCGCGGTCGAGGCCTTCGCCCGTATCGGCGCCGGTGACCAGCTCCGTGCCATGGCCTTCCGCCTGGAGCAGGGCCCCGACCTGCGCTGGCGCTGCACGGCCGTCGAAATGGGCGGCCCCCGCCTGCCCCACGCGGAGAACGCCTGACCGGGCCGGGCCTCCCGGTAGCCGGGGGCCGGAGGGGGCCGAGGCACCTACCTCAAAGCCGGGCCGGCCCCGGAAGGCGGCCCGGCGCGGGGGCGCGTGCGGACGCCGGAAGGGCCGGGTACCCCAGGTACCCGGCCCTTCCGGACCGCTGCTCGCGGCCACGCGCCCCGGCCGTCACCGGCTGCGCGCGCGACCCTCCCGCACTACTTCTTGCGGCGGCGAGCGCCACCCTTCTGCTGCTTGCGGCGCTCCGCGCGCGTGAGGCCGTCCGCCTCCGAGCGCACGGGCTCGTCGTCGTGGGTGAAGTCGCCCTCGATGACACCGCCCTCGCCGTCGACGCTCGGCGCGGAGAAGTGCAGCCGGTCCGGCCGCTGCGGGGCGTCGAGCCCCTTGGCGCGGATCTCGGGCCGCACGGCACCGGCCGGGACGGCGTCCTGCTTGTCCAGCGACGGCACGGAGTCGGCGACCTCGACCTCCTCGACCTGCTGTTCGACCTGGACCTCCAGGTTGAACAGGTAGCCGACGGACTCCTCCTTGATGCCGTCCATCATGGCGCTGAACATGTCGAAGCCCTCGCGCTGGTACTCGACCAGCGGGTCCTTCTGGGCCATCGCGCGCAGGCCGATGCCCTCCTGGAGGTAGTCCATCTCGTAGAGGTGCTCGCGCCACTTGCGGTCCAGGACCGACAGCACGACCCGGCGCTCCAGCTCACGCATGATCTCGGAGCCGAGCTGCTCCTCGCGGGCCGCGTACTGCTCGTGGATGTCGTCCTTGATGGACTCGGAGATGAACTCGGCGGTCAGACCGGAACGGTCACCCGCCGCGTCCTCCAGCTCCTCGACGGTGACCTTCACCGGGTAGAGCTGCCGGAAGGCGCCCCACAGCCGGTCGAGGTCCCACTCCTCGGCGAAGCCCTCGGCGGTCTCGGCCGCGATGTAGGCGTCGATGGTGTCGTCCATGAAGTGCTGGATCTGCTCCTGGAGGTCCTCGCCCTCCAGGACGCGGCGGCGCTCGCCGTAGATGACCTCGCGCTGCCGGTTGAGCACCTCGTCGTACTTCAGGACGTTCTTACGGGTCTCGAAGTTCTGCTGCTCGACCTGCGACTGGGCGGACGCGATCGCGCGGGTGACCATCTTGTTCTCGATCGGCACGTCGTCCGGCACGTTCGCCATCGACATGACGCGCTCGACCATCTGCGCCTTGAACAGCCGCATCAGGTCGTCGCCCAGGGAGAGGTAGAAGCGCGACTCGCCCGGGTCGCCCTGACGGCCGGAACGGCCGCGGAGCTGGTTGTCGATACGGCGCGACTCGTGCCGCTCGGTGCCGAGGACGTAGAGGCCGCCGAGCGCCTTGACCTCCTCGAACTCCGCCTTGACGGCCTGCTCGGCCTTCTCCAGGGCGGCGGGCAGCGCGGCGGCCCACTCCTCGATGTGCTCCTCGGGGTCGAGGCCGCGCTGACGCAGCTCCGCCTCGGCGAGGTCGTCCGGGTTGCCGCCGAGCTTGATGTCCGTACCGCGGCCGGCCATGTTCGTGGCGACGGTGACGGCGCCCTTGCGGCCCGCCTGCGCGATGATCGGCGCCTCACGGTCGTGCTGCTTGGCGTTCAGCACCTCGTGCTGGACACCGCGCTTGGAGAGCTGCTGCGAGAGGTACTCGGACTTCTCGACCGACGTCGTGCCGACGAGGATCGGCTGGCCCTTCTCGTGCTTCTCCACGATGTCGTCGACGACCGCCTCGAACTTGGCGACCTCGGTGCGGTAGATCAGGTCGGACTGGTCCTTGCGGACCATCGGCCGGTTGGTCGGGATCGGGACGACGCCGAGCTTGTAGATCTGGTGGAACTCGGCGGCCTCGGTCATCGCCGTACCGGTCATGCCGGACAGGCCCGGCATCTCCTTGCCCTGCTGGTCGTGACGCTTGTAGAGGCGGAAGAAGTTCTGCAGGGTGATCGTGGCGAGCGTCTGGTTCTCGTCCTTGATGTCCACCCCTTCCTTCGCCTCGATCGCCTGGTGCATGCCCTCGTTGTAGCGGCGGCCGGCGAGAATACGGCCGGTGTGCTCGTCGACGATCATGACCTCGCCGTCGATGACGACGTAGTCCTTGTCCTTCTTGAACAGTTCCTTCGCCTTGATGGCGTTGTTCAGGTAGCCGACGAGGGGGGTGTTCACCGACTCGTAGAGGTTGTCGATGCCGAGCCAGTCCTCGACCTTGGAGACACCGGACTCGTGGATGGCGACGGTGCGCTTCTTCTCGTCGACCTCGTAGTCCCCCGTCTCCTCGATGCCCTTGAGGGGGTTGCCGGGCTCGCCCTTCTTGAGGCGGGTGACCAGCTTGGCGAAGTCGCCGTACCACTTGGTCGCCTGGTCGGCCGGGCCGGAGATGATCAGCGGCGTGCGCGCCTCGTCGACGAGGATGGAGTCGACCTCGTCGACGATCGCGAAGTTGTGGCCGCGCTGCACGAGTTCGTCCTGCGCCCACGCCATGTTGTCGCGCAGGTAGTCGAAGCCGAACTCGTTGTTCGTGCCGTACGTGATGTCGCACGCGTACTGCTCACGGCGCTGGGCCGGAGTCATGTTCGCGAGGATGCAGCCGACTTCGAGGCCGAGGAACTTGTGGACGCGGCCCATCATCTCGGAGTCGCGCTCGGCCAGGTAGTCGTTGACCGTGATGAGGTGGACGCCCTTGCCGGACAGGGCGTTCAGATACGCGGGCAGGGTGCCGACGAGCGTCTTGCCCTCACCGGTCTTCATCTCCGCGACATAGCCGAGGTGCAGCGCGGCGCCGCCCATCATCTGCACGTCGTAGTGGCGCTGGCCAAGGACGCGCTTGGCCGCCTCACGGACGGTGGCGAACGCCTCGGGCATCAGGTCGTCGAGGCTCTCGCCGTCGGCGTACCGCTGCTTGTACTCATCGGTGAGGGCCCTCAGCTCGGCGTCGGAGAGGTCGACGAAGTCCTCTTCGATGGAGTTGACCTGGTCCGCGATGCGGTGCAGCTTGCGCAGGATCTTGCCTTCGCCTGCACGCATGATCTTCGAGAGGACGGACACGGGGGTTTGTCTCCTTGCCGGTCGGGCCTGGGACGGTCGGGTTCAATGACAGATTCAAATCACAGCTTGAGCAACGGCCATCGTAAGCGAGGACCACACCGCGTCGGGAGGTCTGCCTGCGACAGCCACTAGGACAACGGACAGGCGATGCCGAAGGTGCCGCGTTCGCGCAGCGAAAAGTGACGAACTGCTCACTCACCGCAAAGGAATGGCGTCCGCGGGGCTCCCCGAGCAGAATCGGCCGATGGACCCCGTCACCCTGACCACCGACCGTCTCGTCCTGCGCGCCGTGGGGGTGGAGGACACCGACGCCGTCTTCGACGCCGCCCAGGACCCGGACATCCAGCGCTGGACCACGATCCCCTCCCCGTATCTGCGCGAGCACGCGACGGGCTTCACGGACCAGATGGTGCCCGAGGGCTGGGCCGACGGCTCCGCCTTCACCTTCGGGGTCTTCCTGCCCTCCGGGGAACTGGTGGCCATGGTCGCTATCACCATGCGCGCCCTCGGGGTCGGCGAGATCGGCTTCTGGGCGGTGAAGGAGCACCGGGGCAACGGCTATGTCACCGAGGCCTCCCTCGCGGTGTCCCGCTGGGCCTTCACCGACATCTCCGTGGACCGCGTCGAATGGCGTGCCGAGGTCGGCAACACCGGCTCCCGCGCGGTCGCCGAGAAGGCCGGCTTCACCATCGAGGGCACGCTCCGCTCCGCGATCAACAACAAGGGCGTCCGCAGGGACTGCTGGATCGGCTCGCTGCTCCCCTCCGACCTGGGCCTGGCGTCGACGGCCCCGTACCTTCCGGCCCGCTGACGCCCCCAGGGTCCTGTGCCCCGGGTCCTGCGGGAGTCCCGCGCCGCGCGCCCGGTCAGGGGGCGCCCCCGGCGGTCCCCCGGCGGTCGTACGGGGACCGCCTCGGCCGGGGTGAGCGCGCCTCGCCGGAGCGGCGTCCGGTCGCTCGCCCGAGCGGTGCCCGGTCGCTCGCCGCGGCGGTATCCGGTCGCTCGCCGGAGCGGTATCCGATGGCTCGCCGGAGTGGTGCCCGTTGGCTCGCCCGGGCGGTGCCCGATTGTCAGTGGCACGGCCTACCGTGTGGGCATGACGAGTCTCCCGCGACCCCTCACCGAACTCTCCGCGGACGAAGCCCGCCGCATCGTGCTGCGGGCGCAGGGCTTCCTGGGCGCCCAGGACCGCAGAGCGGGCGTGCGGGGAGTCCTGCGGCACCTCGGCGCGGTGCAGCTCGACACCATCTCCGTGCTCGCCCGCTCGCACGAACTCGTCCCCTACGCCCGGCTCGGCGCCGTCGGCCGCAAGACGGTCGAGCAGGCGTACTGGTCCTCGTCACCGTCGGCCGGCGGCGCCGCGGCGCCGCACGCCTTCGAGTACTGGTCACACGCGGCCTGCATCCTGCCCGTCGAGGAGTGGCCGCACTTCGCCTTCCGCCGCCGCGCCTACCGCGCCCGCCCGCACTGGAACCACGAGCTGCCCGACGGCACGTACGACCAGGTCGTCAAGCAGCTCCGCGCCGAAGGCCCCCTGACGGCCACGGACTTGGGCGGCGCGAAGAAGACCAGCGAGTGGTGGGACTGGTCGGGCACCAAGGTCGCCGTCGAGCGCGCGCTGATGTACGGCGAGGTGGTGTGCGTGGAGCGGCGCGGCTGGAAGCGGGTGTACGACCTCGCGGAGCGGGCGATCCCGGCGTCACTCCTCCATGACGACCTGGACGACGCCGAGTGCCTGCGCCGGCTCGTCCGCCTCGCGGGCCAGGCGCTCGGCGTTGGCACCCGCGCGGACATCGCCGACTACCACCGGCTGCGGGGCGATCAGGTCGACGCGGTGATCGCGGACTCCGGTCTCGTCCCGGTGACGGTGCGGGGCTGGGGCAGGCCCGGCACGGGGAAGGCGGCCGGCCGAAGGCTCGGCGCGCGCCCGGCGGCGGACGCCTGGGCGGACCCGGTGGCGCTGGCGACGGTCCCGCGCGGGCGCCACCGTACGACGCTGCTGTCGCCGTTCGACTCCCTCGTCTGGGAGCGGGCGCGCACGGAGCGGATCTTCGACTTCACGCACCGGCTGGAGGCGTACACGCCCAAGCCGAAGCGGGTCCACGGGTATTTCGCGATGCCGGTCCTCGCGGGCGGCCGGCTGGTCGGGCGGGTGGACCCGGCGCGGGAGGGCGGCACCCTGGTCGCCAAGCAGGTCACGGTGGACGGCGTGCGGGCGGTGCCCGCGGTGGCGCAGGCCCTGGTGGAGGCCGCGAGTTGGGTGGACTGCGCGGATGTGCGGGTCGAGCGGGTGGACGCCCCGCAACTGCGGGAGGCGCTCGTCACGGAGATCTCCCGCCTGCTGGGCTGACTCCCGCCCGCTCAGCGGATTTCGAGGATCTTCTCGCGCATCGCGTAGACCACGGCCTCCATCCTGGAGTGCAGTTGCAGTTTCTCCAGGATGTTGCGGACGTGGTTCTTCACGGTGTTCTCGGAGATGAACAACTCCTTGGCGATATCACGGTTGTTCATGCCCGTGGCCACGAGTTTGAGGACTTCCAGTTCCCGTTCGGTGAGCCGGGGCGCGGGCACGAGCCGGCGCTCGTCGGTGCGCTGGATCATCGATTTGAACTCGGTGAGGAGTTTCGACGCCATCGAGGGGCTGATCTGCGACTGGCCGTCGGCGACCGCGCGAATGGCGGTGGCGACCTCGTCCGTGGAGATCTCCTTGAGGAGGTATCCGGTGGCGCCCGCCTTGATCGCGTCGTAGAGGTCGGCCTCCTCGTCGCTGATCGTCAGCATGATGATCTTCGCGCTGGGGGCCACCTCCTTGATGGAGGTGCACGCCTCGATACCGCCGCGCTTGGGCATCCGTACGTCCATCAGCACGATGTCGGGCAGCAGGTCGGCGGCTTTGTCGACCGCCTCCGCCCCGTCGCCCGCCTCGCCGACGACCTGGATGTCCTCCTCGGCCGCGAGCACGATCTCCAGACCTCGGCGGAAGAGGGCGTGGTCGTCCACGACGAGGACCCGGATGGGTTCCTTGCGCGCGGAGCCCACGTCCGGGCCCGGGGCGACCACGCCGTGGTCCGCGTCCCGGTCACGCATCGGTCCGAAGCTGTCCGCCATCGTTCCTCCCCCTGAAGGCCGTGGCCTGTGTTTCCGTGCCATCGCCAACCCAAGGCAACGGCCCACCGGTTGGGCCGGTGCGGCCATGATTCCATGCCGGGACGGCAGTGCGGTGTCAGAGCGGGGCGCCAAGGGGTCGCACACCGGTGCCCCTGGGGGCGCACACGCGCTTCCAGGGGCACCGGACCGGCTCATCGGCCGGTCGGGGCTGTCACCGGGCCGGGTCAGCCGCCGAGCGCACCGCCCGGCGCGTCCGTACCGCCTTCGGCGACCATCGGGTCCGTGCTCAGGTGGATGACGCCGTAGTCGTAGGCGTGCCGCCGGTAGACGACACTGGGCTCCTTCGTCTCGGAGTCGACGAAGAGGTAGAAGTCGTGCCCGACCAGCTCCATTTCGTAGAGCGCCTGGTCGAGCGTCATCGGGGCGGCCACGTGGGTCTTCTCGCGGACGACACAGGGGCCTTCGCCCATGATTTCGAGGGAGCCGATCTTCTTGGTCGGCACGGCGTCCTGGTCCCCGTCGTGGACGACGCTGCCGTTGCCGTTCAGGGTCGCGGCACCCGGGACGTGGTCGGCGACCTCGGCCGCCGGGATCCTGCCGTTGCCACGTCGGGTGTAGCGCTTGTCGTGCTGCTTGCGCAGCCGGGCCTCGAGCTTGTCCGCGGCCAGGTCGAGTGCTGCATACGCGTCGCTCGCCGCTGCCTCCGCCCGGATCACCGGTCCGCGCGAGTGGAGCGTGATCTCCACCCGGTCACAGCGGTCGGCCTGTCGGGGGTTGGGCTCCTTGGACACCTCGACGTCGAGGCTGATCACCTTGCCATCGAGCTTCTGGATCTTCTCCAGCTTCAGCTTCTCGGCCACGTGCTTGCGGAACCGCTCGGGCACCTCGGTCTTGCGGCCCTTGACGACGATGTCCACGCAGAACTCCGTTCCCGGATAGCCCCGCTCCACTGGCGGAGCATCTCCCTTTTGCACCAGGCTCCGGCGAGCACCGGAACCTCGGACTCGGTGACGTTCACCTCCTCCTCCCCCGAGGACAAGATCTCCACCCCACCGATGCGGGTGATTGCGGAAAACCCGCTGTACGGCATTCAGGTGTGCGAGACGCGGCCTGCGCCTTTGCCTCACAACTGAACATATCTCGCCCGGACGGATGACGTCACCCTCTACTGCGGCGTACCTCCGTTCAGGTGAATTTACCCCGTCATTACCTGCAACGATGCAAGTTGTCAGTCAGTTCCGGTTTATTTCGAAAGCGTCCGGTGGCGCGGCGACCACGGCCGCCCCGACCGCCTCACCGTCCGTCCCTCTGGCCTGCCCAGTACCCGCGATTCGCCCTTCCACTTCCGGCAGTTCCGGCCTCTCTCGCGGCCCGCCCGCACCACCCGCCACCGGCCGGGCCGCCCGCAGTGCGCGCGCCGCCTCCGTCAACGAGGCGCCCGTCGTCATCAGGTCGTCCACCAGCACCACCCGCCCGCCCTCGGCCAGCAGCCGCGCACCGCCGCCGACGACCTCCAGGGCACCGGCCAGATTCGCCAGCCGCTCCCGGGAGTTCAGCCCCGACTGGTCCGCCACGGTCCGCCGTTGCCGCAGCACGCCGAGCACCCGGGCGGGCGTCCCGGTCCGCCGCAGCTCGCCGGCCGCCGCGAGCGCGATCCGCCGCGCCGGGTCGTGTCCCCGCGCCCGCACGGCCCGCCGCGCCGACGGCACGGGCACCAGCAGGACGGGCCGGTCTCCCGTCCCCGGCCGCGGGCCCAACTCGCCGCCGTGTCCCCGCCGCTCCCGCTCGCATCCCGCTTCCCCCTTCCCGCCTCGTGACCACCCCTGCGAAGCCTCGGCCCGCGCTGCCGGACCGGGACGGCGCGCCGCCTCCAGAGCGGCCCGCACAGCCCCCGCCAGAGCCGCGCCCAGCGGCGCGGCCAGCGCCAGCGCGCCGCGCTCCTTGTGCGCGAGGAGCACCGCGCGCACCTCGTCCGCGTAGGGAGCGGCGGCGTGCACGGCCGGCAGCCCGGCCGGTTCCGGCACCGGTCGCACCCGGCACGGCGCGGCCCCGCTCAGGGCTCCACGGCACTCGGCGCAGAGCACCGCGCGCGGCCTGCCACAGCCTCCGCACTCGGCCGGCAGCACCAGATCCGTGAGGTCCTGCCACCACCCCCGCATGCCCACCACTGTGCCAACGCCTCGCCCACTCGGCCACCCCTGTGGACAACCGCCTGTGGACAACTCCGCCGCACGCCGGAGCGAGGCGCCGGCCGGGGGGGAGAGGAAGCAGGCCGAGGGGACGCGACGGGCCGGCGCGAGGGGCCGGCCGCCGTTCCCGAACCACAGACGGCCGCAAGCCTCCGAACCACGAACAGCCGCGTACCCCCGAACCCCAGACGGCCGCCGACCTGCGAACCACGGACGACCGCCGCCCCGAACCCCAGACGGGCCCGCCCGGAACCCCGGACGGGCCCACCTGGTGGAACTGTGCCGTCAGCCCGGATAGACCGGCGCCATGCCGTCCTGGACGATCTTCTGCCACTGCTCGCCCGACGACAGCCGCACGATCCCGTCCGTCTCCGAGTGCGCCACCAGCGGAAGCTGCTCGTCCTCGGACGCGGCGATCTCCTTGACGTTGGCGAGCGCGGACGGCGTGGTGGCCAGCGGGGTCGAGCCGTCGACCTGGACGTAGCGCATCTGCTGCACGCCGCCCTTCTCGCTGCCGACGACCACGAGCCGGCTGTCTCCGGCCCAGGACATGGCCGTGACCTCTTCCAGCTGGGGTGCCACCGACCGCGTCTCCACGACGCCGGCGCCGGCCGGCTCGTCCCCCGCGGACCGGTCGATCCGCCCGATCTGCAGCGAGCTCTTGCCGTTCTTCTCGACGATCAGCGCGATCCGTGCCCCGTCGGCCGCCACCCGCACCGCCTCGATGCGCCCGTCGACCGACGGCGCCTGCACCACGATGGGCTCGCCCGCGCCCTTGCGCAGCAACAGCAGGCGGGGCTTCTTCGGGTCGCGGTCGGCCACCCAGAGGTCGCCGCGCGCGTCCCAGCTCGGCGTGGTCAGCCGGTCGGCCGGGGTGGCGCCCTGGCTGCGCAGCACCGGCTCGCCGAGCGAACCGCCCGACACCAGCGAGCCGACGTACAGGTTCCGGCCGTCGGCCGTCACCCCGGCGGCGCTGGTCTCGTCCCGGGACACCGCCGCCGCCCGCAGCTTCTTGGCGCCCTCGCCCAGCGCTCCGGGCACCGGCTCGGGCTTCTTGTCCCGGTCCCCGCCGGTCAGCCGTACGAGCCGGCGCTCACGGTCGATGAAGTACTGGCCCTCCTGGTGCCGGCCCGTGCCGTGCGAGGCGATGCCCTCGACCTGGTTCATGGTCTGCACGCACAACTGCGAGCCGTCCGACTTCTGCAGCTCCACCTCGTCCACACCGGTCGGCGTGAGGTTCTGCAGGGTGAGCAGGAGTTGGGCCGCCATCCGTCCGCACTGGGTGCCCCCGACGTGGTCGGCCTCCGCGTTCAGCGGCACCGTCACCCTGTTGCGGTCGTCGGGCGACAGCGAGGTGTCGGCGCTCTTCAGGTCCGTGCCCGTGGGGAAGCTCGACGTGACCACCGGGTCCAGCCACTTCGTCGGCCCCCGCAGCAGCGCCCGCACGATCTGCGTCATGGGGTCCACCTGCGCGCGGACGTAGACGGGGTCGGCGACGGTGGCGGGCGGGCGGCCGGTCCCGGAGGTGCCGTTCGACGCGTAGTAGTACTTGTTGACGGAGACGTAGTTGCGCTGGAAATCGGACGTGCCCATGACCACGCCCTGGGGGAGGCCGTCGATGCGCCACTGCTTGTTCTTCAGCTTGGTCAGACGCACCAGCCCGTTGTACGAGCCGGCCTCCGGGGAGTAGGCGTGCCGCTCGTCCACCCGGGCGACCTTGCCGCCGGTGAGCCGGAACTGCACGTCCCGCGTGCCGTCCTTGGTGTCGGTCGGCAGCCCCACCGGGTCCGGCGCGTCGTCGAGGACGGTGGTGGAGCGGTACGGGTCCCACGCCTTGCGGGCGCCGTCCGTGAGGTACTTCCCGGCCGTCTCGTAGTTCGCGTCGTCACTCGTGAGCGCCTCAAGGAAGCCCTGCACGATCTCCGCCGCCGAGGCACCGGGGCGCGGCGGGATGGCGTAGACGCGCACCTGCGAGTCCTGCCGCGGCGTGGACTCGACCTGCCGCAGGTCCCCGCCGTCGGGCATCGAGGCACACCCGGCCAGCAGCAGGGCCCCGCAGCTCGCATACGCCATGACGCGTACCGGACGGCGTCCGCGGACGCCGCTCCCCCCGCGGTCAGCGCCCACGGAATACCTCCCCATGTCCGAGCCCCTCCGGCCTCTCCGCGTCCCGCCCCGGCTCCGGCGGGCCCTGCTCCCGGCCGCTCTGTTCACGACCGCCCGCTTCCCGGCCGCCCGGCGGGTCTTCCTGACGCCGCAGGGCCCCGGTGGGGCGGGGCACCACGCGCGCGCCGTTGCCCGGCAGCGCGGTCGGGTCGGCGGTGGGCGAGCCGGCCTGGCGGGGCGCTATCGGCCCGCGCTGCGCGGTCGTCCCGGCCGCCGGCTGCTGTACGGGCACGGTGGCGAGCTTGGCGCCGCCGCCGTGCGGCAGACCGGCGTCGTCCAGTCCGCGGTTGCGCCGCGAGTCCTTGGGCTCCAGCGGTATCGGGGACCCCCGGAGCGGTTCGTCGGCCGTTCGCGGCAGGGTCAGCCGGAACTGCGAACCGCCGCCCGGCTCGCCCCAGGCCTGCAGCCAGCCGCCGTGCAGCCGAGCGTCCTCCAGGGCGATCGACAGCCCGAGGCCGGTACCGCCGGTGGTACGCGCGCGTGCCGGGTCGGCGCGCCAGAAGCGGCTGAAGACCCGGGTCGCCTCGCCGGGCTTGAGCCCGACGCCGTAGTCACGGACGGCGATCGCGACGGCTCCGCCCGCCGCGGCGAGCTTGACGACGACATCCCTGCCCTCGCCGTGCTCCACGGCGTTGACGACGAGGTTGCGCAGCACCCGCTCGACCCGCCGGGCGTCCGCCTCGGCGATCAACGGCTGCTGGTCGCCGACGACCCGTATCCGCGTGCCCTTCCGCTCCGCGAGCGGCTCGGCCCCGCCGACCACCCGCCGTACGACGTCCCTGAGGTCGATCGCGTCGGCCTCCAGCGCCGCGGCGCCCGCGTCGAACCGGCTGATCTCCAGCAGGTCGGCGAGCAGCGTCTCGAAGCGGTCCAGCTGGTCGGCGAGCAGTTCGGCCGACCGCGCGGTCATCGGGTCGAAGTCCTCGCGCGCGTCGTGGATGACGTCGGCCGCCATCCGGACGGTCGTCAGCGGGGTGCGCAGTTCGTGCGACACGTCGGAGACGAACCGCCGCTGCATCCGCGACAGGTCCTCCAGCTGCTGGATCTTGAGCTGGAGGTTCTGCGCCATCTTGTTGAAGGCCTCGCCGAGCCGCGCGATGTCGTCCTCGCCGGTGACCTTCATACGTTCCTGGAGGCGTCCGGCGGAGAGCCGCTCGGCGATCCCGGCCGCCATCCGCACCGGTGTGACGACCTGGCGCACCACGAGCCAGGCGATGGCCCCGAGGAGCACCACGACGAAGAGCCCGGCGGTGGCGAGGGTGCCCTTGACCAGGCTCAGCGACTTCTCCTCCTGCGTCAGCGGGAAGAGGTAGTAGAGCTGGTAGGCGTCCCCGTTCGGGTCGTTGAGCTGCTTGCCGATGACCAGGGCCGGCTGCGACTCGCGGCCGTCCTCGTAGACGACGCGGGTGTAGCTCTGCTGGGCGGCGGTGCTGCCGTCGATCCGGGCGCGCAGGTCCGCCGGCACGCTCGCCGTGGGGTCGACGCGTCCCGAGCCGCGCGGCGCGAGACCCGCGCTGCCCGCGCCCGCGGCGGTCGAGTTGAGGGTGACGACGTCGAAGGCGCCCTGGCCGCCACTGGAGAGGGACACCACGACGTCGGTCATCCACGCGCTGACGTTCTTCGACTGCCGGCCCGCGCCGGAGCTGTCGTCGCCGTTCGCGGTCGCCGCCGAGTCGGCCTTCTGCTTGGCGACGGAGAAGCCGCCGGTGGCCTGGCTCTGCGAGGCCTTCACCTTGGCGTCCAGCAGGCCGTTGCGGACCTGCCCGATCACGACGAAGCCGAGCAGCAGGACGACGCCGAGCGACATCAGCAGGGTCGTCACGACGATCTTGAGCTGGATGTTGCGCCGCCACAGCCGCATCACGGGCAGCAGCGGCCGGCGCACCCAGCGCGTGAAGAGCCGCAGGACCGGGCTGCCCTGGACTCCGCCCTGGAGCAGCCCGCCCTCGAAGAGACGTCCCCAGCGGGAGCCCGTCATCTGCCGGCCGACAGGCCGCCCCGTACGTTCCCCCTGGTCAGCGGGCGCCGAAGCGGCACTGTCACGGGTCATGTCAGCTCGGTCCCGCCTTGTAGCCGACGCCGCGGACGGTCACCACGATCTCCGGCCGCTCCGGGTCCTTCTCGACCTTGGAGCGCAGCCGCTGGACGTGCACGTTGACCAGCCGGGTGTCCGCCGCGTGCCGGTACCCCCACACCTGCTCCAGCAGGACCTCACGCGTGAACACCTGCCACGGCTTGCGCGCCAGCGCGACCAGCAGGTCGAACTCCAGCGGCGTCAGCGCGATCGACAGGCCCTCCCGCTTCACAGAGTGACCGGCGACGTCGATGACGAGATCGCCGATGGAGAGCTGTTCGGGTGCCGGCTCCTCCGAACGGCGCAGCCGCGCCCTGATCCGCGCCACCAGCTCCTTTGGCTTGAACGGCTTCACGATGTAGTCGTCGGCGCCCGATTCGAGGCCGACCACGACATCGACGGTGTCGCTCTTGGCCGTGAGCATCACGATCGGCACCCCGGACTCCGCCCTGATCAGGCGGCACACCTCGATGCCGTCCCGGCCGGGCAGCATCAGGTCCAGGAGCACCAGATCGGGCTTGGTCTCGCGGAAAGCGGCCAGCGCCTTGTCGCCGTCGGCTACGAAAGACGGCTCAAAACCTTCACCACGCAACACAATGCCGAGCATCTCGGCCAGTGCGGTGTCGTCATCGACGACAAGGACTCGTCCCTTCATAAACGACATCATCCCATTAACTAAATCGTTACCTGGCGTGACAAGTCACACAGCTCGGCGAGAGCCTCAGCCGTCACGGGCGACACAACGCCCTCTTCGGTGACGATCGCCGTGATCAACTCCGGCGGCGTCACGTCGAACGCCGGGTTGTACGCCTGGGTCCCCAGGGGTGCCACAGGTATACCGCCTCCCGACTCCGCTCCCGCCACCGGCACCTGCGGAGCCGTGAGCTCCGTCACCTCGTGGCCCGGCCGCTGCTCGACCTCGATGGACGCCCCGTCGGGTGTGTCCGGGTCGAACGACGTCACCGGCGCCACCACGATGAACGGCACGTGGTGGTACTTGGCCAGCACCGCGAGCGGATAGCTCCCCACCTTGTTCGCCACCGAACCGTCGGCCGCGATCCGGTCGGCCCCGACCAGCACCGCGTCCACCTCCCCGGCGGCGAACAGCGACCCGGCCGCGCTGTCCGTCAGCAGCGTGTACGCCATCCCGTTGCGCGCCGCCTCGTACGCCGTCAGCCGGGCGCCCTGGAGCAGCGGCCGCGTCTCGTCCACCCACAGCCGCCGCAGCTGTCCGGCCCGGTGTGCCGCGAGCGCCACGGCGAACGCGGTGCCCTCCCCGCCGGAGACCAGCGCCCCGGTGTTGCAGTGCGTGAGCACCCGGTGCCCGCCACCGGGCAGCAGCTCGTCGAGCAGCGCCAGCCCGTGCCCGGCCATACGGGCGCTGGCCTCGGCGTCCTCCCGGTGCAGCGCCCGCGCCGCGTCGAGCGCCGCCGCGGCGGCCGCCTCCTGGTCGCCGCCCGCGGCCAGCGCGGCCTGGTGGGCCGCCTGCGCCCGGCGGACACCGGCGGACAGGTTCACCGCGGTGGGCCGGGCGCCGGCCAGGTCCCGGGCCGCGTCACCCACGTCGAAGCCGCGCACGGCCGCGAGCGCGACGCCGTACGCACCGGCGATCCCCAGCAGCGGTGCCCCGCGCACGGCGAGCGTGCGGATCGCCTCCACCAGCGCGGGGGCGTCGGTGCACACCAGCTCGACCTCTTCGGCCGGCAGCCTGGTCTGGTCGAGAAGGACCACGACGGGCCCTTCGGGCGGCTCGTGCCAGCGGATCGCGGGTATCTCCGTCGGCCCGCTGTCCTCGCGGGATTGCGCGTAGTGATCAGCCATCCGCCCAGTCTGCCCCGTACCCGGCGGACAATTGAAGGTGTCCAGCCCATACAGGGGCCGGTCACCTGCCGGGCGGGGCGTGGCACGATGGCTGCCAACCTGCCGCCGCGACCGCGGAACGGGCACCGTGAAGGAGCGACGATGAACGACACTCCGGGCTGGGCGTCGCCCGGATCCGCCCCCTCCGACGGCCGGGAGCCGGACTCCACCGGCACCCCGCAGCCCGCGAAGGAACCCGCGGAGCAGCCCGCGGACCCGGCCGGTGCGCACCCGCCCCAGCAGCCTCCGAACTGGTCCAAGGAGCAGCCCCCGCCCGGCCAGTGGTCCGCCCCCGGCCCGCAGGTGCCCCCGCAGACCCCACCGCCCGCGCCCGGCCCCGGCTGGGGCGGCCAGTACCCCGCCGGCCGGCCCGGTCCCGGCGCGCCCGGCGGCGGCTGGGGCGGGCCCGGCTACGGCGGCCCCGGTGGCCCGGCCGGCTGGGGCGGCAACTGGGGCGGTCCGCCGCCCGCCGCCAAGCCCGGTGTGATCCCGCTGCGCCCGCTCGGCGTCGGCGAGATCCTCGACGGTGCCGTCTCCACGATGCGCGCCTACTGGCGCACCGTCCTCGGCATCTCGCTGACCGTCGCGGTGGTCACGGAGATCGCGGTCATCCTGCTCCAGGGCTTCTTCCTGAACGACACCGAGAGCACCGACGCCCTCAGCGACCCGAGCGCCACCGTCGGCGAGCTGACCCGCGCCCTGGGCGACACGATGCTCAGCTCCGGCGTCGTCCTGCTCATCACCCTGCTCGGCACGATCGTCGCGACGGCCCTGCTCACCTCGGTCACCAGCCGTGCGGTGCTCGGCAAGCCCGTCACCACCGGCGAGGCCTGGCGAGACGCCCGGCCGCGGCTCCCGCGTCTGTTCGGCCTGACCCTCCTGCTGCCCGTCATCGCCCTCCTGATCGTCGGCGTCGGAACCCTGCCCGGCGTACTCGTCGGCGTGGCCGGCTCCGGTGACGCCGGCGCCGTGCTCGCCGCCCTCGGGGGCCTCGCCGCGGCCGTGGTCGCCGTCTGGCTGATGGTCCGCTTCTCGCTCGCCTCGCCCGCGCTGATGCTGGAGAAGCAGGGCATCGTGAAGTCGATGCGCCGCTCCGTGAAGCTCGTCAACGGCTCCTGGTGGCGGGTGTTCGGCATCCAGTTGCTGGGCACGATCATCGCCAACATCGTGTCCTCGATCGTCGTGATCCCCTTCGCCCTCCTCGCCGCGGCCCTGAGCGGCGACGGCATCTCCGGCTTCCTCGACAGCGGCGCCGGTTCCGTCGGCTGGACGTTCCTGATCATCAGCGGTATCGGCTCGGTGATCGGCTCCATGCTCACCCTCCCGATCAGCGCGGGCGTCACCGTGCTCCTGTACATCGACCAGCGCATCCGCCGCGAGGCCCTCGACCTCGACCTGGCACGCGCGGCCGGCGTCCCGGACTACGGCACCGAGCCGTCCGGCACCACGCCGGGGAGCTGATGCGGTGAACGGGGCGGGGGGAGCCTTCACAGCCATGCTCACGGGACCGCACCCTGGACCGCTCAAGGGCGCGACGTCCGTACTCGCGGGCCCGCACACCGGCGTAACAGCCCTGTTCACGGGGCCGCGCACCGGCGCGACCTCCCTGCTCACGGGCCCGCACACCGGCGCGACAGCCGTGCTCGCGCTGGCCCGTGACGACGCGCCGCCGGTGACGACACCGCGCGAGGCCGCACGGGAGGCCGCCCGGCGCGAGCTGTCCAAGCGGATGTACCACGAGAACGACCCGGGCCTGATCCAGCGCGCCCTGAACGCCTTCTGGGACTGGGTCGACAAGCTGTTCGGCGCCGCCTCCACCGCGGCGCCCGGCGGCACGCTCGGCCTCGTCGTCATCGTCCTCGCGGTGCTGGCGGTCGTGGCCGCGCTCTGGTGGCGCCTGGGAACCCCGCGCCGCACTCCCGCCCCGTCCGCCACCCTGTTCGACGACCGGCCGAGGAGCGCGGCGGAACACCGCGCCGCCGCCGAGGCCCACGCCGCCCAGGGCCACTGGAACCAGGCCGTCCAGGAACGGATGCGCGCGATCGTCCGCTCCCTGGAGGAACGCGCGCTGCTCGACCCGCGCCCCGGCCGCACCGCCGACGAGGCGGCGGCGGAGGCGAGCCGCACCCTGCCGGACCACACGGACCGACTGCGCGCGGCGGCACGGGACTTCGACGACGTGACATACGGCGGCCGGCCCGGCGACCGGCGCGCGTACCAGCACCTCACCGAACTGGACCGCGACCTGGAACGCACCCGGCCCGTCCTAGCCAACAGCACCCACAGCACCCACAGCGACCGGAACACGACCGCGACCACCCGCCAGGGGGCCTCATGACCGAGGCCCTGACCGAGGCCGCCCCCACGCCCACCTCGGCCCCCACGTCCACCTCGGCCTCGCCGACCGCCCGCCAGGTGTGGACCCGCGCGCGGGGAGTCGCCCTCGCCCTGGTCGTCCTCCTGGCAGCCGCCGTCGTGATCGCCCTGGTCCGCTCGGACGCCCGGCACGGCCGCCTCGACCCGCGCTCCGCCGACCCCCTCGGCAGCCGGGCCGTCGCCGAACTCCTCGCCGACCAGGGCGTCTCCACGCGCGTGGTCACCACCCTCGGCCAGGCCCGCGCCGCCGCCGGCCCCGACACCACCCTGCTGATCGCCGCGCCGGACCTGCTGACCAAGCGTCAGCAGACCCTGCTGCGCACGGCGACCCACGCCTCCGACGGCCGCACCGTCCTGATCGCGCCGGGCAGCCCCTCCGTGGGCACCCTCGCCCCCGGAGTCACCGCCGACCCCGCGGTCAGCTTCGGCTCGACGCTCTCCCCGGGCTGCGCGCTCCCCGCCGCCCGGCGAGCGGGCACCGCCGACACGGGCGGCGTCCGCTACACCACCACCGCCCCGGACGCCGATACCTGCTACCCCAGCGACGGCCGGCCCACGCTGCTTCGGCTCCCCACCGCCTCGGGCAGCGGCGACACCGTCGTCCTCGGCGCCCCCGACATCCTCTACAACGAACGCCTCGACGAGCGGGGCAACGCCTCGCTCGCCCTCCAACTCCTCGGCTCCCGGCCCCATCTGGTCTGGTACCTCCCCTCGCTCTCCGACGACTCGGCCACCGACGCGGGCGACCAGAGCTTCTTCGACCTGCTCCCCTCGGGCTGGCTCTGGGGCACACTGCAGCTCTTCTTCGCGGCGGCCCTCGCCGCCCTGTGGCGCGCCCGCCGCCTCGGCCCCCTGGTCGGCGAACGGCTCCCCGTGGCGATCCGCGCCTCCGAAACCGTCGAAGGCCGCGCCCGCCTCTACCGCAAGGCGAACGCCCGCGACCGCGCGGCCGACGCCCTGCGCTCCGCCACCCGCACCCGCCTCGCCCCCCTCGTCGGTATCCCACCGGCCCAGGCACACACGCCCGAGACCCTGCTCCCCGCCCTGTCCGCCCGCCTCGACGGCGACGCCCAGGCGGCCCTGCGCCCCCTCCTCTTCGGCGCGCCGCCGCACGACGACGCAGCCCTCATCTCGCTCGCCGACCAACTCGACGCCCTCGCAAGAGAGGTACGCCATTCATGATGGACCCGACCACTGACAATGCCGGATACGCCGGACATTCCGGGGACGCGAGCAGTGCCCGCGCCTCCCTGGAAGCCCTGCGCACCGAGATCGCCAAAGCCGTGGTCGGCCAGGACCCCGCCGTGACCGGTCTCGTCGTGGCCCTCCTCTGCCGTGGCCACGTCCTCCTCGAAGGCGTCCCCGGCGTGGCCAAGACCCTGCTGGTCCGCGCACTGGCATCGGCACTCGAACTCGACACCAAGCGCGTCCAGTTCACCCCCGACCTGATGCCGAGCGACATCACCGGCTCCCTCGTCTACGACGCCCGCACCGCCGAGTTCTCCTTCCAGCCCGGCCCGGTCTTCACCAACCTGCTGCTGGCCGACGAGATCAACCGCACGCCCCCGAAGACCCAGTCGTCCCTGCTGGAAGCCATGGAGGAACGCCAGGTCACCGTCGACGGCACCCCCAGGCCGCTCCCCGAGCCCTTCCTGGTCGCCGCGACGCAGAACCCGGTCGAGTACGAGGGCACGTACCCCCTCCCCGAAGCCCAACTGGACCGCTTCCTGCTGAAGCTGACGATCCCGCTGCCCACCCGGCAGGACGAGATCGACGTCCTCACCCGGCACGCCGACGGCTTCAACCCCCGCGACCTGCGCGCCGCCGGCGTGCGCCCCGTCGCCGGCCCCGCCGACCTCGAAGCCGCCCGCGCCGCGGTCGCCAAGACGGCCGTCTCCCCCGAGATCACCGGCTACGTCGTCGACATCTGCCGCGCCACCCGCGAGTCGCCGTCCCTCTCGCTCGGCGTCTCCCCGCGCGGCGCGACCGCCCTGCTGGCCACCGCCCGCGCCTGGGCCTGGCTGACCGGCCGCGACTACGTCATCCCCGACGACGTGAAGGCCCTGGCCCTGCCCACTCTCCGCCACCGCGTACAGCTCCGCCCGGAAGCCGAGATGGAGGGCGTGACGGCCGACTCCGTCATCAACGCGATCCTCGCCCACGTCCCCGTCCCCCGCTGATGGCCTTCACCGGACGCGCCGCTCTCCTGGCGGCCCTCGGAGCACTCCCCGTCGGCATTTGGGAGCCGAGCTGGACGGGCATCCTCGCGGTGAACGCCCCGCTGGCCCTGGCCTGCGCCTGCGACGCCGCCCTCGCGGCACCCGTACGGCGCCTCGGCCTGGCCCGCTCCGGCGACACCTCGGTACGCCTCGGCGAATCCGCGGACGTCACCCTCACCGTCACCAACCCGTCCGGCCGCCCGCTGCGCGCCCGTCTGCGGGACGCCTGGCCACCGAGCAGTTGGGAGCCGGGCACCGAGGTCGCGGCCTCCCGGCACCGCCTGACCGTGCCGGCCGGCGAACGCCGCCGCGTGACGACCCGCCTGCGCCCCACCCGCCGCGGCGACCGCCACGCGGACCGCGTCACCATCCGCTCATACGGCCCCCTGGGCCTCTTCTCCCGCCAGGGCAGCCACAAAGTCCCGTGGTCCGTGCGCGTCCTGCCCCCCTTCACCAGCCGCAAGCACCTCCCGTCCAAACTGGCGCGGCTCCGCGAACTGGACGGCCGCACCAGCGTGCTGACCCGAGGTGAGGGAACGGAGTTCGATAGCCTGCGCGAGTACGTTCCGGGCGACGACACCCGCTCCATCGACTGGCGCGCGACAGCCCGCCAGACCACGGTGGCCGTACGCACCTGGCGCCCGGAGCGCGACCGCCACATCCTCCTGGTGCTCGACACCGGCCGCACCTCGGCGGGCCGCGTCGGTGACGCCCCGCGCCTGGACGCCTCGATGGACGCGGCCCTGCTGCTGGCCGCCCTGGCCTCCCGCGCCGGCGACCGCGTGGACCTCCTCGCCTACGACCGCCGGGTACGCGCCCTGGTCCAGGGCCGCGCGGCCGGCGATGTCCTCCCGTCCTTGGTCAACGCGATGGCCGGCCTCGAACCCGAGCTGGTCGAAACGGACGCCCGCGGTCTGACCGCCACCATTCTGCGTACGGCGCCGCGCCGCTCCTTGATCGTGCTCCTGACGACCCTCGACACAGCCCCCGTCGAGGAGGGCCTGCTCCCCGTGCTCTCCGGCCTCACCCAGCGCCATACGGTCCTGGTGGCCTCGGTCGCGGACCCGTACATCGCCCGCATGGCGAAGGCCCGGGGAAACACCGAAGCCGTCTACGAGGCGGCGGCGGCAGCCCAGGCCCAGACGGAACGCCACCGCACGGCCGAGCAACTGCGACGCCGAGGAGTCACGGTCGTCGACGCGACCCCGGACGAGCTGGCCCCGGCACTGGCAGACGCGTACCTGGCCCTGAAAGCAGCGGGCCGACTGTAGAAGCCGGCGCCAACAGGCAATAAAAAAAAGGGGGGCGGTCTCCGAATGGAGACCGCCCCCCTTTTTCGAACCTGATACCCCAGACCCGTAAACGCAGAAAACCCCCGTACCGGTATCCCCGGCACGGGGGTTTTCTCAAAAATTGTTCGGCGGCGTCCTAC
>NZ_JBEYFY010000072.1:0-34263 GCF_040703595.1 Streptomyces sp. NPDC007084
GCGCGCTGCCGCCGGGCCCGCTCCCCACGGCGCCCGTCCCGCCGTCGGACCACGCGCCGTCGAGCCCCGCGCCGTCCGGCCGTACGCCCTCGGGCTCAGGCTCGGGCTCAGCGTCCCCCTCCGAGGGCGCGCGTGGCGGGCTTCCGGCCGGTTTCGTCACCTACCGGGCGGCCCAGGGTTTCTCTGTCGCCCTTCCCCGGGGCTGGCGTCCCCTGGACACGCAGACGTCCGGCGACCTCTCGTACCGGGTCACCTTGGGCGCCGACGGTGACCCGCGCACCCTGGCCGTCACGTACAGCACGCGGCTCGGTCCTGACCCGGTCGCCGTGTGGAGCGAGCTGGAGCCGGCCCTGCGCGCCGAGACCGCCGGGTACCAACGGGTGGGCGCCATCAGGGCCGTGACCACGCGGGGGCTGAAGGGCGCGGACATGGAGTGGTTCTCGGGGACGGGCGGGGAGCGGCTGCGTACGTTCGGCCGCGGTTTCCTCGTCGGCGGTCACCGGGGTTTCTCCCTGCGCTGGACGACGCCCGCGGCGGACCGGGGCACGGCTGCGGACCGGCGGGCGCTGGACGCGGTCCTCACGTCCTTCCGGCCACCGGTCTCCTGATCCGACATCGTCAGGCGGTCAGCTCACGGTCCGTCAATGTCCCTCCGGGATACGGAAGTCGGGTCTTCGCAGCGCGAGCCACAGCGCGACCTCCTCGGCGATGGGCTGACCGGTCTCCAGTTCGACGAAGCCGAACTGGCCGCCCTGGTTGCACTCCAGGAACCACCACACCCCGTCCGCGTCCTCGGCGAAGTCGAAGGCGGCGTAGGCGAGTCCGGTGTGGACGAGGTATTCGTGGACCGCGCGGGCGATCCGGCCGGGCACCGAGGCGAGCGGCTCCCACCCGTTGCCCGTCTCGCCGAACCGGCCGTCCACCTGGCCGGGTTCGGCGGTCTTGCGGGCGGCGAACATCCGGTTGCCGACCGCGGTGAGGCGGATGTCGGCGCTCTTGGGGATGTAGCGCTGGAGCAGCGCCGGACCGGCCGCCACGCCGGAGAAGTCCGCGTCCGGTCCGACGAGCGTGGTCGGCAGGGCCACCCGGGGTTCGCCGGGCGGCGGCCCCGAGGCGGACTTCACCACCACGTCGCGGTACTCCTCCACGAACTGCTGGGCCACCCGGGGCGCGGTCGTGATGACCGTGGGCGGCACGGCGAAGCCGCTGCTGTGGGCCACCCGCAACTGCCAGGGCTTGTGCCGCGCCTGTTCGGCGCGGCGCGGGTGGTTCATCCAGCGGGTGGAAGCGGAATAGAGCATGCCGAACAGGGCCTGCCGCGTCTCGGCGGTGAGCCACGCGGAGGGCTCGGCGGCGTGCGCGGCCGGCTCGCCCGGCCTGCGCACCCATACGGAGCGCAGGCCTCCCATGCTGAGCACATGGCCGTTGACCGACAGATAGCCGTCGAAGTCACCGTGGGCGTAGTCGGCGGAGAGCACCGCCTTGCCGGGCAGGTCGGCAGGGTCGAGGCGCACCATGGGCACGCCCCGCTCATGCAGCTTGGCCACCACCATGTCGGCGGTGACGTCCTGCTCGGCCGTGAGGATGAGAACCGTCATGGCGCGCGGACTTCCGTCAGTCGTCGAAGTGCGTCTGGGAACCGGCCGTCGACGTCGTGGTGCCGGTCGCGAGCAGCAGCGCGCGGTCGGTGACGGCCGGACGGCCGTCCGGCAGCACGTTCAGTTGCTGGGCCGTGTCGAAGTGGTACGGGGGTATCGCGGCCGACTGCCCTGAGGGCAGGGCGTAGTTGAGAGTGAACGGTCGCACGAAAAAACCTCCCGCGGTCGCACGGTGCTCGGCTCTCTCCCGTACGTGACACGGCCGTAAGGAATTCATCACTTTCCGCCACATCGGGGTGAAGGCCATCACATCGCATCGTTTCTGGCTTACTTGTTTCGGATTTACTTGGTGTCCGTTTGGTTCCACTCCGCGCGCGCTTCCTTGGTTCCACGCAGAGCTTGGGCCAATGCTTCATTCTCCGTGACATCAACGCCCCATCATCCCAGGAGAGTTCCCGGTGACCGTTGCCATCGCCCCGACCGAAGAATCCGTCGAGCGCCCCGAGGTGCCGAACCCCGTCGAACGGGACGCCCAGGCCTTCGGCGCCTACGCGCGGACCGGCGGCTGGGCCTTCGGGCTCAAGGTGGCGCGCAGCGTCCGCCCCGGCGGTCAGCCGGCGGACGAGACGCCCAAGGTGTCCGCGAAGGAGTTCGCCGAACTCGCGGGCTGCTCCCCCGAGCGCGTGATGCGCTACTACAAGGCGTGGGACCGGGCCGCCGACGACGGTCTGGTGCCGCACTTCGAGATCCTGCTGCCCGGCCAGGACATCGAACTGCCGGACGCCGAGGTCTGGTCCTCGTACTACGTGTCGCGTTCCAGTGCCGCGTCGGAGCGCGGCACCGCCATCAGCGAGGCCGCCGAGGCCGAGGGCATCCGTCCCACCAAGGCCCTGGAGGTGGCGGAGAACCCGACCGCGCTGCGGGCCGCCATCCTCGCCGACCCGTCCACGGCCCAGGCCGCGCGGGCCGCGCTCCTCGACCGGGTGAAGGAGGACCCGGCGCTCCAGACCGAGCTGGCCCGTGACATCGCCCGCACGGACGAGCTGAAGAAGGCGGTCGCCACCGAGAACAGGGCCGCCGACCGCATCGGCTACGTACGCCAGATCGCGGAGAAGGGGCAGATCAAGACGCCGGCGGGACAGACCCTGGACGCTCCGGCCGAGCTGCGCTCCGAGGCCGAGCGGCACCTGTCCCTGCTCGACGAACTGGACGAGGGCGAGGACTCGGGCGAGTGGGCGACCGAGGCGTACGACACGATGAAGAACCTCGTCGTGGAGACGGTGGAGGCCGACCCCGAACTGCGGGTCCAGGAGCGGCGGACGAAGTTCTACAACAGTCTGCAGAAGGCGACGAAGGTCTTCGAGGAGCTGACCTTCGACGACGCCGACGACATCTACGAGGACGACATGGTGCAGCGCCTGGAGGAACTCCAGCAGGCGATCGGCACCGCCATCGCGGCCCTGCGCGGGGCGGCGGCCCGGGACTGACGACGACAGGACGGCCGCGCGGGAGGAACACTCCCGCGCGGCCGTGCGCTTCCTCCGGCCGGGGCACACGCCGGCCTACCGAGGGCGAGCCGTAGCCCACCGAGGGCGAGCCGTAGTCCAGCGAGGGCGAGCGGCGGCCCGGCTGGGCCGGTCACGGACGTCTGCCGGTACGTCAGGCGCCGTCGCGGCCGTAGGAGTCCATGAGGTCGATGAGGCTCTGCGGCGTGCCGGGGCCGAAGCAGACCTCCAGGTTGGCCGCGGACTCGGCGGCGGCCTGCTCCGAACGGGGGAACAGCGCCTCCTCGTAGGCGGTCAAGGCTTTCTCGACGTCGTCCGGGTGGGCGGCGATCGCCTGCGCGAGTTCGGCGCCGTCCAGCATCGCGAGGTTGGCGCCCTCACCGGCGAACGGCGACATCAGGTGGGCCGCATCGCCCAGAAGGGTGACGCCGGGAAGGCGGTCCCAGCGCAGCCCGACCGGCAGGGCGTGGATCGGCCGGGCCACGAGGGCGCCGTCGGCCTCGGCGATCAGGGACCGCAGGCCCTCGTCCCAGCCCTCGAAGTGCTCCAGCAGGCTCCGCTTGGCGGCCTCGGTGTCGGTGAAGTCGATGGGGCCACCGGCCGCCCAGTCGGCGGGGGTGCGCAGCGCGGCGTAGGCGTGCAGGGAGCCGTCGGGGTCGCGGTGGCCGAGGAAGCCCTTCCGGTCGGCGAGCGCGAAGAGGAGACCGCCGCCGATCACGGCCGCGCCCCTGGGGTGCCGGGTGTCGGCGTCCTCGAGGTGCAGCTCGACGAACGACAGTCCGGTGTACGCCGGGGTCGCGTCGGTGAGCAGCGGCCGCACCCTGGACCAGGCGCCGTCGGCGCCGATCA
This sequence comes from Streptomyces sp. NPDC007084, assembly GCF_040703595.1. Lineage (NCBI taxonomy): Bacteria > Bacillati > Actinomycetota > Actinomycetes > Kitasatosporales > Streptomycetaceae > Streptomyces > Streptomyces sp. NPDC007084. The sequence goes on from NZ_JBEYFY010000072.1 coordinate 3,953, forward strand.
GCAGGCCGGCGGTGAAGGTGCTCCCGTCGGCGAGCGTCACCTCGTGGCGACCGCCGTCGAGGGTGCGTACGGCGGTGACCTTGGCGCCCCAGCGGACGGTGCCCTCGGGCAGCGAGCCGAGCAGGACGTCGCGCAGGGCGCCTCGGGACACCTCGGGGCGCAGCTCGTCCTCGCCGGAGTCCTCGCGCAGGACCGTGCCGTCCTTGTCGAGGATGCGGGTGGCCTCGCCGCCGGGGTGGATGATCGCGCGGAAGGCGTCGTAGAGCCCGGCGGCGCGCAGGGCGGCCTGGCCGGACTCCTCGTGCATGTCGAGCATGCCGCCCTGGGGCCGGGCGGTGGGCGAGGCGTCGAGGTCGTACACCGCGGCCTCGACGCCCTTCAGGTGCAGGACACGGGCGAGCGTGAGGCCGCCGAGACCGGCGCCGATCACGGCGACGGGGTGATGGAGGGTCGTCATGGCTGTGACTCCTTGCGCTGGGCGTGCGTCGCCGTGGGGCGAGGGCGCGCGGTGGGGGTGGCCGGGGGCGGCCGACGGCGCGGCGCGTCCCCACCGGGGGGTGGTCGCCGGTCACGGCGTGTCGGACGGATGCGGGGTGCCGGGCGCGTCCGGCGTGTCCGGGCGGGGGGTGTGCAGGACGCCGTTGATCAGGACCTGGAGGCCCCAGTGGAGGCGGGCCTCGCCCGGTCCGGACAGCAGGTCGGTGCCCAGCGCGGCGATGTACGGATGCCGTTCGCCGGAGGCGCCGCGCACCGCCGCGGACAGCGCGGCCCACTCGCCCTCACTGTCGGCGGGGCCCTTCTCCCCCGCCTCCCCCACGGCGTGTTCCGCGGCGGTCGCGGTGGCGAACTGGAGCAGCGCGTCGATGCCCCAGGCCGCCCGGGACCCGGGCACCCCGCCCTCGACGAGCAGAAACAACAGCCCCTCGACCAGGTCGAGGTAGCGCGCGCCGGAGGGACGGGCCACCAGCGCGGACCGGGCGAGCCCCGGGTGCTCGAAGAGGACGTCGGTGTACGAGGTGAGGACCCGTACGAGCCGGTCGCGCCAGTCGCCGACATAGCGGACTGGGGTCAGGTCGACGCCCCCGAGCAGGTCGTCCAGCACGGCGGCGTGCAGCTCGGCGGTGTTGCGGACGTAGACGTAGAGCGAGGCCGGTCCGGTGTCCAGCTCCTGGGCCAGGCGGCGCATGGTCACACGCTGGAGGCCCTCGGCGCGCATCAACGCGACCGCGGTGCGGACGATGCCGTCCCGGGTGAGGGCCGGCTTCGCCGGACGCTCACGACGGCTGGGTCGAGGGGCGGGGTGTGCTGTCACTCCTCCACGGTAACGAACATGTTCGTTGCGAACAAGTTCGGAACGAACGCGTTCGTCCTCACGTACGCATCTTCCCGGTGAGCATCCCGGGTGAGTAGCCGTACTCATGTCCCGGTCCCGGCGCTCCCCCACCATGAGGGCACCTGAGTCAAGGAGTCCTCATGTCCGGATCGGTCCTCGCCCCGTCCACCCCGCCGCCCCCGGAGCACGCCGGTCGCCGGAGGCTGCCCGCCGTCCTGGTCGCCGTGGTCGTGCTCGGGATGGCCGCCTCCCTCTGGCGCCCGCACGACCTGACGACCTGGCTGCTGGAGACGGTGTGGGTACTCGTCGGGCTGCCGCTGGTGCTGCTGACCTGGCGCCGCTTCCCGCTGACGAACCTGCTGTGCTGTCTGCTCGCGGCGCACGCGCTGGTGCTCGCGGTGGGCGGCCACTGGACCTACGCGCAGGTGCCGCTCGGCGACTGGGTGCGCGACGGGCTCGGCCTGGACCGCAATCCGTACGACCGCTTCGGGCACCTCATGCAGGGCTTCGTGCCGGCGGTCCTGGTACGTGAGGTGCTCAGCCGGACGTCACCGCTGCGCGGCAGCCGGTGGCTCGCGCCGCTGACGGTGTGCGCGTGCCTCGCCTTCAGCGCGCTCTTCGAGCTGTTCGAGTGGGCGGCGGCGGTGATCGGCGGGCACGCGGCGGACGACTTCCTGGCGACCCAGGGCGATGTGTGGGACACCCAGTGGGACATGTTCTGCGCCCTGATCGGCGCGGTCGTGTCGGTACTGGTGCTGAGCCGGCTGCACGACCGCCAGATGGACCGGCAGTTCGGGAGCCGGATCGACGGCGGACCAGAGGCCGGTCCGGTGGCGACGGGAACCACCCTTTCGGCGCCGGAACGCGCTGCCCGTCCGGCGCCGGACCGCAGCGCTCGTCCTGCGGCGGAACCCGGTGGCGCCCGTCCCGCGGCGGAACGCGGTGGCGCCGGTCCGGCGGCGGAGTGCCCCTCTCGGGTCTGACGTCCGCCGCCGGTGTCGAACCGCGTGCTACCAGCGGCCCTCGACCTGCTCCTTGATCCTCCGGTCGTACAGCTCCTCGACGGCGTCCAGCGTGGCGCGCGACAGCTCGGGGAGCCGCGCCGCCGTGGCGTTGAGACGCGCCTGCTCGGGGGAGCGCGCCCCGGGGATCACGGTCGTCACCCCGGGCTGCTGCACGATCCAGCGCAGCGCCAGTTGGGCCGGGGTGTAGCCCTCGGGGGCGAGCGCGGCGAACTCGGCCGCCGCCTCCACGCCGGTCGCGAAGTCGATCCCGGAGAAGGTCTCGCCCTGGTCGAAGGCCTCCCCGTGACGGTTGTACGTCCGGTGGTCGTCCGCCGCGAACACCGTGTCCTTGGTGTACTTGCCGGAGAGCAGCCCGGAGGCGAGGGGGACCCGGGCGATGATCCCGACGCCCGCCTCCCGCGCGGCCGGCAGTACCTCCCGCAGCGGCTTCATGCGGAAGGGGTTGAGGATGATCTGCACACTCGCGACGTTGGGGCGGGCGATCGCGGTCAGCGCCTCGGCACACGTCTCGACGCTCACGCCGTACGCCGCGATCCGCTCCTCCTCGACCAGGGTGTCGAGGGCGTCGTACACCTCGTCCGAGGAGTACACCGGGGTCGGCGGGCAGTGGAGCTGCACCAGGTCGATCCGGTCGACGCCGAGGTTGCGGCGCGAACGGTCGTTCCAGGCGCGGAAGTTGTCGAGTACGTAGTTCTCCGGGACCTGGTCGGCCCGGCGGCCCATCTTGGTGGCGACCTCGACGTGCAGGTCCGGCCGGCCGCGCAGGAAGGTGGCGATGGTCTCCTCGCTGCGACCGTCGCCGTACACATCGGCGGTGTCGAAGAACGTCACCCCCGACTCGGCCGCCGCCTCCAGCACCGTGAGGGCGTCCTTCTCGCTCACCTCGCCCCAGTCCGCACCCAACTGCCAGGTGCCCAGACCGATGACCGAAGCATGCTGACCCGACCTGGGGAATTCGCGCTCGTCCATGCCGCCAGTCTGACACCTCGTCCCCGGGGGAACCGGACGCCCCCACTCCGCGCGTCCCACCGGCGCGCGGCGACGACGGGGCGAACGACCCCCGCCTGACGGCGTACACCGCCTGCCCCTCGGCACACCCCCCTCGGCACACCCCCACCGGCGCACGCGCGCGAAGGGCGGCGCCCCTCAGGGGAGCACCGCCCGTGTCACCGTCGTGGCCCGTGGCCTGTGGCCCGTGGCCTGTGGCCTGTGGCCCGTGGTGTGTGGCCTGTGGCCCGTGGTGTGTGGTCTGCGGTCTGTGGTCTGGCGAACCAGAGGGTCGACCGGCCAGGTCACACCTTGCGCCACCGTGCCATCGCGAAGGAGAACACACCGAACAGGATCAGCCCCACGGCGACCAGCGCCAGCAGCCACGGGCCCATCGGCGTGCCGGCGAAGGAACGCAGGGTGTCGTCCATGCCCTTGGCCTTGTCGGGCTCGTACTCGATGGCCGCCCGCACGGCGAACACGCCGGCCGTGGCGAACACCGCGCCCCGCGCGACTCCGCCTCCCACGCCCGTCACGTCGACGGCGCGGCGCACGTTCTGCGACATCTCGCCGAGCTTCAGATGCTTGTGGTACTTGCGCATGATCGCCCGGGCGGCGATCCACACGCCGGCCGCGACGAGCCCGACACCGAAGGCGCCGACGAGCCACTGGCCGCCGGGGATGCCCAGCGCCTTGGCCGTGACGTCACGGGACTGCTTGTCCCCCGCACCGCTGCCGCGCGAACCGGCGGCGAACGACAGCACCGAGTAGGCGACGAACCCGTAGAAGACGAAGCGGCCGGCGGCCATCAGGCGCTTGCTCGGCTTGTCGCCGTCCTGGCCCGCCGCGCCGAACACCGCCTCGGACAGCCGCCACAGCGCCATGCCGACGACGCCGATGCCCAGCGCCCACAACAGGACCGCGCCGAACGGCTTGGAGGCGATCTCCTGCAGGGCGCCGCCGCGGTCCGCCTGGTGCCCGCTGCCGCCGAAGGCTATGCGCAGGGCGAGTATGCCGACCAAGGCGTAGATCACGCCGCGCGCGGTCAGGCCGGCCCGGGCCGCGCCCTCGCGTGCCGAACCGGTGGCCGCCCGGCGGGCTTCGACCTGGCCGTCGCGGGCCACCGCTCCGGCGTTCACGCGGCCACCGCCCCGCGCGTCGCGTTCTCGTCCAGCCGCACCATCATCACAACCTCCATGTCACCGGTCGCCGCGCCCGACTCCCGCGGGGCGAAGAGGGCGCCGGGGGCGGTCCGCTGACGCTGCGTCGCGAGCCGGCCTCCCCGTGCCTCCACCGTCGGTTGCCCCGAAAGTTCCCCGGCAGACGCGGTTTCCCGTCCGGGATCATTCGGCGCCCCGCGCCCCGCGCCGCCTGCCCGCGCGGAGACGGCGGCCGGCCCGTGCACCTGCGGGAGGCGTCTTCCGGTGGCCGCGCGGACCCTCGGCGAGACGGTTCTCGCGCCGTCGCCCGCCCAGGTCAACACGTTCCGTGAGCTATGTTGAGGTCTCGTGGGAGAACAAGGAGGCGCACCGGTGCCATCGCCGCAGCAGGCACGCGCACAGGCATCCGCGATCACCTCGGGCCGTACGGCACCCGAGGCGGGCGCCGCTCCCACGTCCCAGCTCAGGGAACTGTTCGACGGCCCCCGGCTCTCCCCCGGCCAGCGACGGATCGCCCAGTACCTGATCGAGCACATCACCGAGGCGGCCTTCCTCTCGATCACCGATCTCGCCGAGCGGGTCGGGGTGAGCCAGCCGTCGGTGACCCGGTTCGCGGGGGCGGTGGGCTTCAGCGGTTACCCCGCGCTACGGGAGCGGCTCCAGGCGATCGCGCTCAGCACCCTGGGCAGCGCGCCGGGCACCCCGGCCGAGGTCACCAGCAACGAACTCCAGGCCGCCGTGGACGCCGAGATCGAGAACCTGGAGAACCTGCGCCGGGACTTCGCCGACCCCGACGAGATCATCCGCGTCGGCCGCGCCCTGTCCCGCTCGACCCCGCTGACGGTCCTCGGGCTGCGGATCTCCGTGTCGCTCGCCGAGTACTTCGCGTACGCCGCGCGCCGTATCCACCCGGACGTCCGGCTGGTGACCCGCGGCGGCTCGGTCGCCTACGACGCGCTGCTCCAGTCGCGGGAGGCGGGCGGCACCTGGGTGCTGGCCTTCGGGATGCCCCGGCACGCGCACGAGACGCTCACCGCGATGCGGGTCGCGCGCGGCGCGGGACTCCAGGTGGCGCTGATCACCGACCTGGGGCTCGGTCCGCTGGCCGACGAGGCGGACGTCACCTTCGCGACGGGCACGGGCTCCCGGCTGGTCTTCGACTCCTACGCGGCGCCCGTGGTGCTGTCGGCGGCCCTGCTCCAGGCCATGACCGACGCGGACCCGGAGCGCACCCAGGCGCGCCTGGAGGAGTACGAGCAGGTCGCCGAGCAGCACCAGTTCTTCCTGAAGGACTGAAAACGCTCCCCGGCGGCACGGTGTCGGGTCCCCGGCGTCAGCCCAGGCATCCCGGCATCCCGGCATCAATCGCATCAAAGCGCGCATGAATTTTTTCATGTCCTTGCGTATCCGGCGGTATATATAAATACTTCTTGCGGATCGCGACCCGGAGGCCTCCAGGTCACGACCCTGACCACCGGGGCCGTCCGCTCCTACCCGCATCGGGTCCCGGTGGCCGAGCGGGACTCGTTTCGGCGAGGCCCGTGGAGGCGGCCCCGGTCATCCCCTATGCCGGGGCCGCCCCAGAGTCCCCCGCCGACGTAACCCGGAAGCGATGAACATGGCCCTGACGTACTCACCGATCACCTCGGACTGGCCGTGCCAGGTCAAGACACCCGGCAGTTTCGACTGGGAGCGGTCGGCGGTGAAATGGCTGCGCGAGCTGGTGCCGAGCCGCTACGCGAGCTATCCCGTCCTGCACAAGCACCCCGTGCTGCTGGCCCGCCACGCCCAGCTCCAGGTGCAGCAGGAGATACGGGTCGCCCGCACCGCCCTGCAGACCGCCCGCTCCGAGCTGCCCGGCCTCGGCCTGCACGAGGGCGTCATCGAGCACACCATCAAGCTGTACGCCGCCGAGCTGATGCAGCTCCAGCACATCGCCCGGAGCATCCGTACGGTCTCCCAGGCGCTGGTCGACCACGCCGCACCCCGGCACTGACTCCCCGCCGTCCCTTGGGGAGTGTCGTGCGGATGGCCGAACCCGGGGCGATAGCCGGGCCGCGAGCGGGCACACGGAAGGCAGACACATTCCGACGAGAGCCCTGGACGGACGCATGGATACGACCTCATGGACCGTGGTCATCATCGTCGCGGTCCTCGCGGCCGCCCTGCTCGGCGTGGCGCTCGTCCTGCTGGGCCGCCTCGTCCGCACCCGCCGTGATCTGCGCCGGGCCGGACTGCCGACGGGCTCCAAGTGGGTGTTCTGGGGCGCCGTCCTCTATCTGGTGCTGCCGACCGACCTGCTGCCCGACCCCGTCTACCTGGACGACATCGGCGTCATGCTGCTCGCCCTGCGCTCGATGCGCTCGGCCGCCGCACCCGCCGATCCTCTCGCCGAACGCGGGAACCCCAAGGATCGGGCGATCCGTTGACCCTCTGACGGCCCGTGCCGTGCCGCCGCACGGTGCGCGCCTTCATGGTGCGCACCTTCACGGTGTCCGGCCGCACCGAGCGGGGCACGGGGGGCGCGGAGCATCGGATCGACGGGCGGTGGCATGAGCGAGCTGGTTCCCGGAGGCAACACACCCCTGCCGGGCGGTGCCCTGACCCTCCGGGTGCCGGGCCCCTTCGACGTGTCCGCGCTGATCACGGACGCCGGCGGCCAGGTGCGCGGCGACGCGGACTTCGTGTTCTACAACCAGACGTCCGCGCCCGGGGTCCGGCTGGACGGCGACCGCCTGACCGTGGACCCCGCCCGGCTGCGCCCCGGAGCCGACCGGGTCACCGTCGTCGTCAGCCCGGCCGATCCCGGCACACCCCTCGGCCAACTGCCCTCCCCCGCCCTGCTGGTCAGCGCGCCGGACGGCCGCGCGATCGCCCGCTTCACCCCGCCCCGGCCACAGGCGGAGACGGTGCTGCTCCTCGCCGAGCTGTACCGGCGGGGCACGGCGTGGAAGCTCCGCGCCCTCGGCCAGGGGTACGCGGACGGACTGGCCGGTGTCGCCCGGGACTTCGGGATCGAGGTGACCGAGGACGCCGACACCCCGGCCGCGTCGCCGAGTTCACCGCCCGCCCCGGTGCCGGGCACCGGGCACGCGGCGGCTCCGGTCGGCCGGACCCCGACGCTGCTTGACCTGGGGCCGATGGGCGCGGCGGCCGCTTCCGGCAGCGATCCCGCCGAGGAACCCGCCGTCCGGGAGTTCCTCGCTGCCGTGAACTCCGCGCGCGCCGCCGCCGGTTCGCCGCCCGTCACCCTCGACTCCCGGCTCACGTCCGCGGCCCGCGCCCACGCCGCCGGCATGGCGGCCGGCGGCCTGCTCAGCGCCGAGACCGCGGACGGCGTCTCCGTCTACCAGCGCGTCGTCTCGGCCGGATACGCCTACCTGACCATCGGCGAACACCTCGTCTCCGGACCGCGCACCCCGCGCGAGTTCGTGGAGTACTGCCTGTCCTCGGAGCGGTCCCGGAGCACGCTGTGCGACCCGGGGTTCGAGGAGGCGGGCCTCGCCCGGGTCGCCGACAGCCGGACCGGCGACCTGTACTGGACCGCGTTGTGGGGCCGGCCGTTCAGCCCCGCGGGTCTGGAGCGCACGGCCCGGGAGGTCATCGCGCTCACCAACACGGAGCGCGCCGCGCACGGTCTGCCGCCGCTGTCCCCCGATGCCCCGCTCACCACCGCCGCCCAGGGTCACAGCGCCGACATGGTGGCCCGTGACTTCTACGCCCACACCTCCCCGGAGGGGCGTCAGCCCTGGGACCGGGCCGCCGCCGCGGGCTCCCGACGGCGCACCATCGGGGAGAACATCGCCTGCGGTCAGCGCTCCCCCGCCGAGGTGGTCCTCGGCTGGATGAACAGCCCCGGCCATCGCGCCAACATCCTCAAGCGCGACTTCACCCACATAGGCGTCGGCCTCGCCGGCGGCGGCCGGGCGGGCACGTACTGGACGCAGCTCTTCGGCGGCTGACCCCGTCCCGGACCGGCCGATCCCGGCTGGCCCACTGTCAGCAGTCGGCCGACCTCGCCACGCCCCAACCCCGGCCAGCCCCGGCCAGCCCAGCCCAGTCCAGTCCAGCCCGCAGCCGTCGAGTCCCCGGTCGTATCGACCGGCTGCTTTCCGCCAATCCACCGATTCCCGGCCCCCGATTCCGGTTCATTGCCGGGCAATGCGGCCCGCGCGCCCGTCGAGCGCGTACAGATGGGGCGACGCCCGCATCCGCGGCGCGGTCCGGGCCGGCACGGCGAACCGGCAGACGGCACACGGGAGAAGAATCAGATGGTCTCAGGAACGGTGGGCACGGGCACGGCGTTGGGCGCGCTCCTGGTCTCTCTGCTGGCGGCCCCGGCCCAGGCCGCGGCCCCGGCGGACGGCGACGGCACGGCCTCCCGCCAGGTCACGGCGGCGCCAGCGGCGCCCGACGACGCGGGGCTGCGCGCCATCCTGCGCACCGCGCGCACCCAGGGCGCCCCCGGGGCGATGGCCAGAATCGACGACAACGGCACGGTGCACCGGCTGGTCGAGGGCGTGGCCGACCGCGCCACCCGGCGGACCATCAGCACGAACGACCGCTTCCGCGTCGGCAGCATCACCAAGACCTTCTCCGCCGTCGTCCTCCTCCAACTGGTGGACGAGGGCAAGCTGAAGCTCGACACCTCGGTCAACAGCTATCTGCCGGGCCTGCTGCCCGACAACCGGATCACCGTGCGGCACATCCTGAGCCACCGCAGCGGCCTGTACGACTACACGAACGACCTGTTCGCGCGGACCGTGCCGGGCTTCGAGGCCGTCCGCACCAAGGTGTTCGGCTACCGCGACCTGGTGAAGCTGTCCCTCAAGAAGGCCCGCACCAACGCGCCCGGCGCCGCCTACGCGTACTCCAACACCAACTTCGTCGTCGCCGGTCTGCTGATCGAGAAGCTGACCGGGCACGGCGTCGCCGCCGAGTACAAGAAGCGGATCTTCACGCCGCTGGGCCTCGCCGACACGGTCTACGTCCACCCGAGCGCCACCATCCCGGGCCGGCACGCCAACGGCTATCTCACGCCCGACGCGGCGGGCGCGGCGCTGGTGGACTCCACCCGGCAGACCGCCTCCTGGGCGCAGAGCGCGGGCGCCATCATCTCCACCCCGCACGACCTGGACGTCTTCCTGTCGGCGCTGGCGCGCGGCAAGCTCATGTCGGCCGCCCAGCTCACCCAGATGAAGAAGTGGACGCCGGTCAACGGCAACACGGCCTACGGGCTCGGGCTGCGCCGCCGTGACCTGTCGTGCGGGATCTCCGTGTACGGCCACACGGGCACCGTGCAGGGCTACTACTCCTACGCGTTCACCACGAAGGACGGCAAGCGCAGCCTGACCGCGCTCGCCAACACCTCCAACAACATCAAGGTGCTCAACACCATGTACCGCACCCTGGAGCCGGCGTTCTGCGGGAAGCCGGCGGCCAGGTCCGCCCTCCGGGGCGCCACCCGGCCCGCCGGACCGGCCACGGCGCCCCTGGAGCGGCACGAGGACATCGCGCCCGGCATCACCCGCGACTGAGCGCGGCGGCCCCCTCCCCCGACTCGTCCCGCCCGTCGCGCCGCCCGCTGTTCGGCCGCCGGTGGACGGGCTGGTCGGGGGCGGGCCGCGAGCGCTGTGCCGGGATGGGCAGGCTGGAGGGCTTGTCCGCGTCGACGGTGAACGGCTCCCGGTAGTGGTGGATCTCCAGGGGCTCCCCGCTCGCGAGCGTGTACGTGACCTCGTCCGGCCGGATCTCCACGCGCAGCCGGCGGCCGAGGAGTTCCAGGGAGAACGCGAGACGGCTGAACCGCTCGGGCAGCCGGGGCGCGAAGGCCAGGGTGTCGCCGTGGTGCCGCAGCCCGCCGAACCCGGCGACCAGCGCCATCCAGGTCCCGGCCAGCGAGGCGATGTGCAGCCCGTCGCGGGTGTTGTGCTCCAGGTCCTCCAGGTCCATCAGCGCGGCCTCGACCAGATAGTCGTAGGCGAGCCCCGGATGCCCGGCCTCGGCGGCGATCACCGCCTGGCAGCAGGCGGACAGGGAGGAGTCCCGGACGGTGAGCGGCTCGTAGTAGGCGAAGTTGCGGACCTTGTGCTCGTGGTCGAAGTACGGGCTGCACTTGTACATGGCGAGCACCAGGTCGGCCTGTTTGACGACCTGTTTGCGGTAGATGTCGAAGTACGGGAAGTGCAGCATCAGCGGGTACTGGTCGGGCCGGGTGGCGGCGAAGTCCCAGCGCTGGTAGCGGGTGAAGCCCGCGCTCTGCTCGTGCACGCCGAGTTCGGCGTTGTACGGGATGTGCATGGCCTCGGCGGCGTCCCGCCAGGCGGCGCTCTCCTCCTCGTCGACGCCGAGTTCGGCGGCGCGCCGGGGGTGGCGTTCGACGGCGTCGGCGGCGGCGATCAGGTTCGCCCGGGCCATGAGGTTGGTGTACGTGTTGTCGTTGGCGACGGCGCTGTACTCGTCGGGGCCCGTGACCCCGTCGATGTGGAACCGGCCCTGGTGGTCGTGGTGGCCCAGCGAGCGCCACAGCCGTGCCGTCTCGGTCAGCAGCTCGACGCCGGTGTCGCGTTCGAAGCCGGTGTCACCGGTGGTCGCGGTGTAGCGGACCACGGCGTCGGCGATGTCGGCGTTCACGTGGAACGCCGCCGTGCCGGCCGGCCAGTACGCGGAGCCCTCCGAGCCCGCTATCGTCCGCCACGGGAACGCGGCCCCGCGCAGGCCGAGTTGGGCGGCCCGCTCGCGCGCGGCGGACAGGGTGCTCTGGCGCCAGCGCAGGGCCTCGGCGACGGCGTCGGGCGAGGTGTAGGTGAGCAGCGGCAGGACGAAGGTCTCGGTGTCCCAGAAGGCGTGGCCGTCGTATCCGGAGCCGGTCAGGCCCTTGGCGGGGATGGCGCGCCGCTCGGCGCGGGCACCGGCCTGCAGGACGTGGAAGAGGGCGAAGCGGACGGCCTGCTGGATCTCCTCGTCGCCGTCCACCTCGACGTCGGCGCGCGCCCAGAAGTCGTCCAGATAGGCGCGCTGTTCGTCGACGAGCTGCTGCCATCCGCCGTGCCGGGCGGCGGCGAGCGCGGCGTCCACCTGGTCGCTGACGGCGGGCAGGGAGCGGTTGCCGGACCAGCCGTGGGCGACGAACTTCTCCACCCGCAGGCGCTGGCCGGGTTCCAGGACGGATGTCACGGTGAGCCGGGCGAGGTCGTCGCTGCTCTCGCTCGACATGGTGGTCCGGTCGGGTCCCTGGACGGCGTGGTCGGCGGCTGCCGCGACCCGCAGGGCGCTGCGCCGGGTGCGGTGCACCAGACGCAGCCTGCGGCCGGAGGCGAAGTGCTCCTCGGAGTCCAGCGGCGACTCCAGCGCGACCGCGGCGCGCGGGTCGCCGGAGCGGCCGGGCAATTGCTCGTTGGCCACCAGTTCGGACTGCACGACGACCCGGGTCCGGCTGTCGAGGGGCTCCACCTCGTAGGCGACGGCGGCGATGGCCCGCTGGGTGAAGGACACCAGGCGGGTGGAGCGGACCCGGACGGTGGAGCCGGCGGGCGAGGTCCACTCGCAGGTGCGGGTGAGCAGACCGCTGCGCAGGTCGAGGACCCGCTCGTGGTTGCGGAGCTGCCCGTACCGCAGATCGAAGGGCTCGTCGTCCACGAGCAGCCGGATCAGCTTGCCATTGGTGACGTTGATGACGGTCTGCCCGGACTCCGGATAGCCGTAGCCCGCCTCGGCGTAGGGCAGCGGGTGCACTTCGTGGACGCCGTTGAGGTAGGAGCCGGGCAGGCCGTGCGGTTCGCCCTCGTCGAGGTTGCCGCGCCAGCCGACGTGGCCGTTGGCGAGGGCGAACACGGACTCGCTCTGCGGCAGCAGCCGCAGGTGCAGTTCGCTCTCGCGCAGGGTCCAGGGCTCGACGCCGTACGACGTGTGAGTGATCACGCCTCCTCCGTCGGTGCGGTCAGTTCGGCCAGATCCTTGACGACGATGTCCGCGCCGTGGTCGCGCAGGGCGTCGGCCTGGCCCACGCGGTCGACGCCGACGACGTAACCGAAGTGGCCCGAGCGTCCGGCGTCCATGCCGGCCAGCGCGTCCTCGAAGACGGCGGCGGCGGACGGGGCGGCGCCGAGGTCGTGGGCGGCGGCGAGGAACGTATCGGGGCGCGGCTTGCCCGGCAGCCTTCGCTCGGCGGCCACGACCCCGTCGACGCGTACGTCGAAGAGGTCCTCGGCGCCCACCGAGCGCAGGATGTCCCGGCAGTTGGCGCTGGAGGATACGACCGCGGTGCGCAGCCCGCGGGCCCGGACGGCTTCGATGTAGCGCAGGGTGCCGTCGTAGGCCTCGACGCCGTCGGTGCGGATCATGTCGAGCAGCAGTTCGTTCTTGCGGTTGCCCAGCCCGTGGACGGTGACGCGGTCCGGCGGATCGTCCGGGGTGCCCTCGGGGATCTCGATGCCGCGCGAGGAGAGGAAGGTGCGCACGCCGTCGGCGCGGGGCAGCCCGTCCACGTACCGCGCGTAGTCGTCGCCCTTGTCGAACGGCCGGAAGCCGTCTCCGTCGCGTTCGCGCAGGAAGTCGTCGAACGTCCGCTTCCAGGCGGCCGCGTGGACCACGGCGGTCTTGGTGATGACGCCGTCGAGGTCGAAGAGGCAGACCAGGATCTGTTTCGGCAGGCCGAGCTGAGTCATATCGACAGTGTTCCCCCGCTCGCCGGGTCCAGCGGGTGTCGAGCGCCACACCCCCGCGTGTCGGTCCTCCGGCCGATACTGGGGGCATGGACACGGCTCGGCTCCGGCCCCTGTCGGGGCGCGTATGACCCTCGACGACCTGGTGGCACGGGCCGCCTCGCTGGTACGGCCCGGCCGGCGTGCCCTGCTCGGCATCGCGGGCGCTCCCGGCTCCGGCAAGACGACCCTGGCCGAGCGGCTGGTCCAGCGGCTCGGCGCGGCGGGGGACTTCGGGGTCGCCCATGTGCCGATGGACGGGTTCCATCTCGCGGACGCCGAGCTGGACCGGCTCGGCCGGCGGGACCGCAAGGGCGCGCCGGACACCTTCGACGCTGCGGGGTACGCGGCGCTGCTGCGCCGGCTGCGCGAGGACGAGGACGACCTCGTGTACGCGCCCGGGTTCGAGCGGGTCCTCGAACAGCCGCTGGCCGGTGCCGTTCCGGTGCCCCGGTCCGCCCGGCTGGTCGTCACCGAGGGCAATTACCTGCTGCTCCGGGAGGCGGCCTGGGCGCGGGCGCGCGAGCAGCTCGACGAGGTGTGGTTCTGCGAGCTGGAGGACGCCGAGCGCGTCCGGCGGCTGGTGGCGCGCCACCAGGAGTTCGGCAAGGACCACGAGACGGCGATGGCCTGGGTGCTCGGCCCGGACCAGCGCAACGCCGAACTGGTCGCCGCGACCCGGGACCGCGCCGACCTGGTCGTCCCCGTCATGCGGTGACGGGCATCCCGGCCGCGCGGCCCGCCGGGAACGTTCGACGACCGGGCCCCCTCCCCCTGGCAAACGATCGATACGGTCAATTCGGTAAGACTTGTTGAGCGTTTGAACGAAGGCGTGCTAGAAACCGCCGTCATGACGACTCGTTGGTCCCGCCGTGGTTTTCTCGCCGCAAGCAGCGGCACCGCTCTCGCGCTCGGGGTGCACAGCTCCGCCGACGCCGCGCCCGCCGCCTCGCCGGCGGGCCCCGGTTCCATCGCCGACGTCCAGGCCGCGGACGAGTTCGCGGCCCTGCGCGCCAAGTGGCGCACCCTGATCCTGGGCGAGGGGTTCAGCCCGACCGCCGAACCCTTCAAGAGCCGGCTCACCGACCTCGGCACCACCGCGAGCGGCCTGCGCTCCACCATGGCCCCGGCCACCGGCTCGCTCTGGCCCGACCTGGTCTACGCCGACCCGGACCCGGACACCGACGCGGAGTCCTACGGCTTCTCCGCCAACATGAACGCCAGCTACACCCGGCTCGCCACCCTCGCCCAGGCCTACTCCCAGCAGGGCACCGGACTGACCGGCGACAGCGGGCTGCGCGACACGATCCTCACCGGCCTGGACCACCTCCACGACGAGGTGTACAACGCCACCCAGACCCGCTACGGCAACTGGTACAACTGGCAGATCGGCGCCCCGCAGGCGCTGCTCGACGTGTGCGTGCTGCTGTACGACGAGCTGTCGGCGGCGCGGATCAGCGGATATCTCGCCGCCGTCGACCACTTCGTGCCGGACTCCGCCGTCGCCGCCTACACCGGGACGAGCACCGGCGCCAACCGGGTCGACCTGTGCCGGGTCCTCGCGCTGCGCGGGGTCGTGGGCGCGAACGCCGCGAAGGTCGCGCTGGCCCGGGACGCCCTCTCCCCCGTGTTCCCGTACGTGAGTTCCGGGGACGGGCTCTACCCGGACGGTTCGTTCATCCAGCACACCACCGTCCCCTACACGGGGTCGTACGGCTCGGTGATGCTCGGCGGGCTCGGGATGCTCTTCGCGCTGCTCGCGGGCTCCACCTGGGCGGTCACCGACGCCAACCGGCAGATCGTGTTCGACGCGGTGGAGAAGGCGTGGGCGCCGTTCCTCTACAACGGCCTGGTGATGGACGGTGTGTCCGGCCGCGCCATCAGCCGCGGGGTGTCCGCCGCGGACCCGCAGGGCGTCCAGCAGGACGACCATCTGCGCGGCCACCCGATCCTCGCCTCGATCGTGCTGCTCGGACAGGGTGCGAGCAGCACGGAGAACGCCCGCTGGCGCGGTCTGGTCAAGGGCTGGATGCAGCGCGACTACTACAGCCCGCCCCTGAGCAACCCCTCCCTCGGCCTGACAAGTCTCGCCCGTCTCAAGGGAGTTCAGGACGACATCAGCGTCTCGGCGATCGCCGAGCCGACCGGGCACCGGCTGTTCACCAGCATGGCGCGCGCCACCCACCGCCGGCCCGGCTGGGCCGCCTCGATCAGCATGGCCGACCGCCGGATCACCTACTACGAGACGGGCAACGGCGAGAACCTGCGCGGCTGGCACACCGGTTCCGGAATGCTCTACTGGTGGGGCGACACCTACGCCAACGGCCAGTACAGCGACGCCTTCTGGCCCACCGTCGACCCGTACCGGCTGCCCGGGGTCACCGCCTCCCGCAAGGCGCTCGCGGACGCGGCCGGCGGCGACTGGGGCGCGTCCCTGCCGGACGTGAACTGGGTGGGCGGCGCGACGGACGGGCAGCGGGCCGCGATCGGCCAGTACCTCAAGGGGCTGCAGAGCACGCTGATGGCGAAGAAGTCGTGGTTCTGCCTCGACGACGCGATCGTCTGTCTCGGCGCGGGCATCAAGTGCACCGACGGCACGGCGGTGGAGTCCACGGTCGAGAACCGCAACCTCGGGCCCACCGGCAACTCCGCCTCCACGGTGAACGGCACGGTCAAGCCGGCCGGTTACCCCTGGTCGGAGACCCTGTCAGGCACCTCGTGGGCGCACATCGCGGGCCACGGCGGCTACGTCTTCCCCGGCGGCGCCACCGTGAAGGCGCTGCGCGAGGCCCGGAACGGCAGGTGGAGCGACATCAACAAGGGCAGCTCCACGGCCGTGCTGAACCGCAAGTACCTGACGATGTACGTGGATCACGGCACCGCGCCTACCGCCGCCACGTACGCCTATCTGCTCATGCCGGGCGCGAGCGCGGCCCAGACGCAGGCCAGGGCGGCGGCGACGACCTGGCTGAGCGTCCTCGCCAACACCGACGACCAGCAGGGCGTCAGCGTCCCCTCGCTGGGCTTCACCGGGGTCAACTTCTGGTTCGCCGGCACGGTGGGCCCGCTCACCGTGAACAAGCCGTGTTCGGTGATGATCAGCGAGAAGGGCGACGGCACCGCGGTCGTCTGTGTCAGCGACCCGATGCGCGCGCAGAGCGGTCTGACGCTCACCTGGAACAGGGCGGTCGCCTCGGTGACGTCGAAGCCCTCGACCGTCACCTCGGCGACCACCGGTTCCGCGCTGACGCTCACCTTCGGTGACCTGAGCACCACCGCGGGCGTCACCCAGAAGATCACCGTCAAGCTGGGCTGACCGCGGGAACCGCCGCGGGCCGCGCGTCCGGGTCTCCGAGCGTCCCCTCCGACGCCCGGAGACCCGCGGTCCCGGCGGCCGTGAACGGCCGGCCGTCGAGGGTCCAGTGCCGGTCCGCGTCACGGCCCAGCGAGGCGAACACCTGGGCGGCGACGTCGACATGGCGTACGACGGCGGGCGCGGTCGCGATGTCCGGGCCCGCGGCGATCACCCACGCCGTGCGCTCCGGCGCCGAACGGCCGCCGTGGCCACCGGAGTCGACATGCCCGTGGTCGGTCACCACGATCACCGTCCAGTGTTCCCGGTCGTACGCGGGCCGGGCGCGCACCGCGTCCAGCAGCCGGCCCACCCGCTCGTCCGCGCGCCGCACCGACTCCTCGTACGCCTCTCCGCAGCCCAGGTAGTGCGCGGTCTCGTCGGGGGCGCCGAGATAGACGAAGGAGGCGGCGGTGTCGTCGCCGCCGGCGAGGACGCGGACCGCCTCAGCGGTGATCTGTTCGTCGCAGTGCTCCCAGGCCTCGGGGGTGTCCTCGGCCGGGGAGACGTAGGCGCTCCGGGAGGGGGCGCGGAACAGCGGGCCCCCGTCGCGCGCCTGCATGAGCGGCTGCCAGCCGGCCGCGACGAAGGTGCGGCGGCCGTACTGCTGGGCCAGCCGGGTGGCGAAGTCCGGGAAGACGTCGAGCCGGTGGCCCCCGAAGTCGTTGCTCCACACGCCGTGCTTGTCGACGCCGACGCCGGTGACGACGGTCGCCCAGCAGGGGCCGGACATGGTGGGGGTGCGGTCGTCGACCTCGACGGGCGCGAGGAAGCCGTCGGCGGCGAGGGCGTCGAGGTGGGGCGTGGACAGCCTGCGCAGCGTGTCCAGGCGGACGCCGTCGACACCGACGACCAGGACACGGCGGTCAGCGGGGGCGGGCATGGGGAGTCCCTTCGTGGGGCGATCGGGGCATGACGAGGAAGTCGCGGACGGGCGAGATGAGTCGCTTGCGCGGCACGGGAGTTGGGTGGGCGTGGCCTCGGAGTCGGAGGGCGTGGTCTCGGAGTCGGCGGGCGTTGCGCGGGCCGCGCGAGTCGGGACGCGCCGGTCAGGCCACGCGGGTCAGGCCGAGCGGGTCAGTTCGTCGGGGCCGACCCCGTAGACGAACGGCAGCCCCTGGGCGTAGCGCTGGACCTCGTCGACCGCCCAGTCGGTCATGCGGCCCAGCTCGTTGCCGAGGGAGCCCGCGATGTGCGGGGTGAGCAGCACGTTGGGCAGCGAGTAGAGCGGGGACGAGGCGGGCAGCACCTCGGGCTCGGTCACGTCGAGGACCGCGTGCAGGCGGCCCGCCACGAGGCGGTCGGTGAGCGCGTCGGTGTCTACGAGCGAGCCGCGCGCGGTGTTGACGAGTGTCGCGCCCTCCCGCATCAGATCGAGCCGGCGGGCGTCGAACATGTGCCGGGTCTCGGGGAGTTGGGGGGCGTGGATGCTCACGACGTGGCTGCGGCGGACCAGGTCGTCCAGCTCAACGGGCTCGACGCCGAGGGCACGGGCGTCGACCGGGGCCACGTAGGGGTCGTGGAGCAGGACGTGCAGGTCGAAGGGGCGCAGCAGTTCGATGACGCGGCGTCCGACGCGGGAGGCGCCGACGATGCCGACGGTGCGGCGGTGGTTGCCGTATCCGGCGAAGTACGGGAGCAGCGCGGGCCGTTCGCGGGAGGCCGCGTAGTCGCGGGCGCTGTCGAGGACGCGTTTGTTGGCGAACAGGATGGCGGCCAGGGTGAATTCGGCGACCGGCACCGCGTTGGCGTCGGCGGCGGAGGACACGGTGATGCCCTGCTTCCAGACGGACTCGGTGACGTGGTGCTTGACGGAGCCGGCGGCGTGGACGACGGCACGCAGACGTGGCATACGGGCGAGCGCGTCGTCGGACAGCAGGGGCGCGCCCCAGTGGGTGAACAGGACCTCGACGGCGGCCAGTTCGGCGGTGTCGGCGGTGGCGAAGTCGGTGACGGGGGTGGACGCGTCGACGGCGGCGATCCGGGTGAGACGGTCGAGGGCGCCCTCGGCGAGCAGGGAGCGGTGGATCTCGCGTCCCATGGCGAGGGCGGTCCGCGGGGTGCGGGGCGCGGCCGGGCGGTCGGAGCTGTTCGGGCGGGTGCCTTCGGGTGCGAGCATGGTCACTTCACCGCGCCCGCGGTCAGGCCCGAGCGCCAGAAGCGCTGGAGGCAGACGAAGGCGACGATCAGCGGGACGACGGCGACGAGTGAGCCGGTGATCACGAGCGAGTAGTACTCGGGCTGTTGCTGGGTGACGCTGTTCCACATGAACAGGCCGAGGTTGACCGGGTAGAGCTTCTCGTCGTTCAGCATGACGAGGGCGCCGAAGAAATTGTTCCAGCTCGCGGTGAACGAGAACAGGAAGATCGTCATGAAGGCGGGGGCGAGCATCGGCAGCGCGATCCCCGCGAAGGTGCGGACCTCTCCGGCGCCGTCGACACGGGCGGCCTCCAGGACCTCGTCGGGCACGTAGCCCTCGGAGAAGACGCGGGCGAGGTAGACGCCGAAGGGGTTGACCAGCGCGGGCAGCAGCAGCGCCCAGTAGGTGTTCACGACGCCGACCTTGGTGGCGAGCAGGTACATGGGGAGCTGGATCACGGTGGTGGGGACGAGGACGCCGCCGAGGACCGCGGCGAACAGCTTCTCCTTGCCCTTGAAGTCGTACTTGTCGAAGGCGTAGCCGGTGGCGACGGACAGGAACGTGGAGGCGGCGGAGCCGACGACCGAGTACAGGACGCTGTTGCCGAACCAGCGCAGGTAGATGCCGTCGTTGACGGTGAAGACGCGGTGCAGGTTGTCGAACAGGTTGAAGTCGCCGAAGACGAAGCCGGACGTGCCGAACAGGTCGCGGGAGTTCTTCGTCGCGGCGATGAGCAGCCAGCTCACCGGCATGAGCGTGTAGAAGGCCGCGACGATCAGCAGGCCGTTGACGACCCCCTTGGAGAGCAGCGCGCGGGGTGCGGTCCGGCGCCGGGTGTCCGGCGCGGCCTGTGGCTCCGTCTGGGAGCGGGCGGGGCTGGTGGTGTGGGTGAGCGTGCTCATGAGGCGGCCTTCCACCGGTTGCCGAGCCGGGTGACGATGTAGGAGAGGAGTACGCCGAGGAGGGCCAGCAGCAGGGAGGCGGCCGCGGCCAGTCCGTAGTCGTGCTGCACGAAGCCGGCCTTCCAGATGAACAGGGTCGGCGACCACTCGGTGTCGATGGAGCCGCGCTGGTTGAGCAGCCTCGGCTCGGTGAAGATCTGGATGGCGCCGACGCAGGTGAACAGGACGGTCATGACGACGGCGGAGGCGATCAGCGGGACCTTGATCTGAAGCGCGGTACGGATGGCGCCGGCGCCGTCCACGATGGCGGCCTCGATCGTCTCGCGCGGTACGGCCTGGAGCGCGGCGTAGAAGATGACCATGTTGTAGCCGATCCACTGCCAGGCGCACAGGTTGACCATGGAGGACAGCACATGGTCGTTGCTGTAGAAATCCCAGGACCCGCCGAGCGCGCCGATCGCGTCGAGCACGGGGCTCAGGCCCGGGGTGTACAGGTAGATCCAGATGATCGAGGCGATCACTCCGGGGACGGCGTGCGGCAGGAACAGCGCGAGCTGGAAGAACCGTCTGGCGCGGGCCATCGCGGAGTCGACGAGCAGCGCGAGGAAAAGCGAGCCGCCGATCATCACCGGGATGTACAGCGCGCAGTAGAGCGCGATGTGACCGAAGGAGGCCCGGAAGCCGTCGTCCGACAGGGCTTTGGTGAAGTTGCCGAGTCCGGAGAAGACGCGTTCGGTGCCGCCGAAGCCGAGTCCCGAGGAGCGTTCCTGGAAGAGGCTCATCCACACGGCGTAGCCGATGGGCGCCAGCATGACCGCGGCGAACAGGACGAAGAACGGGGTGATGAAGAGGGCCGCGGCCCGGCGCCGGCCGCGCTGGACCTTCGGGGGGCCCGGGGGTTTGGCCGGGGAGGCGGGCCGGATCTTCACGGCCGGGGCGAGAGGTGCTGCCACGGTGGGGCTCCTTGGCGGGCTGGACGCTTCGGGGGTGCGGGGAGGGGGCGCGCTCGCGTGAGCGGGTCCGGCCGGTCGCGGGGTGCGAACGGCCGGACCCGTCGGGTCACTTGGCGAGCTTCAGGCCGCGCTCGGTGATGCCCGACTCGGCCTTGCGCTGGCCGGCCTCGATACCGCCCGCGAAGCCGGACTTGGCCGTGGCGTCCTGGACAGCGGTGTAGACGTCGAGCTGGTTCGGTCCCCAGGTCCAGCCGGGGACGATCGCGTCGACCTGCTCGGAGGAGAGCTTGTAGAGGTCCTGGCCGTTCAGGTAGGCGGTGTCGAACTTGGCGGCGGCCACCGTGCGCATCTCGGGATCGGCGGGCACGGCGCTGCTCGGCGAGGCGAGGTCGGCGAGCCGGGCCTCGACGCCGGCCTTGTTCGTGGTGAGCCAGGTGATGAACTCGGCGGCCTGCTCGGCGTGCTTGCTGCCCTTGAGGACGCCGTAGGAGGTGCCGCCGTAGTTGCCGGTGGCCGGGGTGCCCCAGTTCGGCAGGGGCGCCGCCGCCCACTTGCCGGAGAGGTCGGGCATCGCGGTCTTCAGGCCGCCGGCCGACCAGGAGGCGCCGAGGAAGGAGAGCGTCTTGCCGGAGGTGCGGGCCTTGGTCTCCTCGGGGCTGTACGCGGTGTACGACTGGACGAGGCCGTCCTTGATGAGGCCGTCCCAGTAGGCGGCGACCTTCTTGCTGGGCGCGTCGTTCACGGCGGGCTTCCAGGCGTCGCCCTTGGTGGTGAACCAGGTGCCGCCGGCCTGCCAGGCGAGGGCCGCGAGGAGCGCCGGGTCGGACTTCGGCATGGAGGCGAGCCGGACGTTCTTGTCCTGCTTCTTGACCTTGGCGGCGGCGGTCTTGAAGTCGTCCCAGGTCTTGGGGACTTCGATGCCGTACTTCTTGAACAGGTCGGTGCGGTAGTAGTAGAGCTGCGGCGCGACGTCGTAGGGAACGGTCCAGGTCCGGCCGCCGAAGGTGACGAGGCTCTGCACCGCTGCGGGGAACTTCGACTTGACCGTTTCACCGGCGTACTTGGTCAGATCGATCAGGTTTCCCTGGCTCGCGAACTCCGGGACCATCTGGTACTCGATGGTCGCCACGTCGGGTGCGTTGCCGCCCTTCACCGCGTTGGACATCTTGCTGTATCCCTCGGTGCCGCTGGGGATCTCGGTCAGCTTGACCTTGATGTCCTTGTGCGTCTTGTTGAACGCCTCGACGGTCGACTTGGCCCCGAGGGTCCAGGTCCAGTAGTCGATGGTGACCGGCTTGCCGTCGGATGCGGCGCCGGCGGAGCCGCCGTCGTCGTCGCCGCCGCACGCGGTGGCGAGCAGACCGAGGGCGGCGACGGTGGCGGTGGCGGCTATACGGAACGAACGTGAAGTGCGCGACATTGCACGGCTCCTACGAGACCTCGTACGGGAAGAGGCGGATGCAGGACATCTTTTGTGCGCACACGATCAGAGTCAAGAGCATTCGACCAAGACAATCAAAACGATCGCTCGACGATCAGCTTTCGGGTGTCGCCCCACCGCAGGACGAACGGACCCTCAACTCCGGGAGCAGTTCGAGGTGTTGACGGGGTTCGGGGCGCCGGCCGTCCGCGCGCTCCGTGAGCCGCTGGAGCAGCAGTTTGGCGGCCAGCTCCCCCACCGAACGCTTCGGCGGCGCGACGGCGGTCAGCGGGACGTCGGCGAGAGCGGCCACCTCGTCGTCGTAGGCGATCAGGGCGAGGTCCTCGGGGACGCTGATGCCGCGCGCCTGGAGCTTGGGCACCAGCACGATGGCGTCCTCGTCGCTGTGCACCAGGGCCGCGGTGACGCCGCGCTTCTCCACCGCCTCCGCGAGGTAGTCGACGCTCGCCTCGTAGTCCCCGTGTTCCCGCACGGACGGCGCTCCCCTGTCGACGTCGAGGCCGAGGGAGCCGACCGCGGTCAGGAAACCGGAGGAGATCCGCTCCGCGTGCGGGCCCTCCTGGAGGACCGCGGCGATCCGCCGGTGCCCCAGGGACGCGAAGTGGCCCACCGCGACGGCCGCTCCGTGCTCCCGGTCGGTGCGCACCCGGTCGAGACCGGCCGCCGGGTTGCCGGCGGGCGCGGACCGCTCGACGAGGACGGCCGGCACCGCGCAGTCCAGGATCCACTTCTCCTGCCCGTCCACCGGCACGCCGCCGAACCAGCTCGGCGCGACGAGAAGCCCCTCCGCGCCCCCTGCCATCAGGTGTTCCGCCTGGACGGCGTCCTCGGAGTCCACATAGCCGGTCATCCCGAGGATCAGCCGCCCGCCCTGGGCGCCGACGGCCTCGCGGGCCCCGCGGACGATGTCCCCGAAGATGTTGACGGTGGTCGGCACGATCATTCCGATCACCGCGCCCTCGGCGGCCACCGGGCGGGGCCGCTCCTGCGCCGGCGCGTCGCCGGGCCAGACCACCGCGCCGTGCAGCCGCTGCACCCGTCCCTGCGCCGCCAGGGTCTCCACGTCACGCCGCAAGGTCACTGCGGAGACGCCGAGTTCGGCCGCGAGGTCGGCGACACGGAGACTGCCGCGCTCCCGGACGAGTTCGAGTACCCGCTCATGACGCTGGTCGACGTGCAGTCGCATGGCTCCCCCTGGGGCAAGGCCGGACGGACGATCTACGGGCGAACGCGGAGCGTGATCCCGTGAGGTCACTGTACGCCCACCATCGTATCGATCGATTTCGCTCAATATGATCGGGACCGCGGGGATCGCCGAGACCGCCGGGATTGCCGGTACCGCCAAGTTGACGGAAGGTTGACCAATTCCCTGGCGATCGCTGGTACAGCCATCAATATCGTCGGCGGCATGCCCCCACAACCTCCGAGAACACCCGCGCTGCCCGTCCTCCCCTACCGGAAACCCACGCGCGACCGGGACTACTGGGTCCTCGACGACGTCCTGCCCGATCCGGACGCCGTACGCAACCGGTGCGTCGCCAGGGACGACTGGGTCAAGGGACATCCGTACACGTCGGAGAGCTGGCCCGGCCTGCGCACCATGCCAGGCCTCGAACCGGCCGAACTGGCGCGCGTGGAGCGGCTGGTGAAGAAGGCGACCGGCGCCCGCGAACTGTGGCAGCAGAGCACGCCGTCCGGAGCGACCCTCAACCACAACTGCGTGCAGGTGGTCGGCAAGGACGAGGGCGAGCCGCGCCCGCACACCGACTCCCGCGCCCTGTGCCGCTACGCCGCCGTGCTCTATCTGAACCCGAACGTCCCCAAGGACTGCGGGACGAGCTTCTTCCGGCAGAACCTGCCCGGCGGCCGGCTCGGCGGCAACGTGGTCGCCGCCCCGCACAACAACCTGGTCGAGGCGCTCGGGACCCGCTTCGTGCCGCCGGACTCCTTCGTCGAGGACATCCGCGTACCCCACCGCTACAACCGGCTGCTCCTCTACAACGCCAACCTGATGCACAGCGCCACCGACTACTGCGGGACCACGATGGAGGACAAGCGGATGACCGCCGTCTTCTTCTGGATGGCGTGACCGCCGCCCTTCCCGAGAGCGTGAGCGGCCCGCTGGATGGCGTGACCGGCCGGAAGCGGCCCCGGACGGCGGCGTCCGGGGCCCGTTTTCGCGTTCGGGCGGCCGCACCGTCCCGAACGCGGAAGCGGAAGCGGGCACGGCCACGGCCACTGCCACTGCCACAGCCACAGCCACGGCCACGGCCACTGCCACGTACCGGACGCCGAACCGCCGTTCCCCGACGGCAACGCCGTGCCCCGAGGGCAATACGACTGGGTTACATCGTGCTCAAGTTCTGGTGGCCGAGCGGTGTTCTGGTCATGATGGGCATATGACCTTGGCCTCAAGAGCCATGATGCGGCTGGCCGTATGGCCCGACCTCGCGGAGACCCGGCCAAGCTGCGGCACGGGGCGGGCCCTGCGCGCGGACGGGTCCGAGATCCTCCACTTCCATACGGACCACGATGTGGATCTGCACCTCACCGACCGGGCGATCCGGCGCTTCGCGGACCACCTGAAGGGCTCGACGGCCGTCCGGGTCGTGCCCGGCTCGCGCTGGGTGACCATCCATCTGGAGGTGGACTCGGACATCGACCTGCTGCTCACGCTGGTGAGCGTCGCCCTCCAGGCCCATCTGAACGGCCGGCTCGCGGGTGACACCGGTCTGTCGGCCGCCTGCAACGACCACTGACCGCCCGACCCAGGGCACTCAGTTCCCTCGAAGCGGTGCACCGCGTGCCATCACGTCCGTTCCGTTGCTAGTTTCCGACCATGAACGAGGCACCCGGGCGCCGTCCTCCCGCCGCCCCCTCCGCCGTCCGGCCGCCCATGCGGGACGCCCTGGTCGCGGCGGCCTTCCGGCTCTTCGTGGAGCGGGGCTACGAGGAGACCACGGTCGACGACATCGTGGCGCTCGCCGGCGTCGGACGCCGGTCGTTCTTCCGCTACTTCCCCTCCAAGGAGGACGTGGTCTTCCCCGACCACGAGCGCTGCCTCGCCGACATGCGCGCGTTTCTGGACGCCGGCGACGACACCTCGGACGACCCGGTGCTGCGGGTCTGCGACGCGGCCCGGCTGGTCCTGCGCATGTACGCGGAGAACCCGACGTTCTCCGTCCAGCGCTACCGCCTCACCAAGAAGGTCCCGGGCCTGCGCGCCTACGAGGTGTCCGTCGTCCGGCGCTACGAGCGCGCCCTCGCCGAGTACCTGCGGCGCCGCTTCGCCGGGCGGCCCGGTGACACCCTGCGCGCCGACGTGATCGCCGCCGCGGTCGTCGCCGCGCACAACAACGGCCTGCGGTCCTGGCTGCGTTCGGACGGCAAGGGTGACGCGGAGGCCTCCGTCGACCAGGCGCTCGGGTATGTGCAGCGGACGTTCGGCGAGGCTCCCGTCCCGGTCGTCGCGCAGACGGCGGAGGACGTGGTGGTCGTCGTCTCCCGGCGCGACACACCCCTGTGGCGTGTGGTCCAGGAGATCGAGTCGGCGTTCGGCCGCGCCTGACCCGCGCCGCCCGCTCCGTATCCTCACATTTTGAGGGTACGGAGTGCCTTTACGCCTGACACTCAGTGCCATAACCTGTCGATGTGCGGCGCGATCGGTGCGTCGCACGCCGCAGATTCCGGCCGAGCGCAGGGAGTTGACATCGTGTACCACCCAGGAAGCGCCCTCCCCCCGGGCATCGGCCACGCGACCGACGTACTGGACACCGCCTCCGAGGATCACGCCGGGGACCGTCTGCTCTTCCAGCGGTGCCGCTGGTGCGCCACCGCCATGTACAGCCGTCTCATCTGTCCCGTGTGCGCGGGCAGCGAGCTGCTGACGGAGACGAGTACGGGTCTGGGCGTGGTGCGGCACTCCACCGTGATCCACCGCAACACCCCGGCGGCCCGGAATGTGTCCCTCATCGAGATGACGGAGGGCTTCACCGTCCGGGGCCGGGTGATGGGCGCGCCCGCGACCATCCACAGCGGCGACCGGGTCCAGCTCTCCACCGCCCAGGACCCGGTGCGCCGCCAGCCGGTCTTCCAGCTCGTCGACGGGCCCTACAGCGCCTGGAGTTGAGACGGGCGCACGGCCTACGCGAGCGCACGGCCTACGCGGACGCGAGACTTACGCGGATGCGGGGCTCCGGACTTACGCGGGTACGGGGCTCCGGCGGTGCGGGAGCCCCGTACCCGCGTGTGGTTCAGGCGGTTTTCGCGGGCGTGATGCGGATGCCGACCGTGCCGCTCTCGCCGCGGCGCAGCCGGCTGCCGAGCAGGGTGAGCCGGCCGACCAGTCCGTACTTGCGGGCGATGAGCTTGCGGTAGCGGGCGGTGTCCTCCGGGCCGACGATCTCCGCCGTCGCAGGGATCGCCTCACCCGTCGGCCTGCCGCGCACGTCGCACGGGCCGACCAGCACGTCGGCGCGGTTGCGGATCCGCTTCACCTTCCAGCTCTCGGTGGTCGTCCACGCGCCGAGCGCGGCGCCGTCCCGCACCACCCAGACCGGTGTGGCCACGCCCGTGCCGTTCTTGCGGTAACTGGTGATCAGCAGGTACTTGCCCGAGCCCAGGGTGTCCAACGAGACCTCGTCCATGGCGGAAGTGTATGCGCGGGGACCGGACCGGCCACCTCGGGTGCTGCGCCGGGCGGGACGGCACAGGGCGGGACCGGCCCGGGAGCACGGGGGCCTAGGACAACTGGCCGTCGTAGTCGGGCAGTTTGAAGGTGCGCTCGGCGTGACCGCCCACCAGGTCCGTCGTGTTGTTGCCGACGTTGGCGACGACCGTGTAGCCGAGGGACTCGATCAGGGCGCGCTTGCCGGTCTTGTAGGCGCTGACCTCGGCGAAGAGGTCGGGCAGGTCACGGACGTAGAGGCCGTCCACCGGGTAGCCGACGCTCTTGAGGTTCCACTTCGTCTCGGAGGCGATGATGCCGGGGCGCGCGGTGACGAAGAAGACCGCGGCGCCGCGGGAGTGCGCGTAGCGCGCGAGGGCCAGGGACGCCTTCACGGCGGGCGTGGGGAGCTGGTACCAGGGGTGGAAGTCGGTCTCCAGCGTGGTGTTGTCGATGTCGAAGACGAGCGCGAGCTTCCGGCCGTCCGCGTTCGCGGTGCGCTGCTCGACGTACGGGGTCGCCTGGTCGATGACCGCCTGGACGTCACGCTGCCAGATGGCGTAGTCCACGCCGGCCGCCGCGGCCGTGCTCACGGCCGCGGTCTCCCGCACCGGTGCCGCCGTGGCGGACCCCGCCGCCGTGACCGTCCCTCCGATGCCGAGGGCCACCACCGCCGACACCGCGCCCAGCCGGCGTCCCACACCGCGTCCCGTCATGCCGGTCCCCTTTTCACGTCTCGCGATTCACGTCTCAGGTCTGTCCGTGGAGCACGCGCGCAGCGCGACGGCGACGGTGCCTGGCCCGTCGTCGCGGCAGACATGATCCTGGCAGCGCGTGTACGCGGAGGGAAGAGACAGTTACTGATCGGTAGAGATACGGGTGTGCGGCGCGGGGCTCCCGGTGCGGTGGCAGAGGTCCGCGCCCCGTGTGAGCCTGGGTTCGCGGCGGGGCAACAGCGGAGAGAGGGCTGCTCGGATGCACGGACCGAACATCGTCATCGTCGGCGGCGGTTTCGCCGGGGTCGAGGCCGCCCGCGGTCTGGAGCGGACGCTCGCCCAGGGCGAGGCGCGGGTCACCCTGGTGAGCCCGACGGACTACCAGCTCTATCTGCCCCTCCTGCCCCATGTCGCCGCCGGCGTCCTCACCCCCCAGTCCGTGGCGCCCTCGCTGCGCCGGATGCTGCGCCGCACCGCGATGGTGCCGGGCGGGGTGATCGGCGTCGACACCGAGGCCAAGGTGTGCGTGATCCGCAAGATCACCGGGGATCTGGTCGATCTGCCGTACGACTATCTGGTCCTCACGCCGGGCAGTGTGACCCGCACCTTCGACATCCCGGGGCTGGCCGACGAGGCGCGCGGGATGAAGACGCTCTCCCAGGCGGTGTACCTGCGGGACCACGTGATCGCGCAGCTCGACCTGGCGGCGGCCACGACGGACGACACCGAGCAGGCGGCGCGGCTCCAGTTCGTGGTGGTCGGCGGCGGGTACGCGGGCACCGAGACGGCGGCCTGTCTCCAGCGGCTGACGACGGCCGCCGCGAAGCGCTACCACCCGCGTATTGACCCCGGACTCATCAAGTGGCACCTGGTCGACGTCGCGCCGAAGCTGCTGCCCGAACTGGGCGACAAGCTGGGCGCGAGCGCGCTGCGGATGCTGAACGCGCGGGGTCTGAACATCTCGCTGGGCACGACCGTCGCCTCCGTCACCAAGGACGAGGTCACCCTCACCGACGGACGGGTGCTGCCCTCGCGGACGCTGGTGTGGACGGCCGGTGTCGCGGCGAGCCCGCTGGTCGACTCGCTGGGCGCGGAGACCGTGCGCGGCAGGATCGTCACCGAGCCCGACTTCCGGGTGCCGGGTCTTGACGGGGTGTTCGCGCTGGGCGACGCGGCGGCGGTGCCCGACCTCGCCAAGGGGGACGGCTCCCCGTGTCCGCCGACCGCCCAGCACGCGGCCCGGCAGGGCCGGCACGCAGCCCGGGTGCTGACGGCGCGGCTGCGCGGGCAGCCCACGCTGCCCTACCGGCACAAGGACCTCGGCCTGGTCGTCGACCTCGGCGGCCACGACGCCGTCTCCAAGCCGCTCGGCATCGACCTCAAGGGGGTGCCCGCGCAGGTCGTGGCCCGCGGCTACCACCTGTACGCGCTGCCCACCGGCTCGGCCCGATTCCGTACGACGGCCAACTGGCTGCTGAACGCCGTCGCGGGCGACGACTTCGTCCGCACCGGCTTCCTCGCCGGACGCAAGGGCACCCTGCGGGACTTCGAGCGCACGGATGTGTATCTGACGCCGGAGGAAGTCACCGCCCGGACGCGCGCCCACACGTAGAGCGGACGCGCGCCTACTCGTGGACCGGCCGCGCGCCTACACGTAGACCGGCCGCGTACCCCACGTGGACCGGCCGGGATGCCCGCCCGCGCCCCGCCCTCGCTTTCGCGTGCCTCCCCTTCACGGGGTGGTGAACGCGGGGGCGGGGGCGCACGTATGAGGGGAGGGCTCTCGACCGGGGCTTCCGGCGGCGGTGACGCCGCCGCCGTTCGGCTTCGGGAGCCCATGGATGAGGCACGCACGACGACGGATCGTCCAGCGGGGGGCGCGGTTCGCGGCCGTCGGCGGACTGCTCTGCGGAGGTCTGATGGTGACGCACGCGATGGCGAGCGAACCGTCCGGCTCGTCGCGTGCCACGGGGAGTTCGGTGCGGTCCGCCGTCACGACGGGGGCCGGTCTGGTGACCCGGCTGGGCACCGCGCGCACCGCGGGGACCTGGATCGCCGACGACGGCCGCCCCGTCGTCGCGGTCACCGACGCGAAGGCGGCGGCGGAGGTCGAGCGGGCGGGCGCCCGTCCGAAGGTCGTGCCGCACAGCATGCGTGACCTCAAGTCGGCCACGAAGGCGTTGAGTTCGGCGCCCCGGGTGCCGGGCACCGCGTGGGCGGTGGACTACACGCGCAACGAGGTGCTCGTCCAAGCGGACAGCACCGTCTCGGCGTCCGACTGGTCGCGTATGACGAGGCTGGCCGACGGCATCGGCGACGAGGTGCGGATGCGGCGCACCCAGGGCGCGTTCACCACCCGGGTGAACGGCGCGCAGGCGATCTTCTCCACCGCGGGGCGCTGCTCGGCGGGCTTCAACGTGACCAACGGGAGCGAGCAGTTCATCCTGACCGCCGGGCACTGCGGTCCGGCCGGCTCGGTGTGGTTCGCGGACAACACGGCCCGCCGGCAGGTCGGCCGGACCGTCACGACGGCGTTCCCCGGCAGTGACTTCTCGCTCGTGCGGTACGACGCCGGGCAGGCGCCCGCGACGGGGACCAACGTGGTGGCCATCGGCGGCGGCAACGGCGTACGCATCAACGGCGCCGCCGATCCGGCCGTCGGACAACGGGTCTTCCGCAGCGGCAGCACCAGCGGTCTGCGCGACGGCAAGGTGACCGCGCTGGGCGCGACGGTCAACTACCCGGAGGGCACGGTGACCGGGCTGATCGAGACCACGGTGTGTGCCGAACCGGGCGACAGCGGCGGCCCGTTGTTCTCCGAGGGCATCGCGCTCGGGGTGGCAAGGAGGCCTTCTCCCGCGTCCTCGCCGCCGAACTGGCGCCCCGCAACATCCGGGTGGTCTGCATCCGCCCGCACGCCGTCGTGGACGCGCC
>NZ_JBEYFY010000073.1:0-32943 GCF_040703595.1 Streptomyces sp. NPDC007084
GGCTCGCCCGCCGGCATCCCGCGCGCCGGCCGCGACCGGCCGCTGCCCCTGTCCTTCGCCCAGCAGCGGCTGTGGTTCCTGGACCGGCTGCACCCCGGCGACGCCCGCTACAACAGCGCGGTCGCGGTCCGCCTCACCGGCCCCCTGGACCACACCGCCCTGGAACGCGCCCTCGCCGCCGTCACCGCCCGGCACGAGGCGCTGCGCACCACCTTCGAGGAGACCGACGGCCGGCCCGCGCAGACCGTCCACCCGGCCGCCCCGGTACCGCTGCCGGTCCAGGACGTACCCGACGGCGGCCTGGACGCGGCCCTGCTCGCCGCGTACTCCGCCCCCTTCGACCTGAGCGCCGGCCCCCTGCTGCGGGCCCTGTTGCTGCGCGAGTCGCCGACCGGACACGTCCTGCTACTGACGGCCCATCACATCATCACCGACGGCTGGTCGATGGGTATCGTCCTGGACGAACTGTGCGCCGCCTACGAGGCGCTGGCACGGGGCGCCGAACCGGCCCTCCCCCCGGTCGCGACCCAGTACCCGGACTTCGCCGTCTGGCAGCGCGAGCAGCTTGCCGGGCCCCGGCTGGAGCGCCAACTCGCCCACTGGAAAGAGCGGTTGGCGGGCGCCGTCGTCCCCGGTCTCCCGCTGGACCGGCCCCGGCGCGGCGAGGAGGCCGGCGCCGGCGCCGGCCACACCTTCGCCGTCCCCGCCGCCCTCACCCGCACCCTCCGCGACCTCGCCGGGCAGCAGCACACCACGCTCCACACCGCGCTGGTCGCCGCCGCCCAGGCACTGCTGGCCCGCTGGTCCGGACAGGACGAGAGCACAATCGGCTCCCTGACGCCGGGCCGCTCGCGCACCGACCTGGAGCGGGCCGTCGGCTTCTTCGTGAACACCGTCGCGCTGCGCACCCCGGTGGCGTCCGGCGACTCCTTCCGGGACCTGCTGACCCGCACCGCCGACACGGTCAACGATGCCTTCGCGCACGGCGACACGCCCTTCGAGCGGGTCGTGGAGACGGTCGGCGCCGCCCGCGAGGCCGGCCGCAACCCGCTGTTCGACGTGATGGTCCTGCTGCACCCCGACCCGCCCGCCGCCTCGGCCGCTCCCCGGGACCTGACGCTCACCCCGGTCGCCGTGCCCCGGCAGGCCGCCACCTTCGACCTCAGCATCGAGTTCGTCCCGGACGGGGAGGCGCTGACCGGACTGCTGGAGTACCGCACCGACCTGTTCGACCCGGACACCGCCCGGCGGATGGCCGGCCAGCTGCTGCGCCTGCTGGAGGCCGCCGCCGCCACCCCGGACCGGCCGCTCGGCACCCTGCCGCTGCTGTCCGGCCAGGAGATACGGCAGGTCACCCGCGACTGGAACACCACCACCGCCCGCCCCGTCACCGACGCCCCGCACCCGTACCTGTTCCAGGACCGCGCGGCCCGCACCCCGGGCGCCCTCGCCCTGGTGGCCGGCGGCGAGCGGCTCGACTACGGCACGCTCAACGCCCGCGCCAACCGGCTCGCCCACCACCTCATCGCCCTCGGCGCCGGCCCCGAACACCTCGTCGCGCTGCGGCTGCCGCGCACCGCCGACATGATCACGGCCATCCTCGCCGTCTGGAAGTCCGGCGCCGGCTACCTGCCGCTGGACCCCGCCCTGCCCGAGGAGCGCGTCCGCCTCCTCCTCGACGACGCCCGCCCCACCCTGGTCCTCGACGAGGCCGCCCTCGCCGCCGTACCCGAGGGCCTGCCGGACACCGACCCCACGGACGCCGACCGGCACGCCCCCCTGGACCCGCTGCACACCGCCTACGTCATCCACACCTCCGGCTCCACCGGCCGCCCCAAGGGCGTCGCCGTACCGCACCGGGCCCTCACACATCTGCTCGCCGCCCACCGCGCCGGGTTCGTCGCCGAGGCGGGCGGCGGCCCGCTGCGGGTGGCGCTCACGGCGTCCTTCTCCTTCGACACCTCCCTCGAAGGCGTGCTGCTGCTCGCCGACGGCCACCCGCTCCACCTGGTGGACGAGGCCACCCGGATGGACCCGGCCGCCCTGGTCGAGTACGTCGTCGCCCACCGCGTCGACTTCCTCGACCTCACCCCCTCGTACCTGCGCCAACTGCTGCCCGCCGGACTGCTGACCGACCCCCGCCACCGCCCCCGGGTCCTCATGCTCGGCGGCGAGGCGATCGGTCCCGCGCTCTGGCGCGAGCTGGGCGCGCACCCCGAGGTGGCCGCGTACAACTTCTACGGCCCCACCGAGTGCACGGTCGACGCGCTGTCCTGCCGGATCGAGGGCACCGGCCGGCCGCTGGTGGGCCGCCCGCTGCCGCACACCCGCGCCTACGTCCTGGACGACCGCCTCCAGCCGGTGCCGCCCGGCGTCGGCGGCGAGCTGTACCTCGCGGGCGAGCAGGTGGCCCGGGGCTACACCCAACGCCCCGGCCTGACCGCCGCCCGCTTCCTGCCCGACCCCTACGGGCCGCCCGGCACCCGCATGTACCGCACCGGCGACCTGGCCCGCTGGACAGCCGACGGCCGCCTCGACTACCTCGGCCGCGCCGACGACCAGGTGAAGGTGCGCGGCCACCGCATCGAGCCCGGCGAGATCGAGGCCGCCCTCCAGGACCTGCCGGAGATCGCCGCCGCCGCGGTCCTCGCGGTGCCCGACGCCCACGGCCACCTGCGGCTGGCCGCCTACGCCGTCCCCGCCCCCGGCGCGCCCCGGCCCGAACCGGCCGCCCTGCGGGCCGCGCTGCGCCGGGTGCTGCCCGACCACATGGTGCCGTCCTCGTTCACGCCGCTGGACGCGCTGCCGCTCACCGTCAGCGGCAAGCTGGACCGCCGCGCCCTGCCCGCTCCCGACCTCGAAGCCCCCGACAGAGCAGGGGAGTTCACCGCCCCGCGCACCCCGGACGAGGAGACCCTGGCCGGGATCTGGGCCGAGGTGCTCGGGGTGCGCGCGGTGGGCGTCACGGACAACTTCTTCGAGCTGGGCGGCGACTCGATCCTCAGCATCCAGGCCGTCTCCCGGGCCCGCGCCGCCGGTCTGCACCTGTCCTCCCAGGACGTCTTCCGGCACCAGACGGTCGCCGACCTCGCCGCCGCCGCGTCCCGGCGCGCCGCACCCCTGCCCGCGCCCCGCCGCCCCGAGGAGACGGGCCCCGCCCCGCTGACCCCCGTACAGGAGTGGTTCCTTGCCACCCACGGACCGCTGCGCCGCTTCGCCATGTCGATGCTCCTCGGCCTGCCGCACGACCTGGACGAACCGGCCCTGGCCCGCGCGCTGGACGCGGTCGTCGCGCACCACCCGTCCCTGCGGACCCGGTTCGTCCGGGAGGGGGACACCTGGCGGCAGTACCCCGGCACCGGCCCCGCCGGCGGCTTCCTCACCCGCCACGAGGGCGCCGACGTGACCGAGGCCGCCGAGGCCGCCCGCGCCGCACTCGACCCCGCCACCGGCACCCTGCTGCGCGCCGCCCTGCTCCCGGCCGCCGAAGGCACCCGCCCGCGACTGTTCCTGACGGCCCATCACCTCGCCGTCGACAGCGTCTCCTGGCGCGTGCTGCTCGCCGACCTGGCACAGGCCTACCGGCAGACCGCCCACGGCGAGAACCTTCAACTGGAGCCCGAACGGACCCCGTTCACCGCGTGGGCGCGCGGACTCGCCGAGCGGGTGCGCGCCGGCGACCTCGACGACGACCTGCCGTACTGGACCGCCGAGGCGGCCCGCCCGCGCACCCCGCTCCCCGTCGACCTGCCCGGCACCCCGCTCGCCGGCTCCGTACGCACGGTCGGCGTTCGGCTGGACGCGGCCACCACAGAGGCCCTGCTGCGCCGCGTCCCGGGCGTCTACCGCACCCAGGTCAACGACGTGCTGCTGAGCGCGCTCGGCCGGGTGCTGGCCGACTGGGCGGACGCCCCGAACGTCACCGTCGCCCTGGAGGGCCACGGCCGCGAGGAGCACCTGGTCGAGGGCGCCGACCTGGCGCGTACCGTCGGCTGGTTCACCAGCCAGTACCCGGTCACCCTCACCCCGGCGGGCCCGGCCGGCGCCCCCGACTGGGCCGCCACCCTGAAGTCCGTCAAGGAGCGGCTGCGGGCCGTACCCCGGCGCGGCCTGGGCCGCGAGGCACTGGCACGGCTCGGCTCACCCGCGCCGGGCGCCCGAGCGCTCGGTGAACTCCCGCTGCCGCAGGTCTCGTTCAACTACCACGGGCAGTGGACGTCCGGCGCGGGCGGCGACTTCGCGCCCACCGCCGACGTGCCCGCCGGCGACATCGACCCCGCCGAACCGCTGGACCACCTGCTCGACGTGTCGGCCGTGGTGAGCGACGGCGAACTGGAGATCACCTGGCACTACAGCGACCAGGTGCACCGCGAGTCCACCGTCCGCGCCCTGGCCGACGGCATGCTGCGCGCGCTCACCGAGGTGACCGAGCACTGCGCCCGGCCCGGCGCGGGCGGCCGTACCCCCTCCGACTTCCCGCTCGCCCGGCTCGACCAGGCCGCGGTGGACCGGCTCGTCGGCGACGGCCGGTCGGTGGAGGACGTGCTGCCGCTCACCCCGCTCCAGGAGGGCATGCTCTTCCACCGGCTGGTCGGCGGCGCCGACGACGTCTACCTCGACCAGGCCGCGCTGCTCCTTGACGGGGTGGCCGACGCCGGCGCGTTCGCCGCCGCCTGGCAGCGGGTCACCGACCGCACCCCGGCCCTGCGCACCTCGGTGGTCTGGCAGGGGGTCCCGGTACCGCTCCAGATCGTGCACCGGGACGTGCCGCTGCCCGTCGAGACGCTGGACTGGCGCGGCCTCGACGCGGGGGAGCGGGCCGCCCGCCTGGAGCGGCTGCGCGCCGAGGACCTCGCGCGCGGCCTGGACCTCGGCACCGCGCCCCTGACGCGGCTCACCCTCGTCCGGCTGCCCGACGCCCGACTGCACCTGCTGTGGACCTCCCACCACCTGATCCTGGACGGCTGGAGCCTGGCCCAGGTCCTCACGGAGGTGTTCGCCGAGTACGCGGCCCTCACCACCGGGGACCGACCGGCGCCGCCCGCACGCCGGCCCTTCGGGGACTACGTGCGCTGGCTCGCCGGCCAGGACACCGAAGCCGTCCGCGCCCACTGGCGGGGCGTGCTGGAGGGCTTCGCCACCCCGACCCCACTGCCCGCCGACCGGCCCCGCCCGGCGGGCCACGAGACCCGCTCGGCGGCCGTGCATACCGCCGCCCTGTCCGACGAGACCTCCGCCCGCCTCACCCGCACCGCCCGCGCGGCCGGACTCACCCTCGGCACCGTCGTCCAGGGAGCCTGGGCCCTGCTGCTGTCCCGCTACGCCGCCGAGCCCGACGTGCTGTTCGGCACCACCGTCTCCGGCCGCCCCGACGACCTGCCCGGCGCCGAGGACATGGTCGGCATGTTCATCAACACCCTGCCCACCCGGGTCCGCGTGGAGAGCCGCCGTACCGCGGTCGCCTGGCTGCGCGACCTCCAGGAGGCGCAGGCCGAAGCGCGCCGCTTCGCCGCCGTGTCCCTCGCCGAACTGACCGGCCTGAGCGACGTGCCCTCCGGCAGCCCCCTCTTCGACAGCATGGTCGCCTTCGAGAACTACCCCTTCGACGCGGCGAGTTCGGCCGGCTCCGGGGTGCGGCTCACGGAGGTCTCCTCCCGCGACGCCACCAACTACCCGCTCGTGCTGCGCGCCTACCAGGGCGAGCGGTTCGGCTTCGACCTCGCCTACGACCCCGAGCTGTTCGACGCGGCCACCGCCGCGGACCTGGCCCGCCGGCTGTGCCTGCTGCTCACCGAACTGGCCGAGGACCCCGGGCGCCCCCTCGCCGCACTCGCCTGGACCACCGCGGAGGAACGGCGGCGCGTCCTCACCGAGTGGAACGGCACCGAGGAAGGCCGGCCCGCCGAGACCCTGGTGGACCTCTTCGAGGCCCAGGCCGCCCGCACCCCCGGCGCCGAGGCCGTCACCTGCGGCGACGACCGGCTCGACTACGCCGAACTGGACGCCCGCGCCGGCCGGCTCGCCCACCGTCTCGCCGGACTCGGCGCGCGCCCCGAGCGGTACGTCGCCCTCGCCCTGCCCCGCTCCACCGACCTGGTCGTCGCCGTCCTCGCCGTCCTCAAGACCGGCGCCGCCTACCTGCCCATCGACCCCGCGCTGCCCGCCGAACGCGTCGCCGCGCTCCTCGACGACGCCGCCCCGGTGGCCCTCGTGACCACCACGCAGGCGCCCGGCACCAGCGCCGTACCCGTACTGCGCCTGGACGACCCGGAGGTACGGGCCGACCTGGACCGGCGCCCCGCCCACGGCCCGGCCGGTCCCGGACACCGCCCGCTGCCCGAGAGCCCCGCCTACGCCATCTACACCTCCGGCTCCACCGGCCGCCCCAAGGGCGTCGTCATCCCGCACGCCAACGTCGTCCGCCTCTTCACCCGCACCCGCGACTGGTTCCGCTTCGACCACACCGACGTCTGGACGCTGTTCCACTCCTACGCCTTCGACTTCTCCGTCTGGGAGCTGTGGGGGCCGCTGCTGCACGGCGGCCGGCTCGTCGTCGTCCCCGACGACACGGCCCGCTCCCCGGAGGACTTCCTGCGGCTGCTCGCCGACGAACAGGTCACCGTCCTCAACCAGACCCCGTCCGCCTTCTACCCGCTGATCCGCGCCGACGCCGAACACACCGAGGTGGGCGGCCGGCTGGCGCTGCGCACGGTCGTCTTCGGCGGCGAGGCGCTCGACGTGTCCCGGCTCGCCGACTGGTACCTGCGCCACCCGGACACCGCGCCCCGGCTGGTGAACATGTACGGCATCACCGAGACCACCGTGCACGTCACCTACGCGCCCCTCGACCGCGCGAGGGCCGGCGCCGGGGGTGCGAGCCCCATCGGCACCGCCATCCCCGACCTGCGCGCCCATGTCCTCGACGACACGCTCAACCCCGCACCGCCCGGCGCCGTCGGCGAGCTGTACGTCGCGGGGGAGGGGCTGGCCCGCGGCTACCTCGGCCGGCCCGGCCTGACCGCGTCCCGGTTCCTCGCCGACCCCTTCGGCCGTCCCGGCACCCGCATGTACCGCACCGGGGACCGCGCCCGCCGGCGCGCCGACGGCACCCTGGAGTACCTGGGCCGCGCCGACCAGCAGGTGAAGATCCGCGGCTACCGCATCGAGCCCGGCGAGATCGAGGCCGCCCTGCACGCTCACGCGGGCGTCGGCGCCGCCGCCGTCGGCGTGTACGAGGACACCGGCGGCACCCGCCGCCTGGTCGCCCACGTGGTCCGCACCGGCGGCGTCCCGCCGTCCGCCGCGGAACTGCGCGCCCACCTCCAGCGGACGCTCCCCTCTCACATGGTGCCCGCCGCCTACGTGCCGATGGACGCCCTGCCGCTCACCGTCAACGGCAAGCTCGACCGGCGTGCCCTGCCCGCGCCCCGCCCCGCGGACCTCGCGGCCGGCGGTGACCGCGAGGCACCGCACACCCCCGCCGAACGGCTCGTCGCCGCCGCCTGGGCGGACGTCCTGGACGCCGGCGAGGTCGGCGCCGACGACGACTTCTTCGCCCTCGGCGGCGACTCCATCCTCGCCGTCCGCGTGGTCTCCCGGCTGCGCGCCGCCTTCGGCACCGACGTCTCGCCCCGGCTGCTGTTCACCCACCCCACGCTGTCCGAACTCGCGGCCGCGCTCGGCGACCCCTCAGGCGCGCCGAGCACCCCCGCCGACACCGTCCCGGTCGCCGCCCCGGACGCCCCCGCCCCGCTGTCACACGCCCAGCAGCGGCTGTGGTTCCTCGACCGCTTCGAGCCCGGCAGCACCGAGTACACCACCCTGTCCGTACTGCGCCTGACCGGCCCGCTCGACCCGGCCGCCCTGCGCACCGCCCTGGACGGCCTGGTCGCCCGGCACGAGTCCCTGCGCACCACCTTCGCCGAACACGACGGCCGGGCACGGCAGATCGTCCACCCGCCCGCCCCGCTGGACCTGCGCGTCGAGGACTGCGACGGCCCCGCGGCAGTCGACGCCCTCGTGGAGAGCGAGGCCGCCCGGCCGTTCGACCTCGGCACCGGCCCGCTGCTGCGCGCCCGCCTCGCCCGCCTCACCGGCCCGGACCCCGAGGAACACGTCCTCGTACTGGCCCTGCACCACATCGTCACCGACGGCTGGTCCATGGGCGTCCTCGGCCGCGACCTCGGCGAGCTGTACGCCGCCGCCCTGGACCGCCGGACCCCCGAACTGCCCGCCCTGCCGCTCCGGTACACCGACTACGCCGCCTGGCAGCGCACCCGCACCGAGCGGGCCGAGGCCGACCTCGCGTACTGGCGCCGCGCACTGGACGGCGTGACACCGCTGGAACTGCCCACCGACCGGCCGCGACCCGCCGTCCGCACCCGGGACGGCGCCCTGCTCACCTTCACCCTGCCCGCCGCGCTCACCGACCGGCTGCGCGCCCGGGGCCGGGAGGCCGACACCACCCTCTTCACCACCCTGCTGGCAGCCTGTCAGGTGCTGCTCGCCCGCTGGGCCGGCCGGCAGGACGTCACCGTCGGCACCGTCACCGCAGGCCGCGAACAGCCCGAACTGCACGACGTGGTCGGCATGTTCGTCAACACCCTGGTCCTGCGCGCCCGGATCCGCCCGGAGCTGTCCTTCCGCGAACTGCTGGCCGAGGTCCACGCCACCGTCCTGGACGCGGTCGCCCACCAGGACGTGCCCTTCGAGCGGGTGGTGGACGCCGTCCAGCCGGAGCGCGACACCAGCCGCACCCCGCTCTTCCAGGTGATGGTCGCCCTGCACAACCTCGGTGCCGAGGTGCCCCCGCTGCCCGGCCTGGACGTGCGTCCGGTGACCCCGCCGGTCCGGAACGCCACCTACGACCTGGCCTTCGACTTCGTGGAGCGCGACGGCGCCCTCACCGGCCACCTGGAGTACAACACCGGCCTGTTCGACCACTCCACCGCACAGCTGCTGGCCGACCGGCTCCGCGTGCTGCTGGAGGCCGCCGCCGACGACCCGGACCGCGCCGTGGGCGCCCTGCCCCTGATGACCGGCGCCGAGGAACAGCGCCTGCTCCGGCTCGGCCGGGGCCGGACGCTGCCCGCGCCGGACACCACCTTCCCCGCCCTCTTCGAGGCCCAGGCCGCCCGCACCCCGCACCTCACGGCGCTGGTCGCCCCCGACACCACCCTCGACTTCGCCGCCCTCAACGCGCGCGCCAACCGGCTCGCCCACCACCTCGTCGCCGAGGGCGCCGGCCCCGAGACCGTCGTCGCCGTCCGCCTGCCCCGCACCTCGGCCCTGCTGGTGGCCCTGCTCGCGGTCGCCAAGGCGGGCGCCGCGTTCCTCTTCCTCGATCCGCGCCTGCCCGAGGAACGCATCCGCCTCCTCCTGGACGACGCCCGCCCGCACACCCTGCTCACCGAGGACACCCTGCGCGCCGCGGCCGGCCGCGACCTGCCCGCCCACGACCCCACCGACGCCGACCGGACCCGCCCGCTGCGGCCCGAGAACACCGCGTACATCGTCTACACCTCCGGCTCCACCGGCCGGCCCAAGGGCGTCGCCGTCGAACACCGGCAGCTCGTCAACCTCTGCCACGACCACCGCGCGAGCCTCGTCACCCCGCACACCACCGAGGACAGCCGGCTGCGGGCCGCGCTCAGCGCGTCCTTCGCCTTCGACACCTCCTGGGAGGGCCCGCTGCTGCTCGCCCTCGGCCAGCAGGTCCACCTCGTCGACGACGACACCCGCCTCGACCCCGACGCGTTCTGCGCCCGGGTCGCCGCCGACCGCCTCGACCTGGTGAACGTCACCCCCACCTTCCTGCGCGAACTCCTGGCCGCCGGACTCCTCGCCCCCGGCCGGCACCACCCGAGGCTGCTGCTCGTCGGCGGCGAGGCCGTCTCCACCGCCACCTGGCGGGACCTGGCCGCCGCCCACGACGCGCTCGGCGTCACCGTCCTCAACATGTACGGCCCCACCGAGTGCACCGTCGACTCCGTCTACGCCCCCGTCGCGGACCACCCCGGCCGGCCGGTCATCGGCCGCCCCGGCGGCGGACTGCGCGCCTACGTCCTCGACGGCGCCCTGCGCCCGGTACCGGCCGGCACACCCGGCGAGCTGTACCTCGCCGGCGCCCAAGTGGCCCGCGGCTACCTGAACCGGCCCGGCCTCACCGCAACCCGCTTCCTGCCCGACCCGTTCGGCCCGCCGGGGGAGCGGATGTACCGCACCGGCGACCGGGCCCGCTGGGACACGGCCGGACTGCTGGAGTTCCTCGGCCGCGCGGACGACCAGCTCAAGATCCGCGGCTTCCGTATCGAGCCCGGCGAGATCGAGGCCGCCCTGCTCGCCCTGCCGGACGTCACCGACACCGCCGTCACCGTCCGCGAACACGCCGGGCGCCCGATGCTGGTCGCCTACGTGGTGGCCGCCGACGGGAGGCAGCCGTCCGCCGACGACCTGCGGGTCCGGCTGCGCCGTACCCTGCCCGACCACATGGTGCCCGCCGCCTTCGTCCCGCTCGACCGCGTCCCGCGCACCGCCGGCGGCAAGACCGACCGCCGTGCCCTGCCCGCCCCGCCCGCCCGGCCCGACGACGGCAACCCCTACGTCGCACCCCGGCCCGGCACCGAGGAACGGCTCGCCGCCATCTGGGCCGAGGTGCTCGGCGTCGAACGGGTCGGCGCCCGCGACAACTTCTTCGCGCTCGGCGGCGACTCCATCCTCAGCATCCAGATCGTCTCCCGCGCCCGGCAGGCCGGACTCGCGCTCACCACCAAGGACGTCTTCCGGCACCAGAGCGTCGCCGAACTCGCCCTGCGCGCCGGCGAGACGGCCCCGGCCCCGGCCGGCACCGACGAGACGCCCGCGGGCCCCGCGCCGCTCACCCCGATCCAGCACTGGTACCTGGACGGCCGCCGCCCCGGCGATCCGCTGCGCTTCACGATGACCCAGCGCTTCGAACTGCTCCCGGGCACGGACGGCGAAGCTTTGAGCCGGGCCGCCCGGGCCGTCGTCGCCCACCACGCCGCCCTGCGCACCCGGTTCACGCACACCGGAGCCGGCTGGCGGCAGGACGTCCTGCCGGCCGCACCGGACGCCGTGTTCAGCCGCCACGACCTCGCCGGGCTCGACGACACGGCCGTGGAGAGGGAGGCGCACCGGCTGACCGACCGCGCGCAGGCCGGGCTCGACCCCGTCACGGGCCGCGTCGTCCGCTTCCTCTTCCTCGACCGCGGCCCCGGCCGGGCGGGACAGCTCGTCGTCACCGTCCACCATCTCGCCGTCGACGGCGTCTCCTGGCGCATCCTCCCGGCCGACCTCGCCGCCGCCTACCGGTCCGCCGCGGCCGGCCGGACGGTGGACCTGCCGCCCGCCGGCACCTCGTACGCCCACTGGGCGGCCCGCCTCGCCGAGCACACCGGCGACGGCGGCTTCACCGCCGACCTGGACCACTGGCGGCGCACCGCCGAGGCCCCGGCCGGCCTGCCCGCCGGGCGCCCGGGACCCAACACGTACGGCACCTCGGCCACGGTCACCGTCACCCTGGACGCGCAGACCACCGAGGCCCTGCTGCGCCGGGTGCCCGAGGTCTACCGCACCCAGGTCAACGACGTCCTGCTCAGCGCCCTCGGGCACACCCTCGCGAAGTGGTGCGGGCGGGACACGGTCCTGGTCGGCGTGGAGGGTCACGGACGCGAGGACCTCTTCGCCGACGTCGACCTGTCCCGTACGGTCGGCTGGTTCACCGCCGAGTTCCCGCTCGCCCTGCGCGTCGCCCCCGGCGCCGGCTGGCACGACACGCTCCGCTCGGTCAAGGAACAGCTCCGCGCCGTCCCGCGGCACGGCCTCGGCCACGGCGCCCTGCGCCACCTCCTGCCGGACAGCCCCCTCGCCGGCGCCCCCGCACCCCAGGTCGGCTTCAACTACCACGGCCAGTGGGACGCGGGCGGCGGCGCCGACGACGGCCTGCACCGCGCCGTCCTCGCCCCGACCGGCCACGACACCGACCCGGACGCCCCCCGCCCCTACGTCCTGGACGTCACCGGAGTCGTCCAGCACGGGCGGCTGGAACTGGGCTGGACCTACCCGGCGGCCGTCCACGACGAGGACACCGTCCGCACCCTGGCCGAAGGGATGACCACCGCCCTGCGGGACATCGTGGAGCACTGCGCCCGCCCCGGCGCGGGCGGCCGCACCCCGTCCGACTTCCCCCTCGCCAGGCTGCCGCAGGACCGCCTGGACCGGCTGGTCGGCGACGGCCGGCACGTCGAGGACGTCCTGCCGCTCACCCCGCTCCAGGCCGGCATGCTCTTCCACGGCCTGGTGGACACCGAGGGCGCCTACTTCGACCGGATCGCGGTACGACTGGCCGGGGTCGCCGACCCGCACGCCTTCGCCCGGGCCTGGCAGCAGGTCGCCGACCGCACCCCGGCCCTGCGCACCAGCGTCCACTGGCGGGACCTGCCCGGCCCGGTGCAGGTCGTCCACCGGCACGCCGTCCTGCCCGTCCGCCACCTCGACTGGCACGGTCTCACCGCCCGGGAACGCGCCGAACACACCGACCGGCTGCTCGCCGAGGACCGGACGGCCGGGATGGACCTGACCACCGCGCCGCTCACCCGCCTCACCCTGGCCGCGCTGCCCGGCGACGAGGTGCTGCTGCTGTGGTCCACCCATCACATCGCCCTGGACGGCTGGAGCACCGGCCACCTCCTCACCGAGGTGTGCGAGCGCTACGCCGCGCTCACCGGCGGCCCCGACCCGGCACCCCCGGTGCGCCGGCTGCTCGCGGACTTCCTGCGCTGGCTGGACGAGCAGGACGAGTCGGCCGCCGAACGGCACTGGGCCGACGCCCTCGCCGGATTCACCGCCCGCACCCCGCTTCCGTACGACCGCACCCCGGACCAGGCCCGCCGGGCCCGCGCCACCGCCCAGGTCCGCCACGAGCTGGACGCGCGGGTCTCCGGGAAGCTGCGCGAGAGCGCGGCCCGGGCCGGGCTGACCGTCAACACCCTGGTGCAGGGCGCCTGGGCGCTGCTGCTGGGCCGGACCGCCGGACGCGACGACGTGGTGTTCGGCACCACCGTCTCCGGCCGCCCTGCCGAACTGCCCGGCGTGGAGGGCATGATCGGCATGTTCATCAACACCGTGCCCACCCGGGTCCGGCTGTCCGGCGGAGGCGTGCTGCCCTGGCTGCGCGCTCTCCAGGAGGCCCAGACCGAGGCCCGCCGCTTCGACTTCCTCGCCCTGCCCCGTATCCAGGCAGGCTCCCAAGTGCCGTCCGGCGAGGCGCTGTTCGACAGCATGGTGGTGTTCGAGAACTACCCCGTGGACGAGTCGGCCACCGCCCGTACCGGCGTCCGGGTCGTCGACGTGCGGGCCGACGACGCCCCCACCTTCGCCTGGTGCCTGCGCGCCCACCTCGCCGAACGGCTCGGCTTCGACCTGGCCTACGACCCCGCCCTGTTCGACCCCGCCACCGTCGAGCGGGCCGTGGACCGCCTCGCCGGGCTGCTCACCGCGCTCGCCGACGGACTGGACGGCGACCTCGCCGGCCTGGACGCGCTCACCCCCGCCGACCGGCGGCTGTTGGCCGACTGGAGCCTGCCGGCCCGTACGGCGGAGCCGCGCAGCCCGGTCGACCTGTTCGCCGAGCAGGCCCGACGTACCCCGGACGCCATCGCCGTACGCGACGGCGACACTGAGCTGACGTACCGTCAACTGAGCGAGTGGGCGGCCAGGTTGGCGGACACGCTGACGGCCGGCGGCCTCGCCCCCGAAGGCCGGGTCGCCCTTCTGATGGACCGCTCGGCCGGCCTCGTCGTGGCCCAACTCGCGGTCCTCGCGGCGGGCGGCGCCTATGTGCCCGTCGACACCCGGGCCCCCGAGCAACGCCGCCGGGCCCTGCTCGACGCGGCGGGCGTCACCGCCCGGCTCACCCCCGCCGACGTCGCCGCCGCCCGCGCCGGCGACGAGGCCGGGCCACTGCCCCCCGCCGACCCCGACCGGCTGGCCTACGTCATGTTCACCTCCGGCTCCACCGGCCGCCCCAAGCCGGTGGCGGTACGGCACCGCGACGTGGCGGCCCTGGCCACCGACAGCCGCTTCGCCGACGGCGTCTGCGACCGGGTGCTGCTGCACTCCCCGGTGGCGTTCGACGCGGCCACCTTCGAGGTGTGGGCGCCGCTCCTCAACGGCGGATGCGTGGTCGTCGCGCCCGAGGGCCCGGTGGACGCGGGCCTGGTGCGCCGGTTCGCCGGCGGCGAGGGTCTGGCGGAGGAGTGGTCGGCGGGGCTGACCGCGCTGTGGCTGACGGCCGGGCTGTTCCGGCTGCTCGCCCAGGACGCGCCGGACTGCTTCGCCGGACTGCGGCAGGTGTGGACC
This sequence comes from Streptomyces sp. NPDC007084, assembly GCF_040703595.1. NCBI lineage: Bacteria > Bacillati > Actinomycetota > Actinomycetes > Kitasatosporales > Streptomycetaceae > Streptomyces > Streptomyces sp. NPDC007084. Next base: position 14,380 of record NZ_JBEYFY010000073.1, read on the forward strand.
GGCGGCGACGTGGTCCCCGCCGCGGCCGTCCGCCGCGTCCTCGCCGCCTGCCCCGGGCTGGTCGTCGTCGACGGTTACGGCCCCACCGAGGCCACCACCTTCGCGACCTCCCACGCGCTCACCGACCCCGACGCCGTCCCCGACACCGTGCCCATCGGCCGCCCCCTGGACGACATGTACGTCCATGTGCTGGACGCCCGGCTGCGGCCCGTCCCGCCGGGTGGCACCGGCGAGCTGTACCTCGCGGGCGAGGGCGTCGCGCGCGGCTACCTCGGCCGTCCCGGCGACACCGCCGCCCGCTTCCTCGCCGACCCGGCCGGCCCGCCCGGCGCGCGCGTGTACCGCACGGGTGACCTGGCACGCCGACGCCCGGACGGCACCGTGGAGTTCCTGGGGCGCGCAGACGACCAGGTCAAGATCCGCGGCTTCCGGGTCGAGCCCGGCGAGGCCGAGGCCGTGCTCGCCGCCCACCCCGGTGTGACGGACGTGACGGTGCTCGCCCGCGAGGACCGGCCGGGCGCCCGGCGCCTGGTCGCCTACGTCGTCGGCCCGGCCGGACAGGACCCGGCGGCACTACGGGAGTTCGCGGGCCGCACCCTGCCCGACTACCTGGTGCCCACCGACGTCGTCCCGCTCGACGCCCTGCCGCTGAGCGCCAACGGCAAGGTCGACCGCACCGCCCTCCCCGCCCCCGCCGCCACCCCGCGCGCCGAGCGGACCGAGCCCCGCACCGAGGCCGAGCGCCTCACCGCCGAGGTCTTCGGACAGGTCCTCGGCACCGAACCGCCCGGTGTGCGGGACGACTTCTTCGCGCTCGGCGGCGACTCCATCCTCAGCATCCGGCTCGCCGCCCGCCTCTCCGAAACCCTCGGCAGCGACTTCACCCCCCGGGACGTCTTCAGCCGCCCCACCCCGGCCGGACTCGCCGCGCTCCTCACCGAACAGCGGCAGGCCGCCCGCCCGGCCATCGTCCCGGTCGCCCGCGACGGCGCCGTCCCGATGTCGTACGCCCAGCAACGCCTGTGGTTCCTGGAGGAGTTCGCGCCCGGCGGCAGCGAGTACGTCACCGCCCTCGCGCTGCGGCTGCGCGGCCCCCTGGACACCGCTGTACTCGCCGACGCCCTCACCGGCCTGGTCGCCCGGCACGAGTCGCTGCGCACCAACTTCGACAGCGCCGACGGCCACGGCGTGCAGCTCGTCCACCCGCCGCACCGGGTGCCGCTGCCGCCGCACGACCTGACCGTGCTGCCGGAGCGGGACCGCGACCCGGCCCTGCGCGCCCTGCTCGCCGCGGAGCGCGAACGCCCCTTCGACCTGCGGGAGGGGCCGCTGCTGCGCACCCACCTGGTCCGGCTCGCCGACGACGACCACGTGCTCGCGCTCGGCCTGCACCACATCGTCACCGACGGCTGGTCCACCTCGGTCCTGCTCGGCGACCTGGCCCACCTCTACCGCGCCGGACTGGGCGCCGAGAGCGGCACCCTGCCCGCCCTCCCCGTCCAGTACGCCGACTACGCGCACTGGCAGCGCACCACGGGAGACGCCGAGGCGGACGAGCAACTCGCCTACTGGAAGCGGCAGCTGGCCGACACGGCGCCCCTGGAGCTGCCCACCGACCGGCCCCGCCCCGCCGTGCGCACCGGCGACGGCGCCACCACCCGGCTCACCGTGCCCGCCGGCACCACAGAACGGCTGACCCGGCTCGCCCGGGAACACGGCACCACCCTGTTCACCACCCTGGTGGCCGCCGTACAGGCCTACCTCGCCCGCCTGTCCGGGCAGCGGGACATCGCCGTCGGCACCGTCACCTCCGGACGCGAGCGGGCCGAGACCCAGCGGCTCGTCGGGTTCTTCGTCAACACCCTGGTGCTGCGGTCCAGGATCGAGGACGGCCGCCCCTTCACCGACTTCCTCACCGCCGTCCGGCGGACGGTGCTGGACGCCTTCGCCCACCAGGACGTGCCCTTCGAGCGCGTCGTGGACGAGGTGCAACCGGAACGGGACACCAGCCGCACCCCCCTCTTCCAGGTGATGGTCGTACTCCAGAACACCCCGGCCGCCGAACTCGACCTGCCCGGCCTGCGCATCACCGACGTCGAGACCGACACACGGCAGGCGGCCTTCGACCTCACCCTCGAATTCGCCGAGGCACCGGACGGAACGCTGGACGCCCTGCTCACCTACAACACCGACCTGTTCGACCCGGCCACCGCCGACCGTCTCGCCGCCCGGCTCGGCACCCTGCTCACCGCCCTCGCCGCCGACCCGTCCCGCCCGCTCGGCGCCCTGCCGCTGACCTCCGAGGACGAGGTCCGCGCGCTGCTGGAACAGGGCCGCGGCAGCCGAGGCGCCGTACCCGAGGCGACCCTGCCCGAGCTGTTCGAACGGCAGGCCGCCCGGACGCCCGACGCGGTCGCCCTGGCCGACGGCGACCGCGAGCTGACGTACGCCGAACTCGACCGCGCCGCCAACCGGTTCGCGCACCGCCTCGTCCGCGACGGCGTCGGACCGGAACGGACGGTCGCCCTCGCCCTGCCCCGCTCGGCGGCCATGGTGGTGGCCCAGCTCGCCGTCGCCAAGGCCGGCGGCGCCTACCTGCCCGTGGACCCCGGCTACCCGCCGCGCCGCCGGGAGTTCATGATCCGCGACTCGGGCGCCCACCGCACCGTCACCGACCCGGCCGAGGTCTGGACCGCCGACGGCCCGGACACCGCCCCCACCGACGCCGACCGCACCACCCCGCTCACCCCCGCCCACCCCGCCTACGTCATCTACACCTCGGGCTCCACCGGCACCCCCAAGGGCGTGACGGTGACCCACCGCGGCCTCGCCTCCTTCGCCGCCGCGGCGGCCGAGCGGTACACCGTGGCCCCGGGCGACCGGGTGCTCCAGTTCGCCTCGCCCAGCTTCGACGCCTCCGTGCTGGAGCTGTGCGTCTCCCTGCTCGCCGGCGCCACACTGTTCACCGGCGAGGAGGGCCCGCTGGTCGGGGAACGGCTGGCCGACGTGCTGGCCGAGCGGCGCATCAGCCACACCCTCATCCCGCCCGCCGCCCTCGCCACCGTCCCGGCGGAGACGGCCGCGCGCCTTCCCCACCTGCGCACCCTGATCGTCGGCGCCGAGGCCTGCCCCGCCGAGCTGGTCGCGGCCTGGGCACCCGGCCGCCGGATGATCAACTCCTACGGGCCGACCGAGGCCACCGTCGTCGCCAGTTGGACCGGCCCGCTCACCCCGGCCCCGGGCGCACCGCCCATCGGCCGCCCCTCCGGCGCCACCCGCGTGTACGTCCTCGACACCGCCCTGCGCCCGGTCCCGTCCGGCGTCACCGGCGAGCTGTACGTCGCCGGCCCCGGCCTGGCCCGCGGCTACCACGGACGCCCCGGCCTCACCGCCCAGCGCTTCCGGCCGGACCCGTTCGGGGCACCGGGGGAGCGGATGTACCGCACCGGCGACCTGGTGCGCTGGAGCACGGACGGCGAACTGGTCTACGCGGGGCGCGTGGACGACCAGGTCAAGCTGCGCGGCTTCCGGATCGAACCGGGCGAGATCGAGAGCGCGCTGCGGCGCAGCCCCCTGGTGCGGGACGCGGTGGTCGTCGTACGCGCCGACGCGGCCCAGCCCGCCGACGGGACCGCCGCCACACCCGGCACCGGGCCGGCACGGCTCGTCGCCTACGTGGTCCCGGCCGAGGAACACGGGGAGGCGGGGGCCGAGCGGCGTTCCGCCGAGGAACACGGGGAGGCGCGGGCCGAGCGGCGTTCCGCCGAGGGGCCTGCGGCGGTGGGGGAGTCCGAGCGGCGTTCCGCCGAGGGGCCCGCGGCGGCGGCGGAGTCCGAGTCGCTTTCCGCCCAGGGACCCGTAGCGGGGGCGCCCGGGGCGGGGGCGGGCGGGCGCCCTCCCGGCGGGGAATCCGCGGCGGGAGCGGCCGGGCACCTGCCCGTCGAGGAACTGCGCGAACACCTCGGCGGGCTGCTGCCGCCGCACATGGTGCCCTCGCTGTTCGTGCCGCTGCGGCGACTGCCGCTCACCCCCAACGGCAAGCTCGACCGGCGCGCCCTGCCCGCCCCGGCGCCCGCCCGGACCACCGGCCGCCCGCACACCCCGCCGCGCACGGACACCGAACGCCGGGTCGCCCGGATCTGGTCCGACGTCCTCGGCGTCGCGGACATCGGCGTCGACGACAACTTCTTCGCGCTCGGCGGCGACTCCATCCTGAGCATGCAGGTCGTCTCCCGGCTGCGCCGCGACGGCCTCCACCTGGCCACCCGCGACCTGTTCACCCACCAGACCCTCGGCGCGCTCGCCGCCGTGGTGCGCGCCGCCCCCCAGCGGCGGGCCGACGGGCCCGTGACCGGTGACGTGCCGCTCACCCCCATCCAGGAGTGGTTCCTCACCACCCCGCGCGCCGCCCACCACCACTTCAACCAGTCCGCGCTGCTCGAACTCGACGGCAGCCCCGACCCCGACGCCCTGAACACCGCCCTGGGCGCCCTGATCGGCCACCACGACGCGCTGCGCATGCGCTTCACCCACGACGGTGACGGCTGGCACCAGTTCAACCCCCCGCCCGCCGACGACGAGACGGCGGACCACGGCATCCTGCTGCGGCACGACCTGTCGGGCCTGTCCGCCGAGGACGCGGACGCGGCGATGGAGAAGACCGCCGACGAACTGCACGCCGGCTTCGACCTGGCCCGGGGCCCGCACCTGCGGGCGGCCCTGTTCACCGGCGGCCCCGGACGCCCCGCGTTCCTGCTGCTCGTCGCCCACCACCTGGTCGTGGACGCCGTCTCCTGGCGCATCCTCAACGACGATCTGGAGATCGCCTACCAACAGGCCCTGCGCGGCGAACCCGTCGACCTGGGTGAGCGCGGCACCAGCTTCCGCGACTGGGCCCGCAAACTCGCCGGGCACGTCGCCGAGGGCGGCCTTGACCACGAACTGCCCTACTGGCAGGAGGCGGTACGGGCCGCACCCGCCCCGGCGAAGACCCCCGGGAGCGGCGACACCGCACCGGCCGCGGTGGTCGGCGTCGAACTCGACGAGCGGGACACGAACGCCCTGCTGCGCGCCGCCCCCACGGCCTACCGCACCCGCATCAACGACGTGCTGCTCGCCGCCCTCGCCCTCGCGCTGGCCCGCTGGACCGGCCGGGACCGGGTCCGCCTCGACCTGGAGGGACACGGCCGCGAGGACCTGCTCGACGGCGTCGACCTGTCCCGTACCGTCGGCTGGTTCACCAGCGTCCACCCGGTGGCCCTCCAGGTCGCCGACCGGGACCGGCCCGGCCCGGACCGCGACTGGCGGGCCCTGGTCAAATCGGTACGCCGTCAGATGCGGGCCGTCCCTGGCAACGGCATCGGCTTCGGCGCCCTGCGCACGTTCGGCACGCCCGAGGTGCGCGAACAGCTCGGCGGCGGCGCCCACGGGCAGGTGGTCTTCAACTACCTCGGCCAGTGGGACACCCGCCCCGAGACCTCGGGCGAGGGACTGATCCGCGCCCAGCACGGCTCCTTCGGCCAGGACCACGACCCCCGGGACGCCGGCTCCCACCCGCTGGAGGTCGTCGGCGCCGTCCAGCACGGCCGGCTCGCTTTCACCTGGCACCACCGGCCGGCGCTGCACGACACCGAGACCGTGCGCCGCGTGGCCGAGGACTTCGCCGAAGCCCTGCGCGGCATCGCCCGCCACGCCCGGGGAGAGAGCCGTTGACCCACGATCGCCGGCCGGAGCCGGCCGGAGGCGGCGCCGCACGGCGCGGCCCCCGGGCGCCCCGCACCCCCGACCGGCCGGCGGCCGCCCCGGCTGTCCGCCCCGCGCACCGGACCGGCCGGCGGCCGCCCCGGCTGTCCGCCCCGCCTGTCCGCAGAACACCAACCGACCCCGGAGGAACGTGACATGGACGAGAACACCCGCTACCAGGTGCTGCGCAACGACGAGGAGCAGTACTCCCTGTGGCCGGTCGACATCGAGGTGCCCGCGGGCTGGCAGCCCGTCGGCAAGGAGGGCACCGAGGACGAGTGCTCCGCCTACGTCGACGAGGTCTGGACCGACATGCGCCCGCGCAGCCTGCGTGAGCGGATGGAAGGCGCCGGGGCCTGACTCCCGTACCGCGCGGGGACGCCGGACCGGTCGCCCGACCGGCCCGGCGTCCCCTCCCGCCCGAGGCGGTCCCTTCCTGTACCCACCTGCTTCCCGGCGACCATGAGGAGCACCTCTTGTCTCCCGTACTGCGCACAGCACGCCTGCGGTTCCAGCCGTACCGGCCCGAGGACGAGGACCTCTTCGTGGCGCTCCTGCGCGACGAGGAGGTCTGCCGGTGGATGGGCCAGGAACGCGTGCCCGAACCCGATATCCGCGCGCTGTTCCAGCTGATCCTGACCGAGATCTATCCGCGGCGGCTCTTCGACATCTGGGGCGTGTGGCTCGACGGCGCCTACATCGGCCACGCCGAGGTGAAGAAGACCGGCAACGTCCCCGGCTACGAACTCGTGACCGCCCTCGCCCCCGCTCACTGGGGCCGGGGGCTGGGCGGCGAGGCGGTCGAGGGGCTGCTGCGCCACGCCGCCGACAACCTCGGCGTGAGCGAGGCCTACGGCATGGTCGGCGCGGAGAACAAGGCAAGCCTGGCGATGTGCGAGCGTCTCGGTTTCCGGCACGTGCGTGACGTGGTGGGCGACGACGGATCGGTGACGAAACTGGTGGTCGTGCCCACCTCGCGCGGCACGGCGGCAGCCGCGCGCGAGGGGGCCGGCCCGGTGGACCACTGACGAGCGGTGAACCGGTGACGAGGGCGCCCGGGTCCGTCGGCGGCCACCCCGGAAACGGGCGACCCGAGGACGGCCGGTGCCTCATCCGGCACCGGCGTCGGTAGCGGCACCGGCACCGGCATTGGTATCGGCAGGGACCCGGCGCCGGGTCACGGTGTCCAGGTGAAGCGCGGCTGCCGGCGTTCCAGGAAGGCGGCGACGCCCTCCGCGGTGTCGCCGCCGCCGCGTGCCTGCTCCGCCCAGTACGCGTCCCGGTCGGCACGCCCGTTCGCGAACTCCTTCGCCGACGCCTGCGTCAGCAGGGAACGCGCGGCCAGCACCCCGGTGAACTCCCCGACGCGCTTGTCGAGTTCGCCCTCGGGCAGCACCTCGTCCACCAGCCCGGTGCGCAGGGCGCGCTCGGTCGTGATCAACTCGCCCGAGAAGAGCAGGTACTTGGCGGTGGACGGACCCACCAGGGCGGTCAGCCGCCGGGTGGAGGAGGCCGGGTAGACGATCCCGAGTTTCGCCGGGGTCACCCCGAACAGCGAGCCCTCCCGCGCGAACCGGAGGTCGCAGGCCGCCGCGAGCTGGGCGCCGCCGCCGACGCAGTAACCGCGGATCGCGGCGAGCGTCGGCTTCGGGAACGCGGCGAGGGCCTCCTCGGCGAGCACGGCGAGCCCCTGCGCCTCCTCCGGGGACTCCCGCAGGGTGGAGATGTCGGCCCCGGCGCAGAACGTGTCCCCCTCGCCGGTGAGGACCAGCGCGTGCACGTCGGGCCGGACGGCCAGTTCGTCCAGCAGGGGCGGCAGCGCCCGCCACATCCCGGTCGTCATGGCGTTCCGCTTGGCGGGGTGGCGGATGACGACGGTGGCGACTCCGTCGCCGACGTGGTGGGACAGCCGTGGCTCCATGGGCCGGATGCTACCGACCCCCCGCACGCGGCCCGGAAGCAGGCCGGAACGCGACCGGACGACGGCCCCGACGACGGGCCGCACGAGGGCCCGCACGACGGCCCGGAAGCGGGCCTGGAGCGAGGAGAGGAGCGCCGGGAACGATTCAGGTCGGCTCCGGGACAAACCCGTACAACCCGAAGAGTTTCGGAAGGTGCCAGAAGCCGGGCGGAAACGGTCGGGAAAGCGTCCGTTCCGCGCGTCGACGGTCAGAAGGCGTCGATAGTCGCTGACTTCAGTTCAGTTCTCCGGTACGGACCAGCGCGTTATCAACACTCGACGTGTGGTGACAATCGAGCGCAAGGGTGGCGACCCGACGATGGAGAACCTCGGGCGGGGGGCCGACCCGAGCCCCGAAGGCGGGGGCGTGACGCCCGGCGTCAGAACGCCGGAACCGCTGCCGTACGAGGGGGTGTGGCGCTTCACCGCGCCCGCCGTCGACGCCTCCGTGCCGCAGGCGCGGCACGCCGTCCGCGATCTGCTGGCCCGCCAGCAGGTCCCGGTCTCGGACGAACTCGTCCAGGGACTGCTGCTGATCGTCTCCGAACTGGTCACGAACGCCGTCAAGCACGCGGCGCTCCTCTCGCCGATGCTCGCGGTCGAGGTCGCCGTCGGAGCCGAGTGGGTGCGGGTGTCCGTCGAGGACAACCACCCCTACCGCCCGACCGCCCTGGAGGCCGATCACGGCCAGACCGGCGGCCGGGGCCTGCTGCTGGTGCGCGAGATCACCCGGGAGTCCGGCGGCGCGTGCGACGTCGAGCACACCGCGAGCGGCGGCAAGGTGATCTGGGCCGCCCTGCCGCTCACCCCGGGTGCCGTCTAGCCGGTCCGCTACCAGCCCGCGGACGGCCCCGTCAGTTCCCGGACCGCCGGACGGGCGGCGTCCAGCACCGTCATGAACCACGACGAGAACGGGTCCTTCGCGTGCCGCTCGGCCAGCTCGGCGGCGGTCACGAACGCCGTCGCGCCGACCTCCTCCGGGTCGGGCCGCGGCGCGGACTGCACCATGCCGACGAAGAGGTGGTTGTACTCCTGCTCCACCAGACCCGAGTCCGGGTCCGGGTGGTTGTAGCGGACCGTGCCCGCCTCGGCGAGCAGCGTCGGCGACACCCCCAGCTCCTCGTACGTGCGCCGGGCCGCCGCCGCGAAGGGCGCCTCACCCGGGTACGGGTGGCCGCAGCAGGTGTTGGACCAGACGCCGGGGGAGTGGTACTTGCCGAGGGCGCGCTGCTGGAGCAGTAGCCGGCCCTGCTCGTCGAAGAGGAACACCGAGAACGCTCTGTGCAACTGCCCCGGCGCCTGGTGGGCGGCGAGCTTCTCCGCCGTACCGATCGTGTTGCCGTCCTCGTCGACCAGTTCCAGCAAGATCGCTTCAACGGTGCCGTTCGACGAACTGTGCGTCGCGGTGGCAGGTGTGATCGGCATACCCATCCTTCGCATTGGTCTTCGAGCCCCAAGTCTGCCGTACGAAACCGGCACTCCCGGCACTTCGCGGCTCCCGCGTGTGCCGCCCCGGCAGGCCGGAACGGCACACGCGGCCGGCATGGGTCGGACGCCGAAAGCCGCTGGACACCTCATCGTGCCCGATGCCGCCCGCGGGGAATCGTCGGGGACGAGGGCCAACAGATGTTCGACCGCGCCAGGTCAGTGGCAGAGCTTCGCCTCGTGCTCCGCGTGGCCGCTCGGCTCCAGCTGGAAGGTGCAGTGCTCCACGTCGAAGTGCACACCGAGGCAGCCCTGGAGTTCGTGGAGCATCTTCTCGTGGCCGATGGCGTTCAGCACGTCCGAGCTGACGACCACATGGGCCGAGAGCACCGGCATGCCCGAGGTGATGGTCCACGCGTGCAGGTCGTGGACGTCCTCGACACCGTCGAGCGCCAGGACGTGGGAGCGGACCTCCGCCATGTCGACACCCTTGGGGGCCGCCTCCAGCAGCACGTCGAGCGTCTCGTGCAGCAGCTTCCAGGTGCGCGGGACGATCATCAGGGCGATGGCGATCGACGCGATGGGGTCCGCGGCCTGCCACCCGGTGGTCATGATCACCACGGCCGCGAGGATGACCGCCACCGAGCCCAGCGCGTCCGCCGCCACCTCCAGGAAGGCGCCCCGCACGTTGAGGCTGTCCTTCTGTCCGCGCATCAGCAGCATCAGCGACACCGAGTTGGCCACCAGGCCGATCGCGCCGAACACGATGGCCAGCCCGCCGTGGGTGTCGGCGGGCGTCACGAACCGCTGCACCGCCTCGACCAGCACATAGCCGCCGACGACGAGCAGCAGCAGACAGTTGGCGAGCGCGGCCAGGATCTCGGCGCGGGCCAGGCCGAAGGTGCGGTTGCGGCTCGGGGGCCGCGCCGCGAAGTGGATCGCGAGCAGCGCCATGCCGAGCCCCAGCGCGTCCGTCGCCATGTGCGCCGCGTCCGCGACCAGCGCGAGCGAGTCGGCCAGCAGACCGCCGACGATCTCCACGACCATGACGGTGAGCGTGATGCCGAGGGCGACACGCAGCCGCCCGCGGTACGCGGCGGCGGCCGTACCGGTCGGGGGAGCGCCGTGCGTGTGCCCGTGGTCGTGCCCAGCCCCCATGGAAAGCCGCCTCCCGTGTCGTCGCCCGGAACCAGCACAACAGCGGGCCCGGAGTCACAGTGAACTACGGGTACCGTCCACCGGGCAACGCGGCACTGAACACCGTTGTCATATGCTCTGACCTGCGGAAACGATCCGCAGGTCAGAGCGTTGGCAAGATCATCAGGCGGTGGCGTCCGGGTGGTGGTGCAGCCAGCCCTGCCAGGCCGACTCGACCATCTCGGACACGCCGCGCCGCGCGCTCCAGCCGAGCCGCTCGCCCGCCAGGGCCGCCGAGGCCACCGCGCGCGGCGCGTCGCCGGGACGGCGCGGCTCCACGACCGGCTGCCGGGTGGAACCGGTCACCTCGGAGACGAGGGTCACGAGTTCCCGTACGGAGACGCCCTGCCCGCTGCCGATGTTCACCGTCAGGTCACCGCTCGCGCCGCCGGCCAGCAGCCGGGCCGCCGCCAGGTGCGCGTCGGCGAGGTCGGCGACGTGGATGTAGTCGCGCACGCAGGTGCCGTCCGGCGTCGGGTAGTCGTCGCCGAAGATCCGCGGGGCCTCGCCCCGGGTCAGCCGGTCGAAGACCATCGGGATGATGTTGAACACTCCGGTGTCCGCCAGCTCCGGCGAGGCCGCGCCCGCCACGTTGAAGTAGCGCAGGCACACGGTGGCGATGCCGTGCGCCCGGCCCGTCGCCCGCACCAGCCACTCCCCGGCGAGCTTCGTCTCGCCGTAGGGGCTCATCGGGGCGCAGGGGGTGTCCTCCGTGATGAGATCCACATCGGGGTTGCCGTAGACGGCCGCCGACGAGGAGAAGAGGAAGCGCTTGACGCCCGCCCCGGCGACCGCGTCCAGCACGGTCGCGAGGCCGCCCACGTTCTCCTGGTAGTAGCGCGTCGGCTGCTCCACCGACTCGCCGACCTGCTTGCGCGCCGCGAGATGCACCACACCCGTCACCGCGTGCTCGGCCAGCACCCGCTTGAGCAGATCGGCGTCCAGCGAGGAGCCCCGCACCAGCGGGATGCTCTCCGGCAGCCGGCTCGGCACCCCGGCCGAGAGGTCGTCGAGGGCGACCACACGCTCCCCGGCTTCCGCCATCGTCCGTGCCACATGTGCCCCGATGTATCCGGCTCCGCCGGTGATCAGCCAAGTCATGGACGCCAACCCTATGCCGGTCGCGCGGGGTGTCCGCCCTGCCCCGCTCCGGGGGCCGGCGGGGGGTGTCGGACCTCATGCCGTGTATGCCCTGATCCGTGCACGCGGGTTTGTGAGCGGGGACCGCGATCCCCGATGATGATCGCGGCGCGGCCACGCAGAACCGGTTGATCGGGCCGTGAACGGGCGGTGAACGCCCGCTTCCGTTCATCCGATAGCCTCTGCCGACACGCCGCCCGGGCCGCCTCTGCAGGCCGGGGGTCTTCCCACCACGCACACGCCCGGCGCGAGGCCGCGCCGGCACCCAGGGAGTGAGTTCGCTGTCGACCGCCATCCTCACCGGCCAGCCGGTCCCCGGATCGTCGCTCGAAGCCGATCTGCGGTCGCTGGGCTTCGACGTGCGGTTCGCCTCCGACGCGGGCGAGACCGAGACCCTGCTCGCCGCCGTACCGGCGAACGAGCGGGTCGCCGTCGTCGACTCCCGCTTCGTGGGGCATGAGCACGCCCTGCGCCTCGGCCTCACCGATCCCCGCTTCGCGGCCTCCGCGCTGCCCGGCGCCGTCGCCGTACAGCCCGAGGCCCGGCGGGCGCTGACCCGCGCCGTGGCCCGGGAAAGCTCGGCGAGCGGCGGCCTGGCCGTCACCACCGAGAACCTCGCCGAACGCCTCGCCGCCGCCCTCGACGCCGACGACGTCACCCTGCACCGCCCGGAACTCGGCACCCTCGTCGCCGTGGTCCCCGAGGACCCGCAGGAACGCAACGAGGCCCGGCAGGCCGTCGCCGCCGTCGACGACGAGGCGGTCCGGCTGCGCGGCGCGGTCAAGGCCCGCGACGGCTTCTTCACCACCTACTGCATCAGCCCGTACTCGCGCTACATCGCCCGCTGGTGCGCCCGCCGGGGCCTGACCCCCAACCAGGTCACCACCGCGTCGCTGATCACCGCGCTGATCGCCGCCGGCTGCGCCGCCACCGGCACCCGCCCCGGCTTCGTCGCCGCCGGACTGCTCCTCCTCTTCTCCTTCGTCCTCGACTGCACGGACGGACAGCTCGCCCGCTACTCCCTGCAGTACTCGACGCTCGGCGCCTGGCTGGACGCGACCTTCGACCGCGCCAAGGAGTACGCCTACTACGCGGGCCTCGCCCTCGGCGCGGCCCGCGGCGGCGACGACGTATGGGCGCTCGCGCTCGGCGCGATGATCCTGCAGACCTGCCGGCACGTCGTGGACTTCTCCTTCAACGAGGCGAACCACGACGCCACGGCCAACACCAGTCCCACCGCCGCCCTCTCCGACAAGCTCGACAGCGTCGGCTGGACGGTCTGGGTGCGCCGGATGATCGTCCTGCCCATCGGCGAACGCTGGGCGATGATCGCCGTCCTCACCGCGTTCACCACCCCCCGCATCACCTTCTACGCGCTGCTGGCCGGCTGCGCCTTCGCCGCGGCCTACACCACCGCCGGCCGCGTACTGCGCTCGCTCACCCGCAAGGCCCGCCGCACCGACCGTGCCGCCCAGGCCCTCGTGGACCTCACCGACTCCGGCCCGCTCGCCGAACTCCTGGCCCGCGTCGCCCGCGGTGTCCCGCGCCGCGCGCCCGCCGTCCTCGCCTTCGCCGCCGGGGCGCTCGTCGTGATCTGCGCCGCACTCGCCCCCTACGGAAGCTGGTGGCCGGTCCTCGGCGCCGCCGTGTACGTCCTGCTGTCCCCGGTCGCTCTGGTCAGACCGCTGAAAGGCGCCCTGGACTGGCTTGTTCCGCCCTTCTACCGGGCGGCGGAGTACCTCACCGTGCTGGTACTGGCGGCCAAAGCGGACGTGAACGGAGCCCTTCCGGCGGCTTTCGGCCTGGTGGCCGCGGTCGCCTACCATCACTACGACACGGTGTACCGCATCCGCGGAAACGCCGGCGCCCCCCCGCACTGGCTGGTGCGGGCGACCGGCGGGCACGAAGGCAGGACGCTGCTGGTCACCGTCCTGGCCGCGCTGCTCACCGCCGCACAGTTCAAGGTCGCGCTCACGGTGTTCGCCGTGGCCGTGGCGCTGCTGGTGCTCGTCGAGAGCATCCGTTTCTGGGTGTCCTCCGGGGCCCCCGCCGTACACGATGAAGGAGAACCCGCATGATCGGCCTCGTGCTGGCGGCCGGCGCCGGACGGCGTCTGCGTCCCTACACCGACACTCTGCCCAAGGCGCTGGTGCCGGTGGGTCCCGAGGGCGCGGAGGACTCGATCACGGTCCTGGACCTGACGCTGGGGAACTTCGCGGAGATCGGCCTGAAGGAGGTCGGCATCATCGTCGGCTACCGCAAGGAGGCCGTGTACGACCGCAAGGCGGCGCTGGAGGAGAAGTACGGCCTCAAGATCACGCTGATCGACAACGACAAGGCCGAGGAGTGGAACAACGCCTACTCCCTGTGGTGCGGGCGCGACGCCCTCAAGGACGGCGTGATCCTCGCCAACGGTGACACGGTCCACCCGGTGTCGGTCGAGCGGACGCTGCTGGCCGCGCGCGGCGAGGGCAAGAAGATCATCCTCGCCCTGGACACCGTGAAGGACCTCGCCGACGAGGAGATGAAGGTCGTCGTCGACCCCGACAAGGGCGTCCGCAAGATCACGAAGCTGATGGACCCGGCCGAGGCGACCGGCGAGTACATCGGCGTCACGCTCATCGAGGGCTCGGCCGCCGACGAGCTGGCGGACGCGCTGAAGACGGTCTGGGAGAAGGACCCGCAGCAGTTCTACGAGCACGGCTACCAGGAGCTGGTCGACCGCGGCTTCCAGATCGACGTCGCCCCGATCGGCGAGGTGGACTGGGTCGAGATCGACAACCACGACGACCTGGCCAAGGGGCGTGTGATCGCGTGCCGGTACTGACGAGGCTCATCCCCTCGCCGGTCGTGGTCGACATCCGCGCGGGTGCGCTGGACGATCTGGCGAGCGTCATGTTCGACGAGCGCATCTCCCACTCCGGGAAGATCGCCGTCGCGGTCAGCAGCGGCTCCGGCGCCCGGCTCCGCGAGCGCCTCACCCCGGCCCTGCCGGGCGCCACCTGGTACGAGGTCGGCGGCGGAACGCTCGACGACGCGATCCGGCTGGCCGACCAGATGCGCTCGGGGCACTACGACGCGGTCGTGGGCCTCGGCGGCGGCAAGATCATCGACTGCGCGAAGTTCGCCGCCGCACGGGTCGGGCTGCCGCTCGTCGCCGTGCCGACCAACCTCGCGCACGACGGACTGTGCTCGCCGGTCGCCACCCTCGACAACGACGCGGGCCGCGGCTCCTACGGTGTGCCGAACCCCATCGCGGTCGTCATCGACCTCGACGTGATCCGCGAGGCGCCCATCCGGTTCGTCCGGGCGGGCATCGGCGACGCCGTGTCCAACATCAACGCGATCGCGGACTGGGAGCTGGCCAACCGCGTCAACGGCGAGAAGATCGACGGTCTCGCCGCCGCGATGGCCCGGCAGGCGGGCGAGGCCGTGCTCCGCCACCCCGGCGGGGTCGGCGACAACGACTTCCTCCAGGTCCTGGCCGAGGCGCTGGTCCTCACCGGCATCTCGATGTCGATCTCCGGCGACTCCCGGCCCGCCTCGGGCTCCTGCCACGAGATCAACCACGCCTTCGACCTCCTCTTCCCGCAGCGCGCGGCGAGCCACGGCGAGCAGTGCGGCCTGGGCGCGGCCTTCGCGATGTACCTGCGCGGGGCGCACGAGGAGGCCGCGTACATGGCCGAGGTACTGGGCCGGCACGGCCTGCCGGTGCTGCCCGAGGAGATCGGCTTCACCGTGGACGAGTTCGTCCAGGTCGTGGAGTTCGCCCCGCGCACCCGGCCCGGGCGCTACACGATCCTCGAACACCTCGACCTGAAAACCCACCAGATCAAGGACATCTACTCCGACTATGCCAAGGCCATCAGTAGCTGAACTCCGCCCCGTCGTTCACCCCGCCGGGGTGAAGGACCGGCGCAGCGGTGAGCACTGGGCGGGACGCCTGTACATGCGAGAGATCTCGCTGCGCTGCGACCGCTACCTGGTGAACACCAGGATCACGCCCAACCAGCTCACCTATCTGATGACCCTGTGCGGCGTGCTCGCGGCCCCGGCCCTGCTGGTGCCGGGGATCGCGGGCGCCGTGCTCGGCCTGGTGATGGTCCAGCTCTATCTGCTGCTCGACTGCGTGGACGGCGAGGTCGCCCGCTGGAAGAAGCAGTTCTCCCTCGGCGGGGTCTACCTGGACCGCGTCGGCGCCTATCTGACCGACGCCGCGGTCCTCGTCGGCCTCGGTCTGCGCGCCGCCGACCTGTGGGGCGACGGCCGGATCGACTGGCTGTGGGCCTTCCTCGGCACCCTGGCCGCCCTCGGCGCGATCCTCGTCAAGGCCGAGACCGACCTCGTCGGAGTCGCCCGCCACCAGGGCGGACTGCCCCCGGTACAGGAGTCCGCGTCCGAGCCCCGCTCCTCCGGCATGGCACTGGCCCGCCGGGCCGCGGCGGCGCTCAAGTTCCACCGGCTGATCCTCGGCATCGAGGCGACCCTGCTGATCGTGGTCCTCGCGATCGCCGACCAGATCAGGGGCGACCTCTTCTTCACCCGCCTCGGCACCGCCGTGCTCGCCGCCGTCGCGGTCCTGCAGACCCTGCTGCACCTCGTGTCCATCCTCGCGTCGAGCAGGCTGAAATGAGCACCGGCATCAAGGTCGGCGCGGTCGTCATCACCATGGGCAACCGCCCCGAGGAACTGCGGGCCCTGCTCGACTCGGTCGCCAAGCAGGACGGCGACCGCGTCGAGGTGGTCGTGGTCGGCAACGGCTCGCCGGTCCCCGACGTCCCCGCGGGCGTACGGACCGTCGAACTGCCGGAGAACCTCGGCATCCCCGGCGGACGCAACGTCGGCATCGAGGCCTTCGGCCCCGGCGGCACCGACGTCGACGTCCTGCTCTTCCTGGACGACGACGGACTGCTGGCCCACCACGACACCGCCGAGCTGTGCCGCCGCGCCTTCGCCGAGGACCCGCGCCTCGGCATCATCAGCTTCCGCATCGCCGACCCGGAGACGGGCGAGACCCAGCGCCGACACGTGCCCCGGCTGCGCGCCGCCGACCCGATGCGCTCCTCGCGCGTCACCACCTTCCTCGGCGGCGCCAACGCCGTGCGCACCCAGGTCCTCGCCGAGGTGGGCGGACTCCCGGACGCGTTCTTCTACGCCCACGAGGAGACCGACCTCGCCTGGCGGGCGCTGGACGCCGGCTGGATGATCGACTACCGGTCCGACATGGTGCTGTACCACCCGACGACCGCCCCCTCGCGGCACGCGGTGTACCACCGCATGGTGGCCCGCAACCGCGTCTGGCTGGCCCGCCGCAACCTCCCCGCCCTCCTCGTCCCGGTCTACCTCGGCGTCTGGATGCTCCTGACGCTGCTGCGCCGGCCCTCGCGGGCGGCGCTGAGGGCCTGGTTCGGCGGGTTCCGGGAGGGCTGGACCAGCCCGTGCGGACCCCGCCGTCCGATGAAGTGGCGTACGGTGTGGCGGCTGACTCGACTGGGCCGACCTCCCGTCGTCTGACAAGCTCGATTCCGAGAGCGTCCGGGCCGCCCGAGGCTCCTGGCGCTCGCCTCTGCCCGATCCGGCTGTGCGCATCTTGAAGACGAAAGTTTCCACTTGTGAGTGAGACAACGCATGACGGCGGTGTCGCGGTGAGCGACCGACCGTCGCCCGATGACGGGCTCTCCGCGGCCGAGCTGGCCGCCAAGTACGGGCTCGCGGTCAGCGGTGCCCGGCCCGGCCTGGCCGAGTACGTTCGTCAGCTCTGGAGCCGGCGGCACTTCATCCTCGCCTTCTCCCAGGCCAAGCTCACCGCCCAGTACAGCCAGGCCAAGCTGGGCCAGCTCTGGCAGGTGGCGACGCCGCTGCTGAACGCGCTCGTCTACTACCTGATCTTCGGCCTGATCCTGAAGGCCGACAAGGGGATGTCGCACGACGTCTACATCCCGTTCCTGGTGACCGGCGTCTTCGTCTTCACCTTCACGCAGAGTTCGATCATGGCGGGCGTCCGGGCCATCTCCGGCAACCTCGGCCTGGTGCGCGCGCTGCACTTCCCGCGCGCCTCGCTGCCGATCTCCTTCGCCCTCCAGCAGCTCCAGCAGCTCCTGTTCTCGATGATCGTGCTGTTCCTCGTGGCGATCGGCTTCGGCAGCTACCCGGGCCTGTCCTGGCTGCTGATCTTCCCCGTGCTGGTCCTGCAGTTCCTCTTCAACACCGGCCTCGCGCTGATCGTGGCGAGGATGGGCGCCAAGACCCCCGACCTCGCCCAGCTCATGCCGTTCATCCTGCGCACCTGGATGTACGCCTCCGGTGTCATGTTCTCCATCAGCACCATGCTGGCCGAGAGCCCGGAGTGGGTCGCCCGCGCGCTCCAGGTGAACCCGGCCGCCGTCTACATGGACCTGATGCGCTTCGCGCTCATCGACGGCTACGGCTCCGGCAACCTGCCCCCGCACGTCTGGGCCATCGCCGTCTTCTGGGCCGTCGTGGTGGCGCTGGGAGGCTTCGTGTACTTCTGGAAGGCTGAGGAGAGGTACGGCCGTGGCTGAGCTGGAGAAGAGGTCGCACATCCCGACCGTCATCGCGGACGAGCTGCACATCGTCTACCGGGTGAACGGCGCCAAGACCGGCAAGGGCAGCGCCACCGCCGCCCTCAGCCGCATCGTCAAGCGCGGCGAGGAGCGCGGGGTGCGCAAGGTGCACGCCGTCAAGGGCGTCTCCTTCACCGCGTACCGCGGCGAGGCCGTCGGCCTGATCGGGTCGAACGGCTCCGGCAAGTCGACGCTGCTGCGGGCCATCGCCGGCCTGCTCCCGGCCGAGAAGGGCAAGGTCTTCACCGACGGCCAGCCCTCGCTGCTCGGCGTGAACGCGGCCCTGATGAACGACCTGACCGGTGAGCGGAACGTCATCCTCGGCGGGCTCGCGATGGGCATGTCCCGGGAGCAGGTCCGCGAGCGCTACCAGGACATCGTCGACTTCTCGGGGATCAACGAGAAGGGCGACTTCATCACGCTGCCGATGCGGACCTACTCCTCCGGCATGGCGGCCCGGCTGCGCTTCTCCATCGCGGCGGCCAAGGACCACGACGTCCTGATGATCGACGAGGC
>NZ_JBEYFY010000074.1:0-32271 GCF_040703595.1 Streptomyces sp. NPDC007084
GCGCGGTGCGCGGGCCGAGCAGCGGGATCAGCGCCGCGCTGACCGGCACCGGCGAGGCCGCCGCGCCGGGGGCGGCGGGCATCGCCCTGCTGCGTACGGTGCTGTTCGCGGCGCTCTGTGTCCCCGTCGGGGAACTCTTCGCGGACCGGCTGGCCCGCCGGGTGCCCGGCGGGCCCGCGCTGGGCGCGCCGCGGAGCTGGGCGGCGTACGCGGCGGTCGCCGGGTTCGTCGCGGCGCTGGGGCTCGCCTCCGTGGTGGCGACCGGCAACCTGCTGCCGCGCCACCTCGCGGACCTGGACCTCGGCGGCCTCTACGCCGACCGGGACGGCCGGCTGGCGCTCCTGGAGGTCAACGCCTTCGCGCTGGCCTGGTTCTGCGCCCGGTCACGCCACCCGGGCAGCCAGGTGCTGCCGCTGGCCGCGGTGGCGGCAGCGGAAGCACTACGCGCCCATCCCCCCACCGAACCCACCCCACTCACGGGCTCCGCCCTGACACTCGTCCACGTGACCTGCGCGGCCCTGTGGGCGGGCGGGCTGCTGCATGTCCTCCGGCTGATGCGGGTTTGGCGAGAGGGGGGCGGGGTGGAGGACGAGGTGGGGGTGACGGGCCCTGCCGGGCAGGGGGTGTTTCGGTCCAGGCCGGCTGGGGGCGAGGCGGATGGGGCCGGGGCGGCCGGAGGGTCGGCTGGGGGCGAGGCTGATGGGCCCGGAGCGGGCGGCGGGTCGGCTGGGGGTGGAGTGACCAGCGGGTCGGCTGGGGCCGAGGTGACCGGCGGGTGGGTTGGGGCCCGGGCGGGCGAGGTGGACGTGACGGCCGAAGTGGGAGTGGCGGCCCAGGGGGCGGGTGCCGCCGGGCTCGGGGCGACTCGACCCAGGTCTGACGGGTCCGGGGCGGCTGGGCCCGCAGCGGCCGGCGGTGCGGTCGGGGCCTCGGCCGGCGGGCCAGCTGGAGGCGGGGCGGCCGGCGGGGCAGCCGGGACGGAGCCAGTTGGTCGGTCCGCGTCCGTGGTCGGGGCCCTGTTGCTCGGGGGGTACGCGCGCGTGGCCGCGCTTCTGTTCGCGGGGGTCACCGCCACCGGCGTCTGGAGTTCGCTGCGTCGGATGCCGGCCGGCACGATCGTGGACCAGCTCACGGCGACGGCGTACGGGCGCACCCTGCTGGCGAAGGTGCTCCTCGTGGCCGCCGTCGCCGCCCTGGCGCTGCGCGCGCGGCTGCGGCTGCGCCGCGCGCGGGACCCGCTCGCCGCCTGCTCCCCCGCCCGCGCCGAGGTCGTCGTGCTGGGCGTGGTGGTCGCGGTGTCCGCGCTGCTGACGGCGCTGCCGCTGCCCATCCGCTGGTGACGGGACCCGCGCCCCGGCAGGGGCGGCCGGCTCAGTTCGTGACGAGGACCTTGAGCGCGGTCCGCTCGTCCATCGCCTTGTAGCCCTCGGGCACGCCCTCCAGGCCGACGGTCATGTCGAAGACCGGCGACGGGTCGATGGTGCCGTCCAGGACGTCGGGCAGCAGTTCGGGGATGTAGGAGCGGACCGGGGCGACACCGCCGCGCAGGGCGATGTTCCGGTCGAACATGACGCCGAGGTCGAGGCCCGTCCCGCTGCCGTGAGGCACCCCGACGAAGCCGATGGCGCCGCCGTCGCGGGTGATGTGCACGGCGGTGCTCATGGACTGCTCGGTGCCGACGGCCTCCACCACGCAGTGCGCGCCCTGGCCGCGGGTCAGCTCCCGCACGGCCTCGACGGCCGCGTCACCGCGCGCGGCGACGACATCGGTGGCGCCGAAGCGGCGCGCGATGTCCGTGCGCACCTCGTGGCGGCCGAGCGCGATGATCCGCTCGGCGCCGAGCCGCTTGGCGGCCAGCACCGCGCACAGGCCGACGGCCCCGTCACCGACGACGGCGACCGTGGAACCCTCGCGGACACCGGCGCCGAGGGCCGCGTGGTGGCCGGTGCCGAGGACGTCGGAAAGCGTCAGCAGCGCGGCGAGCAGGTGGTCGTCGGAGGCCGCCTCCTTGGGCAGCCGGACGAGGGTGCCGTCGGCGAACGGGACCCGGACGGCCTCGCCCTGGCCGCCGTCGTAGCCGACGGAACCCCAGAAGCCGCCGTGCTCGCAGGAGGTGGTCAGTCCCTCGCGGCAGTAGTCGCAGACACCGTCGGACCACATGAAGGGGGCCACGACCAGGTCGCCGCGGCGGACGCCGGTCACCTCGGAGCCGGCCTCCTCGACGATGCCGAGGAACTCGTGCCCGATCCGCTGCCCCGCCTGGCGGGCCGACTCGCCGCGGTACGCCCACAGGTCGCTGCCGCAGATACAGGAGCGCAGCACACGCACGACGGCGTCGGTGGGCAACTGCACCATGGGCTCGGGCACGTCCTCCACACGCATGTCGAACGGGGCGTGGATGGTGGTGGCGCGCATGGCGAGGGTCCCTCTCGTACGGGGTGGGGCGGGGTGCGCTCAGGGGGTGGTCGAGCGCACTCCACGGTACGCCGACGGGGACGCGCCCGGCCCGCCGAGGGGGTCCGAGCACGCCCCGGACCAGCGGGAACCGGCCCGGCGGGGACCGAAGGACCAACGGGGACCGAAGGACCAACGGGGGCCGGACCAGCCGTGACCGGGCCAACGGGGGCCGGGCCAGCGGAGGCCGGGCCAGCGGAAGCCGGGCCACGGCGTCCGTACGCGCCCGGTGGCGTCCCGCGCTCAGACGCCCGCCGCGCCAAGCAGCGCGCCCGCCGCGTAGGTCACCGCCATGGCGAGGGCTCCCCCGGCCATGTTGCGCAGCACCGCGCGGGGTGGGTTCGCCGCGCCGAGGCGGGCGCTGCTCCAGCCGGTGAGGGCGAGCGCGGCCAGCACGGAGACCACGGTGACGCCGAGGCGCCAGGCGGCCGGGGGCAGGACGATGGCGAGGAGCGGCAGCAGCGCGCCGACGGTGAAAGCGAGGAAGCTCGCCCAGGCGGCGTGCCAGGGGTTGGTGAGATCGTCGGGGTCGATGCCGAGTTCGACGGAGGCGTGGGCCTTCAGGGCGTCGCGTTCGGTGAGCTGCTCGGCGGCCTCGCGGGCCACCTGCCGCGACAGGCCGCGCTGTTCGAGCAGGTCGGTCAGCTCTTCGAGTTCGGCCTCGGGATAGTCCCGTAGTTCGCGTCGCTCCGTGGCCAGCGCGGCCAGTTCCGAGTCGCGCTGGGTGGAGACGGACACGTATTCGCCGGCCGCCATCGACATCGATCCGGCGAGCAGTCCGGCGAGACCCGCGGTGAACAGGGCGGAGCGGTCGTCGGTGGCGCCCGCCACGCCGACGACGAGGCCCGCGGTGGACACGATGCCGTCGTTGGCGCCCAGGACGGCGGCCCGGAGCCAGTTCAGCCGGGAGCCGAGCGTGCCGCCGTGGGCCTCGTCGCGGGCCTCGCCGTAAGCCTCGTCGTGCGTCGGTTCGGTCACACGGGGAGGATCGCACCCCCGGGGCGGGCCGCGCCGCACCGACCCGGCGGTCCCCCGCCGCGTACGACGCCGGAAAACCACCGGGCCCCGGCGCAGACGACCACCTGCCGGGCAGGTGCGCGTGCGGGGGCTGCGCCGGCTCGGCGAGGGGCGAGAGCTACTTGCCGCCGTGCGCGCCGAAGTAGAAGTAGAGGCGGTTCATGAACCGGAGCAAGTCGGGCAGCCATCAGCAGCCAAACTCCGCGACGCCGAAGCGCGGACCGCACACGGGGTCGTAACGGCGGTCGTGGCAGGGCGCCTTGTCGACCCACGGGGACGGCATCATCAGGGCCCGAGGGCGGACTCCTTGGGCCGGGTGTACAGCTCGGCGGCCACCCCGCCGCCGTCGAGTTCCTCGAGGCGCCGGCCGGCCGCTGTCCCAACCGCCGCGCGGGCCTTCCTCGTTGTCCTCAGGGGGGCCGCGTCCGGGGTGCGGCCCCCTGAGGACAACGAGGAAGGCCCGGGTTCGGGGAAGGCGGCGGCAGGGGTGTCAGTCGTGGCCCGTATCCTCAGTGACCATGCTCGAAGACCTCACGACCGCAGCGTCCCCAGCCTCCTGGCCGGCCGCGTATCCGCAGGGATACGCGGTCGTTGACGTGGAGACCACCGGACTGGCCCGTGACGACCGGATAATCTCCGCCGCCGTCTACCGGCTGGACGCGCGCGGCGAGGTCGAGGACCACTGGTACACGATGGTCAACCCCGAGCGCGATCCGGGCCCGGTGTGGATCCACGGGCTCACCAGCGACATGCTCGAAGGGGCGCCCCTCTTCCCGGAGATCGCCGAGGAGTTCGCGGCGCGGCTCGACGGCCGCGTGCTCGTCGCGCACAACGCGGTGTTCGACTGGTCGATGATCGCCCGCGAGTACGCGCGCGCGGAGCGCGAGGCGCCGGTGCGTCAGCGGCTGTGCACCATCGCGCTCGCCAAGGAGCTGGGCCTGCCGCTGCCCAACCACAAGCTGGAGTCGCTGGCCGCGCACTTCGGGGTCGTCCAGCAGCGCGCGCACCACGCGCTGGACGACGCGCGGGTGCTGGCCGAGGCGTTCCGCCCGAGTCTGCGGGCCGCCGCGCGCGACGGGGTGCGGCTGCCCCTGCTCGAATGCCTGCCGCTCAAGGAGTGGTCCAGCGGCCCGGCGGCCCCCCGGATCGGACGCCAGGCCGGGGGGTACGGGTCGGGGGGTTACGGGTCGGGCGGAGGCTATCCCTCCGGGAGTTGGCGCCCCTCCCGTAAGCGGCCCGCGTGTCCTTATCCCAACCCAGGCCGGTACGAGCCTGGCAAACCGCTCAAGCAGGGCATGCGGGTCGCGTTCTCCGGGGACACCTCCGTCGACCGCGAACTGCTGGAGGACCGCGCCGTCGAGGCGGGTCTGCACGTCGCGACGAGTCTGTCCCGGCTCACCAGCCTGCTCGTGACCAACGACCCGGACGCCGGCACCTCGAAGGTCGTCAAGGCCCGCCAGTTCGGGACCCCGGTCATCGACGAGGCCGCGTTCGGACAGCTCCTGCGCGACGTCGAGCCCGCGTCGGGCAACTGACGGACGCCGGACTCGCACGGGAGGGTGACGGGCGTGTCAGCGAGACCGGGCACACACGGGAGGGTGACGGGCGTACGGGTGATTGACGCGCGACTCGCCCCTCCCCCGCTCGCCCGCGCCGCGACCGCACCCCACCCTGTGGCCCATGGCGAGATGCGAAGTATGCGGCAATGACTACGGAATGACCTTCGAGGTGCACGCGCAGGGCGCCGTGCACGTCTTCGACTGCTTCTCCTGCGCGATCCACCGGATGGCCCCGATCTGCGAGCACTGTCGCGTGCAGGTCATCGGCCAGGGCGTCGAGGTCGAGGGCCACTGGTACTGCGGCGCGCACTGCGCCCGCGCGGAGGGGAGGACGGGGATCGTCGACCGGGTCTGAACCCCGGACCACCGCGGGACCACCTCCGGAACATCGCGGGCCACCTCCGGACCACCGCGGGACCACCTCCGGACCACCGCGGGCCACCTCCGGACCACCGCGGACCGCCTCCGGAGCACCCGCGCGCGGCCCTCGGCGGGACCCTCCCGTCGGGGGCCGAAACCGTGCCGAGTACCGTCAATGGGGTGTACCGCTTCCTGTTGTCCCGGCAGTGGGTGATCCTCACCCTCGTGGCCCTCGCGCTCATCCCCACGATGATCAAGCTGGGCTTCTGGCAGCTCCACCGGCACGAGCACAAGGTCGCCCTGAACACGGTGATCTCCGACTCGCTGGCCGCCAAGCCGGTGCCCGCCGAGACGCTCACCGCGCCGGGACAGCGGATCCGCCACGACGACCTGTACCGCCGGGTCACCGCCAAGGGGCAGTTCGACACCGCGCACGAGGAGGTCGTCCGGCGCCGCACCAACTCCGACGGCGAGGTCGGCTACCACGTGCTGACGCCGTTCGTGCTGACCGACGGCCGCGTCCTCATGGTCAACCGCGGCTGGGTCTCCTCGGACGGCGCGCAGACCGCCTTCCCGAAGGTCCCCGCCCCCGAGCGCGGCGAGATCACCGTCACCGGCCGGCTGATGGCCGACCAGACCACCGCCGACAGCGGCATCAAGAACATCCGGGGGCTGCCCGCCCGTCAGGTCATGCTCATCGACAGCGAGCAGGAGGCGCGGCGGCTCGGCAAGCAGGTCCTCGGCGGCTATGTCGAACAGACCGCGCCGCGCCCCAAGGGCGACACCCCCGAGCTGATCCCGGACCCCGAACACAGCGACATCGGCCCCCATATGGCGTACGCGATCCAGTGGTGGCTGTTCTCCGCGGGCGTCCCGGTCGGCTGGGTCGTCCTGGTCCGCCGCGAGCGCCGCGACCGCCTGGAGGCGGCGGCCGCCGCCGAGACGGCCCCCGAAGAGGAAGCCGAACCGGCCGGCGTATAGCGGAAGCCGAACCGGCCGGGCGTATAGCGGAAGCGGAACCGGCCGGCGTGTAGCGGAAGCCGAACCGGCGAGCGTGTAGCGGCACGCGCGGGAGCCGTGGCCGCCGGCCCACCCCCGTGGCCACCACCCCCGTGACAGCCACCCCCGCGCCCCACCCCGCGTCACCGCCACTGCCACGCTGGTGCCACTCTGGCGGCCCGATTGGCGCAGGCCCCGGTCGGGAACCCGTCCACCGTGCACCGACGCATCGAGGACTACGCGCTCATCGGGGACGAACAGACCGCCGCTCTGGTGGGCCGCGACGGCTCCGTCGACTGGCTGTGTCTGCCCCGCTTCGACTCCGCCGCCTGTTTCGCGGCCCTGCTGGGCGACGAGGACAACGGCCACTGGCGGATCGCGCCCGAGGGAGCGGAGACGTGCGCCCGGCGCGCCTACCGCCCGGACACCCTGGTGCTCGACACGGAGTGGGACACCCCGGAGGGATCGGTCCGGGTGACCGACCTGATGCCACAGCGCGAGCACGCCCCCGACCTCGTACGCATCGTGGAGGGGCTCAGCGGACGGGTCAAAATGAACAGCCGGCTCCAGTTGCGCTTCGACTACGGGTCGGTGGTGCCGTGGATGCGCCGGGCGGACGGCCACCGGGTGGCGGTGGCGGGCCCGGACTCGGTGTGGCTGCGCAGCGAACCGCCCGTCCCCACCTGGGGCAAGAACTTCCGCACCTACTCCGAGTTCACCGTCGAGGCCGGCCAGAAGGTCGCCTTCGTGCTGACCTGGCACCCCTCGCACCGGCCCCGGCCGCCGCTGCGCGACCCCTTCGAGTCGCTGGAGACCACCGTCGAGGACTGGCGGGCGTGGGCCGCCCACTGCCGTTACGCCGGACCGCACCGGGACGTCGTCGTGCGCTCCCTGCTCACCCTGAAGGCGCTCACCTACGCGCCGACCGGCGGCATCGTGGCCGCCCCCACCACCTCGCTCCCCGAGGAACTGGGCGGCGTCCGCAACTGGGACTACCGCTACTGCTGGCTGCGCGACTCCACCCTCACCCTCGGGGCGCTCCTCGCGGCCGGCTATCTGGAGGAGGCCGAGGCCTGGCGCGACTGGCTGCTGCGCGCGGTGGCGGGCGACCCGGCGGACCTCCAGATCATGTACGGCCTGTCGGGCGAGCGGCGGCTGTCGGAGTACGAGATCCCGTGGCTGCCCGGATACGCCGGCTCGGCGCCGGTCCGGGTCGGCAACAGCGCGGTCGAGCAGTTGCAGCTCGACGTGTACGGCGAGGTCATCGACTCGCTGTGGCTGGCGCGGAGTTCGGGCCTGCCGTCGCGCCCGCACATGTGGCGGGTGCAGTGCGCCATGATGGACTTCCTGCGCGTCGCCTGGCGGCAGCCGGACGAGGGGATCTGGGAGGTCCGCGGCCCGCGCCGGCACTTCGTCTACTCGAAGGTGATGGCGTGGGTGGCCGCCGACCGCGCCGTGCGCACCCTGGAGGACGACCCCTCGCTCGAAGGCGACCTGGACGGGTGGCGGGAGATGCGCGACGAGGTGCACCGCGAGGTGTGCGAGCGCGGCTTCGACCCCGAGCGGAACACGTTCACCCAGTCCTACGGCTCGGCCGAACTCGACGCCTCCCTGCTGCTCATCCCCCGGGTCGGCTTCCTGCCCGCCGACGACCCGCGGGTGGTCGGCACGGTCGACGCGGTGCGCGCCGAACTCGCCCCCGACGGCTTCCTGGTCCGCCGCTACAGCGTCTCGGCGACCGGCGTCGACGGCCTCCCCGGCGACGAGGGCACCTTCGTCGTCTGCTCGTTCTGGCTCGCGGACGCGCTGTATCTGACCGGCCGCACCCGGGAGGCGATCGAGCTGTTCGAGCGGCTGGTCGGGCTCACCAACGACGTGGGGCTGCTGTCCGAGGAGTACGACCCCGTCGCGGAGCGCCAGCTCGGCAACTTCCCCCAGGCGTTCAGCCACATCGGCCTGGTGGTGACCGCCCTCAGCCTCTTCGGGGTGCGGCCCGCGAAGCCGCCGGTGAACGGGGAACCGGCCTCGCCCGACTACCCGTAGAGCTGCCGTCGGTAGAGCCATCCGCGGCGCGGGCGGTATGGGGGAGGATGGGTGCCATGGATCTTGGACTGAAGGATCGTGTGTACGTCGTCACGGGAGCCACCCGGGGCCTGGGCAACGCCGCCGCGCGTGAACTCGTGGCCGACGGCGCGAAGGTGATCGTCAGCGGGCGGGACGCGAAGAGCGCGGCCGACGCCGCCGCGGCGCTCGGCCCGAACGCGGCCGGGGTCGAGGCCGACAACGCCGACCCCGGCACCCCGGCCCGGCTGATCGCGGCGGCCCGGGAGCGGTTCGGCGGCTTCGACGGCATCCTGATCAGCGTGGGCGGACCGCCGCCCGGCTTCGCCGCGGACAACACCGACGAGCAGTGGACGGCCGCCTTCGAGTCGGTCTTCCTGGGCGCCGTCCGGCTGGCCCGCGCCGCCGCGGCGGAACTCGGCGACGGCGGGGCGATCGGCTTCGTGCTCTCCGGGTCGGTGTACGAGCCGATCGGCGGGCTCACCATCTCCAACGGGCTGCGGCCGGGGCTCGCCGGTTTCGCCAAGTCCCTCGCGGACGAGGTGGGCCCGCGCGGCATCCGGGTGGTGGGGCTGCTGCCGTCGCGCATCGAGACGGGCCGGGTCCGTGAGCTGGACGGCCTGTCGGCCGACCCGGAGGCCACCCGGGCGGCCAACGAGTCCCGTATCCCGCTGCGCCGCTACGGCACCCCGGAGGAGTTCGGCCGCACGGCCGCGTTCCTGCTCTCCCCCGCCGCCTCGTATCTGACCGGCATCATGGTGCCGGTCGACGGCGGGATGCGCAGCGGCTTCTGACCGGGGGCTACCTCTCGGATGACCGGCCCGCCCACGGTCAGCACCAATCGGAAGGCCGGGCTGCCCGAGGTCAGCGCCACCTCGGGTGACCCGCCCGCGACGGTCAGCTTCACCTCAGGCGACCCGCCCGCGACGGTCAGCTCCACCTCAGGCGGCCCGGCCCGTCCACGGTCGGCGCCACCTCAAGTGACGCGTTCCGCGCGGTGTTTGACGCCGCGCAGCCGTACCTCCGCCGGGAGCGCGGCGAGCCCCGCCGAGTTCCGGGCGTGCGCGAGGGCCTCCCCGGTGAGCTGGTCCAGGGCCTGCCCGGGGTCGACGTGCGGTTCCAGCAGGAGCCGTACGTGCGCCTCGGGCCGGGAGCGGCGGCCGGTCAGGTGGACGCGTGCCGTGTCGACGCCGGGCAGGGTGCCGGCCTCGGCGGCAAGCACGCCTTCCAGGGCCCGCCCGCGCAGCAGGGCGCCCTCACCGTCGCCGGTGTCGACCAGCACCTCGGCGAGACGGCGCCGCCGCAGGTCGGCGACCAGCCACCACAGGGCGAGCAGCACGAGGACGGCGAGGGCGGCGATGACGACGGGCCACCACCAGCCGTGCTCGCGCCACTTGGTCCGCTCGGCGGTGCTGAGGAGCACGTCGTGTCGTCCGTCGTGGATCCACCAGGAGGGCGGCTTGGCGCCGAGCCCGATGGCGAGGACGGAGCCGCCGAGGGCGAGCAGCACGAGTCCGGCCAGCCCGATCAGTACGCGGTTGACGGTCCGGCGCACGGACCTCACCCCTTCCGTCCGGGACGGGCGACCCGCACCGAGAGGCCCGGTGAGCGGGACAGTCCCAGTCCCTGGATGCCGTCGGTGAGCGTGGTGTCCAAGTCGGCGCGGACGTCGTCGAGTTCACGGAAGTGGGACACCGCGCGGACGTCGACCTTCCGGCGTTTGACCCGCACGCGCGCCGACTGGACGCCGGCGACCTCCATGGCCCGGTCGCGCAGGGCGGTCGCGGCGGCGGCCCGGTGCAGTCCGGCCCGCACGTCGCGGTGGGTGCGCCGCATGGGCAGTACGTCGCGCAGTCCGGGGGTGAGCGCGAGGAGCAGCAGCCACAGTCCGAGGGCGGCGGCGACGCCCGCGCCCACCAGGACGGCGGTGTCGTCGAGGGGGCGTTCGGCGAGTTCCCGGGCGAGCGTCTTGCGCCACTGCATGGCGGAGTGCCCGGCCCGGACGGCCGCGATGTCGTAGAGGAAGAACCCGGCGATCACCAGGAGCAGCACCGCGAGGACGCAGGCCGGGACGCGGCGCGCGGACCAGAAGCGGCCCTGGCGGCCGTCCTCGCCGCCGCCATCGTCCCCGCCGTCCCCTGGACGCAGCGGTTCGTAGGCCGCCGCCGAGGAGGACTGCCCGAGCGTGCCGGGGTCGTCCGTCTTCTCCAGTACGGGCAGTTTCCTGGTGCTCTCGGAGCCCTGGGGCTCGCTCATCGCGTCCTCCCCTTCACCGAGCCTGGCCCGTGCGCCAGGTGCAGCCGTTCCACCTGGACGGCCACCTCCGGCACTTCCATTCCCGCCAACGCCTCTACCCGCTGGGCGACCTGGCGACGCACGGCGTTGCACTGGCCGCCGATGTCCGAGGGGTAGCCGAGTTCGACGCTGACCCGGACGTGGGCGCTGTGGGTGGGGTGCTCCCCTGGTCCTCCGGCGCCGGAGGACTGCCGTCGGACGACGACCGTCGCGTGCGGGGGCACCGCGTCGTCGGGCAGCGGGGGCAGGGCCTCGCGCGCCGCCCGCGAGGCGATCTTCGCGACGACCCGGTCGGCGATCCGGGTGGCGCCCCGTTCGGGCGCCACCACGGTCGTCGCGTCCGGCCTGGCCTCACCGAGCCGGTCGACATGACCTGGCACGGGTCACCGCCGCCGGTCGTCACGCGTGCGGAACAGGTCCCCCACGTCGAGGTCCCCTTCCAGGAACCGTCCGACGAAGAACCCGACGGCGCCCAGCGCGGCCACCAGGACGAAGGCGCCGAATCCGCCGAAGTAGCCGGCGAAGGCCAGCGCCATTCCGGCGATCATGCCGACAACGGCCAAGCTCATGGTGCGCTCCTTGGGGGTTCGGCGGCCGTGTCCTCACGCGGGGCGCGGTGGCCGGCCGGTGGTCCGGGGCGTGGCGGGGGCCCGGAAGTCACTGGAGACGTGACTCCGGTTCGTCGTCCTCTTCGTCGGGCAGCTTCACATCGCTCACCGCGATGTTGACCTCGACGACTTCGAGGCCGGTCATGCGCTCGACGGCCGCGACGACGTTCTCGCGCACATCGCGTGCCACGTCGGAGATGGAGACGCCGTAGTCGACGACGATCTCCAGGTCGAGGGCCGTCTGCACCTCGCCGACCTCGGCCTTCACACCCCGGGTCACGGACTTGCCGCTGCCGGCGCCGGGCACCTTGTCGCGTACCGCGCCGAAGGTGCGGCTCATCCCGCTGCCCATGGCGTGGACACCGACGACATCGCGCGCGGCGAGTCCGGCGATCTTCTCCACGACGCCGTCGGCGATGGTGGTCCGCCCGCGCGTGGCGGGGTTTCCGCCGCCACGCTTGGTGGTCCTGCCGCCGCCCTTGTCGGTGTCGGGGCTGTCCGTCCGGTTCCGCTCGGTCATATCGGTCATTGCCGTACGTCCCTTTCGGTCGTCCTCCCTGTTTTCACAGTAGGTCGGGTCGCGCGGTCGCGCGCCCGCTGATGGGGCAGGCTGGAGCAATGACGGCGGACCGGTGGACGCAAGTGGTAAGGCAGCAGCTCGGGCTCGGCAGGCTGCTGCCGCTGGGCCTTGCGCGCGATGGCGCGTGGATCACGGAGGACGCGGCGGAGCAGGTGCTGCGGCGGGCGGCGGCCGGGGTGCCGGGCGTGCGGCTGGGCAGGCTGCGGATCGCGCTCGCCGACCCGGACGGCCCGTACGCCCCGGCGGTACCGGCTCCGCCGAGCGCCCTCGCGCCCGGTCCGCTGCGGGTCACGGCGGAGTTCGGGGCGGCGGCCGGTCTCACGGCGCTGGGCGGTGACTCGCTGCCGGCGACCGCGGACCGGCTGCGGCTCGCCCTGTCGGAGGCCGCCGCGCACCGGCTGGGCCTTGAGGTGTCGGAGGTGGACCTCCAGGTGACGGACCTGCTGACGGAGTCGTCGGCGGTTACGCCGAAAGAGGGCACGGAGCCATCCGCCGGACGGGTGAACGACGTAGGCGAGGCCGCCGGTCCCGAAGGTGCCCAAGGGGCCGGAGACGCGGAGGGGACCAAGGAGCCGAGGGAGGCGAAGGAGCCGAAGGACCCCGAGGAGGCGCGGATCGCGGCGGTCGTCCGGGCCGTTCCGGGGGTGGCCCGGCTGACGGACGCGCTGGGCCGTTCGGTGGACATCTCGACGCCCGACGGCTCGGACGCCGCCGTGCCCCGCCGTCACGTCCGGGTGGAACTCGCGGTTTCCTCGGACGGCCGGGCGGTGGACGTGGCGCGCGCGGTCAGGACGGCGGTCGCGGAGGCCGCCCGGGACACCCCGTCCGTGGCCGTGCTGGTGACCGCCGTCGGCTGAGGCGGTACGCGCCGGGTGCGCCGGACGGTGGTCGTCACCGCCCGGCACCCACCGTCGTCACCGCCGCCGCGCACACCTTCGCTGCCGCCCGACACACACCGTCACTCCGAGAAGCCGTCACTCCGAGGAACGGCCACTCGAAGGAGCCGTCACTTCGCGAAGGGGTACGCCGACGGGCGGAACGGCAGGACCGTACGGGCGCGAGGGCGGCCCACCGTACGGGCGCACGGCGGCACGGGCGGGTGCCCCGCACGGACGCAACGGCGGCCGATCGTACGGGCACGCCCCGCCGGAGTCGGTCAGTCGCCGATGCCGGCGAGGTCGCGGAGGCGGCGGGCCTGGGAGGCTCGCTCGGCGGTGCGCTGGTCCTCGTAGGAGCGCTCGGTGGCGCCGCGCAGCAGGGCCTTGGTCTCGATCACCGCGTGGCGCGGGGCGGCCAGCAGTGCCGCGGTGAGGTCGCGGACGGCGTCGTCGAGCTGGGCGGCGGGCACCGCGAGGTTGGCGAGTCCGGTGCGCTCGGCCTCCTCCGCGAGGACGAAGCGGCCGGTGGCGCAGATCTCCAGGGCGCGGGCGTAGCCGACGAGGCCCACCAGCGGGTGGGTGCCGGTGAGGTCGGGCACCAGGCCGAGGCTGGTCTCGCGCATGGCGAACTGCACGTCGTCGGCGACGACGCGCAGGTCACAGGCGAGCGCGAGCTGGAACCCGGCGCCGATGGCATGCCCCCGCACGGCGGCGACGGTCACGATGTCGCTGCGCCGCCACCAGGTGAACGCCTCCTGGTACTCGGCGATGGTCACGTCCAGCTCGGCGTCGGAACCACGCGCGAGGTCGATGAACGACGGCTCGCCGTCGAAGCCCTCGGGCGTGAACGCCTGCCGGTCGAGCCCCGCGGAGAAGGACTGGCCCTCTGCGCGCAGCACGACCACGCGGACGGAGCCCGGCAGCGACCGGCCGGCCTGCGTCAACGCCCGCCACAGAGCGGGACTCTGGGCGTTGCGCTTGGCCGGGTTGGTCAGGGTCACCGTGGCGATCGCGTCGTCGACGGTGAGCCGTACGCCGTCCTTGTCGAGTACCGGTTCGAGTTCCTGGTCGAGCGAAGCCATGGGGCGCCTCCGGTGGGTGCGGTCGGATCAGGTGTGCACCCCGTGAAGCACGAGGGCACACCTAAGTGACTGCACAGTAACCACCCGGCCGGTCGCCCGACCGACCGGGTGGCCACCACCGAAGCCGATGGGGACGCCCGGCCTCAGGCCGACGCGGCCTTCTTGCCCCGCGTCGCTCCGCCACGCCCTCGGAGCGTGACGCCCGACTCGCTGAGCATCCGGTGCACGAAGCCATACGAACGGCCGGTCTCTTCGGCCAGCGCTCGGATGCTCGCACCGGAGTCGTACTTCTTCTTCAGGTCTGCCGCGAGCTTGTCACGCGCGGCGCCGGTCACCCGGCTGCCCTTCTTCAGAGTCTCGGCCACCCGTGCCTCCTCATGGGAAGTGCGCTCTGGACTCTCATGATCACCCCTTCCGGGCGTCATGGCCACCCATTCGGCAAGGTCCGTAGGACACGGTTTTGACGACAGGAGTCCGTCCCCACGAGTGGAATCAGTGGTTCCGGCTGGCGCCGTCGATACCGCCGAACGGGTACTTCCGCGAAGTGCCTGGTCAGCGACGCGAAACGGCCGAGCCCCGTGTTCTCAAGGGCTCGGCCGGAAAATCCGTGTAGGACACACCTCGGTACGAGGAGATCTCACACAGATGATGGATCACGGATCGGCCGAATGATCCATACGCGGTGGATCAGTCATTCGATCTCGTGGCGCGGGCCCTTTCCGGGGCTCGCGCGGCGGGCTCAGGCGAGGGCGACCAGGTCGGCGTAGTCGGCGCCCCACAGGTCCTCGACACCGTCCGGCAGCAGGATGATCCGCTCCGGCTGGAGCGCCTCGACGGCGCCCTCGTCGTGGGTGACGAGCACGACGGCGCCCTTGTAGGTGCGCAGCGCGCCGAGGATCTCCTCGCGGCTGGCGGGGTCGAGGTTGTTCGTCGGCTCGTCGAGCAGCAGGACGTTGGCGGAGGAGACGACGAGGGTGGCGAGCGCGAGCCGGGTCTTCTCGCCGCCGGAGAGCACCCCGGCCGGCTTGTCGACGTCGTCGCCGGAGAACAGGAAGGAACCGAGCGTCTTGCGGACCTCGACCAGGTCCAGGTCGGGGGCGGCGGAGCGCATGTTCTCCAGGACCGTGCGCTCGGGGTCGAGGGTCTCGTGCTCCTGCGCGTAGTAGCCGAGCTTGAGGCCGTGGCCCTCGATGACCTGCCCGGTGTCGGGCTTCTCGGCGCCGCCGAGCAGCCGCAGCAGGGTGGTCTTGCCGGCGCCGTTGAGGCCGAGGATGACGACGCGGGAGCCCTTGTCGATGGCCAGGTCGACGTCGGTGAAGATCTCCAGCGAGCCGTACGACTTCGACAGGCCCTCCGCCATGAGCGGGGTCTTGCCGCAGGGGGCGGGCTCGGGGAAGCGCAGCTTGGCGACCTTGTCGGAGACGCGGACGGCCTCCAGTCCCGCGAGGAGCTTGTCGGCGCGCTTGGCCATGTTCTGCGCGGCCACGGTCTTGGTGGCCTTGGCGCGCATCTTGTCGGCCTGCGAGTTGAGGGCGGCGGCCTTCTTCTCGGCGTTCTGCCGCTCGCGCTTGCGGCGCTTCTCGTCGGCCTCGCGCTGCTGCTGGTAGAGCTTCCAGCCCATGTTGTAGACGTCGATGGTGGAGCGGTTGGCGTCCAGGTAGAAGACCTTGTTGACGACCGTCTCCACGAGGTCGACGTCGTGGGAGATCACGATGAAGCCGCCGCGGTAGGTCTTCAGGTAGTCGCGCAGCCAGACGATCGAGTCGGCGTCCAGGTGGTTCGTCGGCTCGTCCAGGAGCAGCGTGTCGGCGTCCGAGAAGAGAATCCTGGCCAGCTCGATACGGCGGCGCTGACCGCCGGAGAGCGTGTGCAGGGGCTGGCCGAGCACCCGGTCGGGCAGGTTGAGCGCGGCGGCGATGGTGGCGGCCTCGGCCTCGGCGGAGTAGCCGCCCTTGGTGAGGAACTCGGTCTCCTGGCGCTCGTACTGCCGCAGGGCCTTCTCGCGGGTGGCGCCCGAGCCGTTCGCGATGCGCTGTTCGTTCTCGCGCATCTTGCGGATCAGGACGTCCAGGCCGCGGGCGGACAGGACGCGGTCGCGGGCGAGGACGTCGAGGTCGCCGGTGCGCGGGTCCTGGGGCAGATAGCCGACCTCACCGGAGCGGGTGACGGTGCCGGCGGCGGGCTGGCCCTCACCGGCGAGGACCTTGGTGAGGGTCGTCTTGCCCGCGCCGTTGCGGCCCACGAGGCCGATGCGGTCGCCCTTCGTGATGCGGAAGGTGGCGGACTCGATGAGGATGCGGGCGCCGGCGCGCAGCTCGATACCGGAGGCGGAGATCACGGACAGACTCCAGGGCGGAAGGTTGGCGGGTGGACGGCTGAGGACGTTCCCGCCGTCTAATGCGCGAGGAGAAAGGCCATGGGACAAGTCTAACGGGGCCGTGCAAGCACTTTTCCGGTGCGCGGGCCTCCGGCGCTGTGACCCAGGCCCCGCGGCTGTCCCGCAGCCGGCCCGTAGCCGGCCCGTAGTTGCCCCCGTCGCCCGTTCGGACCTCCGGCCGGGGCCGCGGGGCCGGGGGCGTACGAGGATGGCGCCACGGAGCGAGCGACCGAGGCAGGGCCAAGGCCGGGGTACGGCAGAGGGCGGTGCGTCCATGCAGTTCGACGACGACGCGGACCTGGACACGTCCGAGGTCCAGGATGTGCGCGGCAGTCGGATCCCCGGCGGCCGGGCGACCGTCGGCGGCGGTCTCGCGGGCCTGATCGCCCTGCTCCTGGGCCTGTTCTTCGGGGTCGGACCGGACCAGCTCGGGCTGTCCTCCGGCGACGACCAGCCCGCGGTGACCTCCTCGTCCCTCGCGCAGGTGCAGCAGAGCTGCCGGACGGGCCGGGACGCGAACGCCCAGGAGGACTGCCGCGTCGTCGCGGTGGTCAACAGCATCCAGACGTACTGGACGACGGAGTTCGCGCGCCGGGGCGGCACCTACACCCGCTCCCCCACCGTGTTCTTCAGCGGCCGGGTCGGCACGGCCTGCGGCACCGCCTCGTCGGCCGTGGGCCCCTTCTACTGCCCCGGGGACCGCAAGGTCTATCTGGACCTGGGCTTCTTCGACGAGCTGCGCACCAAGTTCGGCTCCAGCGGCGGCCCCTTCGCGCAGGCGTACGTGGTGGCTCACGAGTACGGGCATCACGTACAGGACCTGATGGGCACGCTGGGCAAGTCGCAGGACGGCGTGACCGGCGCGAACAGCAACTCGGTGAAGACGGAACTCCAGGCCGACTGCTACGCGGGGGTGTGGGCGCGGCACGCGACGACCACGCCGTCCACGTCGTCGGGCAAGCCGCTGCTGACCTCGCTGACGGACGCCGACATCCGTGACGGCCTGGACGCGGCGGCAGCGGTCGGCGACGACCGGATCCAGCAGCGGTACCAGGGCCGGGTGACCCCGGAGACCTGGACACACGGCTCCGCCCAGCAGCGGCAGCAGTGGTTCTACCAGGGCTTCAGCAGCGGCGACATGGCGCAGTGCAACACGTTCCGGTGAGCCGGGCGACGCAACACGTTCCGGCGAGCCGGGCGGCGCAGCACGTTCCGGTGAGCCGGGCCGCGCGGGCGGGACGGTTTCCGGCGAGGCTTCCGGCGAGATTTCCGGCGAGGCGACGAGATACGGAGTGATCGGCATGGCTGGTACGAGCGGCGGCGGCGGACGCCCGGGCATCTGCCCCTCCCTGCTCTACGCGGACGCGAGGGCGGCGATCAGGCAGCTCACGGAGGCCTTCGGCTTCACCGAGCTGTCCGTCTACGAGGGCGAGGACGGCTCGGTGCTGCACGCCGAGCTGGCGCAGGGCAACGGCGCGGTGATGCTCGGCTCCAAGGGCCGCGGCGGCCGTTTCGACGAGGCGATGAGGAACGCGGGGCCGTGCGGGGTGTACGTCGTCGTGGACGACGTCGACGCACACCACCAGCGGGCGGTGGAGCACGGCGCGGAGATCCTGATGGCCCCGGCCGACCAGGACTACGGCTCGCGGGACTACATGGCCCGGGACATCGAGGGCAACATCTGGAGCTTCGGCACGTACGCCCCGGAGACCGGCGTCTGAGGAACTCCCCGGAGCCGGTGCCGGAGGGACTCCCCGGGGCCGGTGCCGGGGGTCAGCTGCCGCCGGTGTGCACCTGGAAGGCCGCCCGGCGTACGGCCTTGGCGAGGGCCGGGTCGGGGTGGGCGGCGGCGAGGGCGACGAGCACCTGCACGGTGCGGGGGTGCCCGACCGCGCGCACCTCGTCGAGCAGCCCGGGCACGGTGGGCTGCACCGCGGACTCCA
This sequence comes from Streptomyces sp. NPDC007084, assembly GCF_040703595.1. Taxonomy (NCBI): domain Bacteria; kingdom Bacillati; phylum Actinomycetota; class Actinomycetes; order Kitasatosporales; family Streptomycetaceae; genus Streptomyces; species Streptomyces sp. NPDC007084. The sequence goes on from NZ_JBEYFY010000074.1 coordinate 18,214, forward strand.
GGTGGCGGACGAGGAGCGGCGCGTCTCCGTGGTCGGCGACGGCGGCGGCCGTGTCGACCCACAGCCAGGTGGACTCGGCGCGGGTGAGCACCTCGTGCGCGTCCTCGGGGTCGTGGCCCTCGTGCTCGGCGAGCCACAGCAGGGCGTAGGGGCGCAGCCACGCCTCCTCGGCCGCGGCACGCACCTCGGGCTCGGCGGGCGCGCCGACCACGCGCAGCGCCTCGAAGGCGAGGCCCCGGGTGAGGGCGTCCTCGCCGCGGGCGGCGGCGAGCAGTTCGGTGACGGCGCTGCCGACGGGGCGGGCGGCGAGCCAGGCGCGGTACTCGGCGCGGGCCGCGTTGGGGCGGAGCTGGGCGCAGCCGCGGAGCATGTCCTCGGCGGACTGCTCGATGTTCCCGGCGGGGCTCTGCGCGGCGACGCAGATCTGCTCCAGCTTGACCCAGACCGCCCAGTTGCCGAGCGGGGTGAGGGTGGCCTGTCCGTCGCCGTAGGTCAGCGCGCCGACGGAGGCGAGCGCGCGCAGCGCCCAGTCGAGGAGCGGGGCGAGCGGGGCGTCCGGGATCTCGGCGGGGTCCGGGGCGGGCTCGGGCCGGGGTCCGTAGGGGACCTCGCAGCGCTCGGTGCGCAGTTCGGTGACGCGCTGTTCGAGGAGATCGAGGAGCTGCTCCACGGGGACGGGCCCGGCGGAGAGCTGGAGGAAGGAGAGCACCTGGGGCATCGCGGAGACGACCTCGGCGACGGCGGCGGGTTCCCGGTCGGTGGGCTCGGGATGGGCGAGGGACCAGGCGTCGAAGAGGGCCACCCAGCCGCGCAGTACGGCACTGTCGTCACGGCTCCAGGCGCGCAGCCGCCAGCCGGGGCGGGCGCTGTCGCCGTGCACCTCGATGAGGCCGGCCAGCCGGGCGGTGTCCCAGTCCGCGCGGACCTGATCCGGGGTCAGCCCGAGTTCGGCGGCGGCCCGTTCGGCGGTGGCGTCGGAGAGGGCGCCCTTGCCGTCGGGGGTGGCGCCGTCCCGCCCGGGGGCCAGCGCGGCGTCGGCCCAGCGGGCGACCCGGGCCGCGTCGGAGAGGCCGGTGCGTGCCATCCGGGCGAGTTCCGCGGGCGGCGGTGTGCCCTCCGGGGGGCGCGGTGCGGGGCGGGGTGTGCGGCGCTGGGTCACCGCTCGGGGAGCGGCCGCGAGGGGCCGCGGGCTGACGAGTCGGAGCCTGGAGTCGCGCGGGTTACGGGACGTCACGGGTGCAGTCTTCCGGTTGACGGTCCGAAAACCCAAACGGAATGCCCCCCGGCCCGCCGGGCGCACTCCCCCACCACGTCCACCAAGGCGCCCGCCACCCCGGAAACCCCGCCCCGAGGAGTTCCCCGCCCCCAAACCGGAAGAGCCCCGAGAACACCGTTCACGCGGAGAAGGGCCAGGGCGAAGCCCGACCCCAGGGGCACGGGGAACTGCGCGCCCAGCCCCCACCACACCGCAGCGAACGAACCACCCGGAGAAGGGCCAGGGCGAAGCCCGAGCCCAGGGGCGCGGGGAACTGCGCGCCCAGCCCCCACCACGCCGCAGCAGAACAACCCACCAAGCGCAGGGTCAAGGGCGAAGCCCAGAAACCCCGAGCCCCCCTCGCCCCCCGGAGGGCTAAAGCAGCGGAGTGAGGAACCGCCGGAGCGCCTCCTCATAGGCGCCCGGATCCGCGTTCCACATGGCCGCATGCGGCGCCTCCGGAACGGCAAGCAGCGTGACAAGGTCGGTCCGGCCGGCGGCGAGACGACGCGAGGCCCCCCACGGCGCGATGGCGTCATCCGGCCCGTGCACGAGCAGCGTGGGCACGGAAAGCCGTCCCGGCTCCGCCGCACTGGCGATGCGATCCCCCCGTACCCCGGTACGCCCCTGCGCGGCCCGCACGGCCAGCGGAAGCAGAAAGCCGGGCATGTGACGGGCCCCGGCCAGTGCCCGCAGCGTGGCCTCCCAGTCGAGAACCGGCGAGTCCAGGATCAGCCCGGAGATCCGCTCACGGAGCGCGGAATGGGCGGCGGCACGCAGCGCCATCGTGGCCCCGGTGGACCAGCCGTAGAGGATGACCCGCCGGGCGCCGTACCGCACGGCGTACCGAATCGCCGCGTCGAGATCCCGCCACTCGGTCTCGCCGAGGTGGTTCAGCCCGTCCGGGGAGCGCGGCGCGCCCAGATCGCCGCGGTAGGCGAGGTCGAGCACGGGCAGCTGCCGCTGGTGCAGGAACCGCATGACGTTCAGCGGGTGTTCCCGGGTGGCGCCGAGGCCGTGCACGGTGATGACCCAGGTGTCGCGCACGGCGGGCACGAACCAGGCGGGCAGCGCCCCGAGTTCACCGGGTACGTCGACGTCGGCGTGCTCCAGGCCGAGGGCGGACCCCGGATCGCCCACGTACAGGTTCGGTACGAGCCAGACCTTGTCGCCGGGTTCCAGGGAGCCGTGGCTGACGCTCTCCAGCCGGCGGACGACGGTGTCGGCGGTGTGGGGGGTGTCGTCCTGGACCGGGCCGACGACGGCGTGGGTGCCGTCGGCGGCGAGGCCGTAGGTGCCGGGGCGCCGTGAGGCGAGCGCCCGGGTCAGGGTGATCCCGCCCGCCGTCGTGGCGTGCACGGTGAGCCGGGGTTCGGTGGGCAGGGGCTTGCCGGGACGCGTCTTCAGCGCGGCGTCGCTGGCGAACCGGCCCGCCGCCACGGAGGCCGCGCCGGCGGCTGTGGCGGCGGTGACGGCCGCTGCCGCGGCTCTTAGGGTGCGCACCCGACCAGTGTCCCGGCGGAGTCCGCCATCGGCCAGTGGGAGTGGGCCGTGCGATGAGGGAGTCGGCCCGTCCCCGGCTGCCCCCTGGCGCCTCGGCCCGCCCCGGCTGCCCCTTAGCCCAGCAGCCCGTCCCCGGCTGCCCCCTGGCCCCTCGGTCCGTCCCCCCGCTGCCCGTAACCCGCCAAGCGGTCCCCCGCCTCCCGGAGCTGGGCGGGGGACAGCAGGTGAGGGGGCAGGCCGGGGACCGAGGAGGACAGGAGCCAGACGCGGCACATCCACTCCAGTTGGGCCGTGCGGTCGTACGTCTGGTCCAGGGAGGCCCCGTGGGCGAGGGTGCCGTGGTTCTGGAGGAGGCAGGCGGTACGGCCGTCGAGCGCCCGGAGCACGTTCGCGGCCAGTTCGGGGGTGCCGTAGGTGGCGTAGGGGGCGACGCGGACCGGGCCGCCGAGGGCACCGGCCATGTAGTGGATCAGCGGCAGTTCGGCGACGAGGGCCGAGACCGCCGTGGCGTGGGCGGCGTGGGTGTGGACGACGGCCCGGGCGTCGGTCTCGCGGTGGAGGGCGAGGTGCATCGGCAGTTCGCTGGTCGGACGCAGCGATCCGAGTACCTGCCGGCCGTCGAGGCCGACCCCGACCGCGTCCGAGGGCGTCAGCCGGTCATAGGGCACCCCCGTGGGGGTGACCAGGATGACGTCCCCGACGCGGACGGACACGTTCCCGGAGGTCCCGACGACGAGCCCGTCGGTGACGGTACGCCGGGCGGTCGCGACCAGCTCGTCCCAGGCCGCCGCGACGCCCGCGCCCCCGGCGGCCACCCCGGCACCCCTGTCACCCCCGCCCGCCCCCGCGCCCTCGCCCTGGCCCTGGCCCTGGCCGGCGTCCTCGCCCTGACTCTCCGCGCCCCGCACGCCCCGCACGCCCCGCCCCCGACCCTCGTTCTCGTCCGTCATGTGGAGATCCTCCGACCGTCCCGTCCGCCGTTCCGCCCACCCGATCGCCCCGCCCGCGCCTCCCGTCCCACCGGCGGCATCGGCACCAGCCGGCCCGGACGTGACCCCGATCCTGTCAGGCGGCGGCGCCGACTCACCGGGCGCGGACGCCCTTCGGGCGAGCCAGGGACCCCCGGTGACCCCCGGCTGACCAGGTTCTTCGCTCTGGAGTGACCAGGATCTCCTCTCCGGCCCCGCGCCCGGCCCCGCCCGGTCCGCGCACCCCCGGCGACCCGTACCGGAGCCCGGTATTCCGGCTCCGTTCGAACCCCGTCCTCTCCCCCTCGGCACAAGCGGAATCCGGATACGCCGTTCGGGACACCACAAAGCCCGGCTCAGTTCATCTTCCGTTCATCCAGGTTGCCTACGGTCCACCTGCCACTGACGTCCAACAGAAGCCTGGGTAAATGGAACACATCACGCTCCTCCTCGGAATCGTGATCGTCACCGCTCTCGTGTTCGATTTCACGAACGGTTTCCACGACACCGCCAACGCGATGGCCACCACCATCTCGACCGGCGCGCTCAAGCCCAAGGTCGCGGTGGCCATGTCCGCCGTGCTGAACCTTGTCGGCGCCTTCCTCTCGGTGGAGGTCGCCAACACGATCTCCAAAGGCCTCGTCGACGAGTCCGGCATCCAGCCAGAAGTGATCTTCGCCGCCCTGGTGGGCGCGATCCTCTGGAACCTGGTGACATGGCTCGTCGGACTCCCGTCCAGCTCCTCGCACGCCCTGATGGGCGGTCTGGTCGGCGCCACCATCGCCTCGGCCGGCACCGGCGCGGTGCACGGGGACGTCCTGGTCGGCAAGGTGCTGCTGCCCGCCGTCGCCGCCCCGATCGTGGCCGGCCTGGCCGCGATGCTCGCCACCCGGCTGTCGTACCGGCTCGGCAAGAACGCCGGCGGCAAGGCCACCGAGAAGGGGTACCGCGCCGGGCAGATAGCCTCCGCGGGCCTGGTCTCGCTGGCCCACGGCACCAACGACGCCCAGAAGACGATGGGCATCATCACCCTGGCCCTGGTCGCCGGCGGCGCCGTCGCGCCCGACTCCGACCCGCCGGTCTGGGTCATCCTCTCCGCCGGTCTCGCGATCGCGCTCGGCACCTATTTGGGCGGCTGGCGCATCATCCGCACCATGGGCAAGGGCCTCACCGACCTCCAGCCGCAGCAGGGCTTCGCCGCCCAGACCAGCGCCGCGACCGTCATCCTGGCCTCCTCGCACATCGGCTTCTCCCTCTCCACCACGCACGCGGTCTCCGGCTCCGTGATGGGCGCCGGCCTCGGCCGCAAGGGCGGTGTGGTCCGCTGGTCCACCGCCACCCGGATGTTCGTCGCCTGGGCCCTCACGCTGCCCGCCGCCGCCCTGGTCGGCGCGCTCGCCGAGTGGGTCACCGGATTCGGCGCCTGGGGCACCACGCTCGTCGCCGTCTTCCTGGTCGGCTCCAGCTTCGCGATCTGGCGCCGCTCGCGCCGCGAGGTCATCGACCACACCAACGTGAACGCCGAGGAGCCCGTCGGCGTGGTCACCACGGCCATCGCCGCCGTCACCCCGCCCCCGGCCGGCACCGTGACCGAGGACCTCACGGCCACCATCCCCGCTCCCGCCGAGCCCGCGGCGACCCCGCCGGCGCCGTCCCGCGTGGCCTGAGAACCGAAGGAAGAAACAGCATGCACATCGACTGGTCGGCCCTCGGGTCCGTGTTCGGCGTCAGCCTCGGGGCCACCGTGCTCCTCGTCGGCCTCTTCACCCTCGGTGTCGCGGGCCTCGCCAAGAAGGAGTCCGCCCAGGGCGGCTCCGCCGTCGCGGCGGCCACCGGCGCCTACGTCTGCTTCGCGGCCTGCGCCGCGGCGGTCGCGTACGGCATCTCGCTCATCATGAGCAAGTAACCCGGGACGAACAGCCCCGAACGGGCCGTTGTCGGGCAGCACTTCACGGTGGGGTGCGGGACGGATCTCCGTCCCGCACCCCACCGTCGTGTGGGGCTTCGCACACTCTCCCTCCGCAGGTCAACAGCAAGTTGACGGCCGTTCTCACCGCGTGGTGGACTGCCCGGGCCAAGTACGGCGGCAGGTGAGGAAGCCGGTGCGAATCCGGCGCGGTCCCGCCACTGTCACCGGGGAGGAAACTTCCCGGGAAGCCAGGAACTCTCGCCGCCGGTCTCGTCGAACCAGGGCGCGGACACCCTGAGTGAGGACATATCGCCATGCGCGGCTGCCCGTTGCCGGACCTGTTGTGCCAGAGAGTTCTGCCGACCCCCACGGCCGGCTGACCCCGTGCGGGCCGATCGCGTCTTCGCGTACGGCGCCGCCGCCGGCCTCCTGGGCGACCTGCTGCTCGGCGATCCCCGCCGAGGGCATCCGGTCGCCGCGTTCGGGCGGGCGGCCACGGCCGTGGAGCGGACCCTGTGGCGTGACCACCGCGGGTGGGGCACGCTGCACACCCTCGTCTGCGTAGGCGGCGCCGCCGGGATCGCCGCGCTCGCCGGCCGCTGCGTGCGCCCCTCGGGGACCGCTTCCGTCGCGCTGACCGCCGCCGCCACCTGGGCCGTCGTCGGCGGGACCTCGCTCGGCCGTGAGGCGCGCGCGATCGGCGGCGCGCTCGCGGCCGGTGATCTCGACGTCGCCCAGGAGCGCCTGCCGCGTCTGTGCGGGCGCGACCCGCAGGCGCTGGACGCCGACGGCGTCGCCCGCGCGGTGGTCGAGTCCGTCGCCGAGAACACCTCCGACGCCGTGGTCGGCGCCCTGGTCTGGGGCGCCGCCGCCGGGGTGCCCGGCCTCGTCGCCTTCCGCGCCGTGAACACGCTCGACGCGATGGTCGGCCACAAGTCCCCCCGCCACCGCCGCTACGGCTGGGCCTCCGCCCGGCTCGACGACCTCGCGGGCTGGCCGGGGGCCCGGCTGACCGCCGTCCTCGCGGCCGTCGCCGGCGGCGACCCGCGCGGTGCCGTACGGGCCTGGCGCGCCGACGCCCGCAAGCACCCGAGCCCCAACGCCGGTCCGGTGGAGGCCTCCTTCGCCGGCGCGCTCGGCGTACGGCTCGGCGGCACCCTCTCGTACGCGGGCCGGGTCGAACACCGGCCGGTGCTCAACGGGGACGGGCGCGCGGTGCGGGTCGCGGACATCGAGCGGGCCGTACGGCTGTCCCGGCGCGTCGGCTGGCTGGCGCTCGGCGTCAGCGTCGCCGGACGCGTCCTGCTGTCCCGAAGGCCGGGGGCGAAGGCCGCCGCACGGCCGGTCCGAAGGGGGCGTACGGCATGAGCGGCGGACTGCTGGTCGCGGGGACCACCTCCGACGCCGGCAAGAGCGTGGTGACCGCCGGGATCTGCCGGTGGCTGGTGCGCCAGGGGGTGAAGGTCGCGCCGTTCAAGGCGCAGAACATGTCCCTGAACTCGTTCGTCACCCGGGAGGGTGCCGAGATCGGGCGCGCCCAGGCCATGCAGGCCCAGGCCGCCCGCGTGGAGCCGGCCGCGCTGATGAACCCGGTGCTGCTCAAGCCGGGCGGCGACCGCACCAGCCAGGTCGTCCTGCTGGGCAGGCCGGTCGGCGAGATGAGCGCCCGCGGCTTCTTCGGGAGACCGGGCCAGGAGCCCTCGGAGGGCGCGCCGCCGGGCGGTGACCTGCGCGGGGGCGGCCGGGAGGCACTGCTCGGGACGGTTCTCGACTGTCTGGACCGGTTGCGGGGCACGTATGACGCGGTGATCTGTGAGGGGGCCGGCAGCCCGGCCGAGATCAATCTGCGGCGCACCGACATCGTCAACATGGGGGTCGCGCGGAACGCCGGGCTGCCCGTGCTCGTCGTCGGCGACATCGACCGGGGCGGGGTGTTCGCCTCCTTCTTCGGCACGGTCGCCCTGCTCTCGCCCGAGGACCAGGCGCTCGTCGCCGGGTTCATCGTGAACAAGTTCCGCGGCGACGTCGGTTTGCTGGAGCCCGGCCTCGACATGCTGCGCGGTCTCACCGGCCGCCGCACCTACGGCGTGCTGCCCTTCCGGCACGGGCTGGGCATCGACGAGGAGGACGGGCTGCGGGTGTCGCTGCGCGGCACCGTCCGCGAGTCGGCCGTCTCCTCCCCCGCCGGCGCGGACGTCCTGCGGGTCGCCGTGTGCGCGGTCCCGCTCATGTCCAACTTCACCGACGTGGACGCGCTGGCCGCCGAACCGGGCGTCGTCGTGCGGTTCGTGGACCGGGCCGAGGAACTGGCCGACGCGGACCTGGTCGTCGTACCCGGCACCCGGGGCACGGTGAAAGCGCTGGCGTGGCTGCGCGAGCGGGGCCTCGCCGACGCGCTCTCCCGTCGGGCCGCCGAGGGCCGCCCGGTGCTGGGGATCTGCGGGGGCTTCCAGCTCCTCGGGGACCACATCGAGGACGAGGTCGAATCACGCGCCGGCCAGGTCGAGGGGCTCGGACTCCTCCCCGTCCGCGTGCGGTTCGCCCGCGAGAAGACGCTGGCCCGGCCGGCCGGCGAGGCCCTCGGCGAGAGCGTCGAGGGCTACGAGATCCATCACGGTGTCGCCCACGTCACCGGCGGGGAGCCCTTCCTGGACGGCTGCCGGGTCGGTGCCGTGTGGGGCACGCACTGGCACGGCTCGCTGGAGTCGGACGGTTTCCGCCGGGCCTTCCTGCGCGAGGTGGCCGCCGCCGCGGGCCGCCGCTTCGTGCCGGCGGCCGACACGTCGTTCGCGGCGCTGCGCGAGGAGCAGCTCGACCGGCTCGGCGATCTGATCGAGGAACACGCGGACACGGACGCGCTGTGGCGGCTCATCGAGTCGGGCGCGCCACAAGGACTGCCTTTCATTCCACCGGGAGCGCCCGCATGAGCACAGTGTTGTTGTTGTCGACCGCCGACACGGATCTGCTGGCGGCCCGCGCCTCCGGCGCCGCCTACCGGATCGGCAATCCGACCCGGGTGGACGTCACGGACGAACTCCCCGCCCTGGTCGAGGGCGCCGACCTCGCCGTCGTACGCCTCCTCGGCGGAAAGCGCGCCTGGGAGGACGGGCTCGCCTTCCTGAATGCGTCCGGCGTCCCGACCGTGCTGCTCGGCGGTGAGTCCGTGCCGGACGCCGAGCTGATGGCCGAGTCCTCGGTGCCCGCCGGGGTGGTCGCGGAGGCGCTGCGCTATCTCGTGGAGGGCGGCCCGGCCAACCTCGCCGAGCTGGCCCGGTTCCTGTCCGACACCGTGCTGCTGACCGGCGAGGGCTTCGAAGAGCCGCACAAGACCGCCGAGTTCGGGGTCCACGGCGAGCGCCCGTACGTCGAGGGACGGCCGACGGTGGGGGTGCTGTTCTACCGGGCGCACGAACTGTCCGGGAACACCGGCTTCGTGGACACGCTGTGCGACGCGATCGAGGCGCGCGGCGCCAACGCCCTCGCCGTGTACTGCGGTTCGCTGCGCGGCGCGGACCCGGGGCTGTACGAGATCCTGGGGCGGGCCGACGCGCTGGTCGCCACCGTGCTCGCGGCGGGCGGCACCCATGCCTCGCAGGCGTCCGCGGGCGGCGACGAGGAGGCCTGGGACATCGGGGCGCTCGCCGACCTCGACATCCCCGTCCTCCAGGGCCTGTGCCTGACCTCGTCCAAGAGCGCCTGGGAGGCCTCCGACGCCGCCCTGTCCCCCATGGACGCGGCGATGCAGGTGGCGATCCCGGAGTTCGACGGCCGGCTGATCACCGTGCCGTTCTCCTTCAAGGAGCAGGGCCCGGACGACGTCCCGGTGTACGTGGCCGATCCGGAGCGGGCCGCGCGGGTCGCCGGGATCGCCCTGCGGCACGCCCTGCTGAAGCACAAGCCGAACGCGGAGAAAAAGCTCGGCATCGTCTTCACCGCCTACCCCACCAAGCACTCCCGGGTCGGCAACGCGGTCGGCCTCGACACCCCCGCCTCCGCGGTGCGGGTGCTGGACGCGCTGCGCGAGGCGGGCTACGGCGTCAGCGAATACCCCGACAACGGCGACGAGTTGATCCACCGGCTCATCGCGGCCGGCGGCCACGACGTGGAGTGGCTGACCGAGGAACAGCTCGCCGCCGCTCCGGCGCGGGTGCCGCTCGCCGACTACCGGGCCTGGTTCGACACCCTCGACCCCGAACTGCGCGCCGGCATGCTGGAGGCGTGGGGCGAACCCCCGGGCTCGCTCTACGTCGACGGCGACGACATCGTGCTGGCGTGCCTGGAGTTCGGGAACGTCGTCGTGATGATCCAGCCGCCGCGCGGCTTCGGCGAGAACCCGATCGCGATCTACCACGACCCGGACATGCCGCCCTCGCACCACTACCTGGCCGCCTACCGCTGGCTGGAGAACAGCTTCGGCGCGGACGCGGTCGTGCACATGGGCAAGCACGGCACGATGGAGTGGCTGCCCGGCAAGGGCCTCGGCCTCAGCGGCGGCTGCGCGCCCGACGCCGTCCTCGGCGAACTCCCCCTGGTTTACCCGTTCATCGTCAACGACCCGGGCGAGGGCACCCAGGCCAAGCGGCGCGGGCACGCCACCGTGGTCGACCACCTCGTGCCGCCGATGGCCCGCGCGGACACCTACGGGGACCTCGCCAAGCTGGAGCAGCTCCTCGACGAGTACGCGCTGGTCTCCGACCTCGACCCGGCGAAGGCACCCGCGGTCCGCGCCCAGATCTGGACGCTGGTCAAGGCGGCGGAACTCCACCACGACCTGCATGTGGACGAGCAGCCGGACGACGGCGACTTCGACGAGTTCGTGATGCACATCGACGGCTATCTGTGCGAGATCAAGGACGTGCAGATCCGTGACGGCCTGCACATCCTGGGCGGCGGCCCGGAGGCCGAACCGCGGGTGAACCTGGTGCTGGCCGTGCTGCGCGCCTCCCAGGTGTGGGGCGGCGCGGCGAACGCGCTGCCCGGTCTGCGGGCCGCGCTCGCGGAGCATTTCGGCCTGGTGGAGAAGGAGTTGCTGGCCGAGCCGGGCGCCCCGGTGAAGGTGCCCGCCGAGCTGAGCGACCTGGTCGGGGGCCCGAACCGGACGGCGGCCGACGCGATCGACCTGCTGGAGCAGTTGTGCCGCCGGGCGGCGCTCGGCATGGAGGAGCGCGGCTGGGACACGGCGGCCGTGCCGGCGCTCGTGCGCGAGGTGCTGGGCACCGAACTCCCGGACGCCGTCGCGGTGCTGGAGTTCGCCTGCCGCGAGGTCGTGCCGCGGCTCGCCCGCACCACGGACGAGATCGGGCACATCCTCAAGGCGCTGGACGGCGGTTACGTCCCGGCGGGTCCGTCGGGTTCGCCGACGCGCGGCCTGGTCAACGTGCTGCCGACCGGCCGGAACTTCTACTCGGTCGACCCCAAGGCCATTCCGTCCCGGCTGAGTTGGGAGGTCGGCCAGTCGCTCGCGGACTCGCTCGTGCAGCGCTACCTCCAGGACACCGGCGACTACCCGACGTCCGTCGGGCTGACGGTGTGGGGCACCTCCGCGATGCGCACGCAGGGCGACGACATCGCGGAGATTCTCGCGCTGCTCGGCTGCCGTCCGGTGTGGGACGACGCGTCACGGCGCGTGACCGGCTTCGAAGTGGTCCCGCTGGACGAGCTGGGCCGCCCCCGCATCGACGTCACGGTCCGTATCTCGGGCTTCTTCCGGGACGCGTTCCCGCACGTGGTCGGGCTGATCGACGACGCGGTGCGCACGGTGGCGGAGCTGGACGAGCCCGCCGACCGCAACTTCGTGCGCCGGCACGCCGACGAGGACACCGCCGAGCACGGTGACCGGCGGCGCGCGACCGCCCGCATCTTCGGCTCCAAGCCGGGCGCGTACGGCGCCGGGCTGCTGCCGCTGATCGACGCCCGCAACTGGCGCTCGGACGCCGACCTCGCCGAGGTGTACGCGGTGTGGGGCGGTTACGCGTACGGGCGCGGGCTCGACGGGCGGGCGGCGCGCGGCGACATGGAGACGGCGTTCAAGCGGATCGCGGTCGCGGCGAAGAACGTCGACACCCGCGAGCACGACCTCGTCGACGCCGACGACTACTTCCAGTACCACGGCGGCATGGTCGCGATGGTCCGCCATCTGACGGGCACCAGCCCGGAGGCGTACGTCGGTGACTCGGCGGTGCCCGACCAGGTGAAGACCCGCACGCTCGGCGAGGAGACGCACCGGGTGTTCCGCGCCCGGGTGGTCAACCCCCGCTGGATGGCGGCGATGCGGCGGCACGGCTACAAGGGCGCCTTCGAGATGGCGGCGACCGTGGACTACCTCTTCGGGTACGACGCGACGGCCGGGGTCGTGGACGACTGGATGTACGAGAAGCTCAGCGCGGAGTACGTCTTCGACGCGGAGAACCGGGACTTCATGAAGAAGTCCAACCCCTGGGCACTGCGGGGGATCACCGAGCGGCTGCTTGAGGCGGCCGACCGCGGTCTGTGGGCCGAGCCGGACGCGCAGACGCTGGAGCGGCTGCGCACCACCTATCTGGAGCTCGAAGGCGACTTGGAGGGCGACGACCAGTGAGTACCCCGTTCCCGTTCACGGCGGTGGTCGGCCAGGACGATCTGCGGCTCGCGCTGCTGCTGAACGCCGTGTCCCCGGCCGTCGGCGGTGTGCTCGTCCGCGGTGAGAAGGGCACCGCCAAGTCGACGGCGGTGCGCGCCCTTTCGGCGCTGCTGCCCCCGGTCGACGTGGTCACCGGCTGCCGGTTCTCCTGCGATCCGGCCGCCCCCGACCCGGCGTGCCCCGACGGGCCGCACGAGGTGGAGGCGTCCACGACTCGCCCGGCCCGTATGGTCGAGCTGCCCGTCGGCGCCTCCGAGGACCGGCTGGTCGGCGCCCTGGACATCGAGCGGGCCTTGTCCGAGGGCGTCAAGGCCTTCGAGCCGGGCCTGCTGGCCGACGCGCACCGCGGCATCCTCTACGTGGACGAGGTCAACCTCCTGCACGACCACCTGGTCGACCTGCTGCTCGACGCGGCGGCGATGGGCGCCTCCTACGTCGAGCGCGAGGGCGTCTCCGTACGGCACGCGGCGCGGTTCCTGCTCGTGGGCACGATGAACCCCGAAGAGGGCGAGCTGCGGCCGCAGTTGCTGGACCGGTTCGGGCTGACCGTCGAGGTCGCCGCGTCCCGCGAGCCGGACCAGCGGGTCGAGGTCGTCCGGCGCCGGCTCGCGCACGACGACGACCCGGAGGCCTTCGCGGCGCGCTGGGCGGACGACGAGGCCGAGGTGCGGGCGCGGATCGTGGCGGCCCGCGCGCTGCTGCCGTCCGTGCGGCTCGGGGACGGCGCGCTGCGGCAGATCGCGGCGACCTGCGCGGCCTTCGAGGTGGACGGCATGCGCGCCGACATCGTGATGGCCCGGACCGCGACCGCGCTCGCCGCGTGGGCGGGGCGTACCGACGTGCTCGCCGAGGACGTCCGGCAGGCGGCGCTGCTGGCCCTGCCGCACCGCAGGCGCCGCAACCCCTTCGACGCGCCCGGGCTGGACGAGGACAAGCTGGACGAGACGCTGGAGGAGTTCGGCGGCTCGGGCGGCGGAGAAGGCGACGGCGACGGCCCGGACGACGACTCCGACCCGGACCCGGACGGGCCGGGGGGTGGCGGGCAGCCGCCGCAGGACGGGCCGGACGACGGGCCGGACGGCGGGCCGGACGACGGCTCTCCCGCCGGTGACGTGCCCGCGCGGGGCGAGCCCTCGGAGGACGGGCAGGGGCCGGCCGGCCAGGGCGCGGGCGAGCAGTCGCCGGTCCGGGCGGCCGAGCCGTTCCGTACGAAGGTGCTGAGCGTGCCCGGCCTCGGCGAGGGCGCGGCCGGGCGGCGCTCCCGGGCCCGCACCGAGCACGGCCGCACGACCGGCTCACGGCGCCCCCGGGGGACGCTGACCAAGCTGCATCTGGCGGCGACCGTCCAGGCCGCCGCCCCGCACCAGGTGGCGCGCGGGCGGACGGGGCGCGGTCTGGTCGTGCGGCGGGACGATCTGCGGCAGGCGACGCGGGAGGGCCGCGAGGGCAACCTGGTGCTCTTCGTCGTGGACGCCTCCGGGTCCATGGCCGCGCGGCAGCGGATGAGCGCCGTCAAGGGCGCCGTGCTGTCGCTGCTGCTCGACGCCTACCAGCGGCGCGACAAGGTGGGTCTGGTGACCTTCCGCGGGTCGGCCGCCGAGGTCGCGCTGCCGCCCACCTCGTCGGTGGACGCGGCGGCGGCCCGGCTGGAGTCGCTGCCGACGGGCGGCCGGACGCCGCTGGCCGCCGGGCTGCTGCGGGCCCACGAGGTGCTGCGGGTCGAGCGGCTGCGGGACTCCGCGCGGCGCCCGCTGGTCGTCCTGGTGACCGACGGCTGGACTTCCAGAACCCCTTCCAGCTCATC
>NZ_JBEYFY010000075.1:0-32135 GCF_040703595.1 Streptomyces sp. NPDC007084
AGCGGATGGAAGACGCCCGGTCCCGGCATCATGTGTGGATTCGTGAGCACGGGACCGACCTGCCCGAGGTCGCGGACTGGACCTGGACCGGCTGAACCTCGCCTTCCCGCGCCCGCTTGACCGGCGGCCGGGTCGCCTCCCGCGTGCCGCGCGGTACGACTCGGCCGCCCATGGCGCAGGATGACGGAATGGACGATCTGACCTGGGACTACGAGGGCTACGACCCGGCGGAGGAGCGCCTGCGCGAGTCGCTGTGCACCCTCGGCAACGGGTACTTCGCGACGCGCGGCGCCGCCCCGGAGTGCGCCGCGGACTCCGTCCACTACCCGGGCACGTACGCGGCGGGCCTCTACGACCGGCTCACCTCAGACGTGGCGGGGCGCCAGGTCGACAACGAGGACATGGTCAACCTGCCCAACTGGCTGCCCCTCAGGGTCCGTACCGGCACGGGAACCTGGCTCACCCCCGACACCCACCGGCTTCTCGACCACCGGCTGCGCCTCGACCCCGGCGCGGGCACCCTGGAGCGCACCGCGCGCTACGAGGACGAAGAGGGCCGGCGTCTGGCCGTACGCCAACTGCGGCTGGTCCATATGGCCGACCCGCATCTGGCCGTGCTGCGCACCGAGGTGACGGCCGAAGGCTGGTCGGGCCAGGTCGAGATCGAGTCGGCGCTCGACGGCACGGTCACCAACAGCGGGGTCGAGCGCTACCGCTCGCTCGCCTCACAGCACCTCGCGGAGGTCCGTACGGGAAGCGGCGCCCCGGACACGGTCTGGCTGAGCTGCCGGACCGTCGGCTCGGACATCCGCGTCGGACTCGCCGCCCGGACCGTCGCCGACGCGCCCGTGGAGACCGCCGACACCCACTCCCCGGGCCACGCGGCCCAACTCCTGCGGCTTTGGCTCACCGACGGACTCACGGTCACCGTCGACAAGACGATCGCCCTGCACACCTCCCACGACCAGGCGATCAAGGACCCGCTGGAGGCGGCCGTCGACCGGGTGGCCCGGGCCGGGGACTTCGGGACGCTGCTCGCCTCGCACCGCACGGCCTGGGCGCGGTTGTGGCGCAACGCCCAACTCGACGTGCCCAACAGCGCGGGCCCGATCCTGCGCCTCCACCTCTTCCACGTCCTGCAGACCCTCTCCCCGCACACCGCCGAGCTGGACGTCGGCGTCCCGGCCCGGGGGCTGCACGGCGAGGCCTACCGGGGGCACGTCTTCTGGGACGAGCTGTTCGTCCTGCCGTATCTGAACCTGCACTTCCCCGAGGCCTCCCGAGCCCTGCTCACCTACCGTCACCGGCGGCTGGAACGTGCCTGCCGGTCGGCGCGGGACGCGGGCCTGACCGGGGCGATGTACCCGTGGCAGAGCGGCAGCGACGGGCGCGAGGAGACCCAGGAGCTGCACCTCAACCCGCGCTCCGGACGCTGGCTGCCCGACCACTCACGGCTCCAGCACCACGTCGGGTCGGCAGTCGCCTACAACGTGCTTCAGTACTGCGAGGCCAGCGGGGACACCGAGTTCCTGCACACCAAAGGCGTCGAGATGCTCACGCAGATCGCCCGCTTCTGGGCCGGTCTTGCCGGCTACGACGACACCCTCGGGCGCTACCGCATCCGTGGGGTGGTGGGCCCCGACGAGTACCACGACGCCTACCCCGGCGCCGACGCGCCGGGGCTCGACGACAACACGTACACCAACGTCACGGCGGCCTGGGTGCTCGCCCGCACGCTCGACGTCCTGCGCGAGATGCCCGAACTGCCGCGCGGGGAACTCCTCGAACGCATCCGCCTCGACAAGAGTGAACTCGACCTCTGGCAGGACGTCTCGCGCCGGCTCCACGTGCCCTTCCACCGCGGGGTCATCAGCCAGTTCGAGGGCTACGGCGACCTCGCCGAACTCGACTGGGACGGCTACCGGGACCGGTACGGCGACATCCGGCGGCTCGACCGGATCCTGGAGGCCGAGGGCGACAGCGTCAACCGTTACCAGGCGTCGAAGCAGGCCGACACCCTGATGCTCGGCTACCTCTTCTCGCCGGCCGAACTGGCGGGCCTGTTCCGGCGGCTCGGCCACGAGGTCGACGACGTGCTCTGGCGGCGGACCGTCGATCACTATCTGCACCGGACGAGCCACGGGTCGACGCTGAGCAGTCTCGTGCACGGCTGGGTGCTGGCCCGGGCACGGCGGGCCGAGGCATGGAGGTACGTCCACGAAGCCCTGCACGGTGACGTCGCCGACCTTCAGGGCGGCACCACCGGGGAGGGAATCCACCTCGGCGCCATGGCGGGCACCCTCGATCTCGTCCAGCGCGGACTGACGGGGCTGGAGACCCGTGGGGGAGCGCTGCGGCTTGACCCGGCCCCGCTGCCCGAGCTGTCCGAGTACGGCTTCGCGATCCGCTACCACGGCCATCAAGGTGTCCAACTGCGGCTGAGCGCGGGGTGGGTGAGCGTCACGGTGCCGATGTCCGACGCGGGCCCGATCGACATCGTGCTGGCGGACCGCACGGTCACTCTGACGCCGGGTGAGTCCTGCACGTTGACGCTGCCGGCCGGGTGACGGGGGCCGCCCCCGACCCGCCTTCGTCCGCCGCCGGGTGGCCGGGCCCGCCCGGTCCGCTCCGGCCCGCCGCCGCGTGACTGGACCCGCCCAGTCCGCTCCACGGCGTCCGGGCGGGCGTCGCCGGTCCGGTCAGCGGAGAACGAGTCCGGACAGCAGGGGACGAGTTCGGTCAGCGGGAGGCGAGTCCGGTCAGCGGGAGGCGAGTCCGGTCAGCAGGGGACCACCGTCACCGGGCACCCGGCACGGCTCACCACCTCCAGCAGGGTCGGACCGAGGGCCGTGCCGGCGCGGCCGACGACCACGGCACCGGCATGCTCCGAGGCGTGCAGGAGCGCGGTGGCCGGCGGCTGGAGACGGACGTCCGCGTAGACGCGTACGCGCGGATACTTCTCGCGCCACGGCCGCAGGACGTCGCCGAGGAGCTGCACCTCCTGGTCCTCCCAGGCACCCCGGTCCTCCTCAAGCACGCCGAACGGCATCGAGGACTCGGCGGAGGCGGGCAGCCGCCAGGCGTGCACGGCGTGCAGCGGAGCACCGCACCGCAGCGCGGCGTCGAACGCGAAGTCCGTGACCAGGTCGCGCGGACGACGGGCGTCGATCCCGAGCACCACCGCCCGCAGCCGCCCGCACCCGACGTCGCCGCCAACAAGCTTCTGTTCCACGGCAGTTCCCCCTTCCTCGCACCCCAGGAACTTCCCACCTCCACGCTCTCCCGGCCACCCGTCCCACGGCCAGAGGCCGGACGGCCCTCGCGGAGCCCGCCGACGGGACCGACCGGCCCCAACGTGTCCTGCCCCGACGCCTAGACTGGGGTCGGCGCGGTATGCGGAGACGGTCGGCGGGCAGGGCGGGAGACAGCGGTGGCGGCAGACGGTGACGGCTTCGAGGACCCGCCCGCCGAGGTGCTCACCGAGGCGGCCGCGGCCTTCGGACTGCTGGCCTCCGCGGCCCGACTGCACATCATGTGGGCCCTGGCCCAGGGCGAGAGCGACGTCACCCACCTCGCGGACCGCGTGGGCGGCGCGCTGCCCGCGGTCAGCCAGCACCTCACGAAGCTGAAGCTCGCCGGTCTCGTCCGCGCCCGCCGCGAGGGCCGCCGCCAGGTGTACTACGTCGGCGACCCCGACGTCGTCACCGTCGTCAGGCTGATGGTGGGGCAACTGACCGAGCGCGCCGAGCAGGCGTCCGCGCCGGTCCGCCGGCTGCGCCGGGCCGGTGGCTGAGTCCTCCGCTCTGTCGGGGCGAGGCTCCGCGGGGCCCGGTCCGGGGAACGGCCGGCGGACCGTCCCGGAACCGGCGGCCGACGGCGAAGCGGCCGGGGCGGCGGAGCCGACGGCCCTCCAGGTGCTGCGGCACCTGGACAGCGGGCCGCGCGGGCTCACCGAGGCGCAGGCCGAGGAGCGCCTGGCCCGCTTCGGGGACAACGTGCTGCCGGACGCGCGGCGGGACTCCTGGCTCCGGCGGTTCGCCCGGAGCCCGCGCGACCCCTTCACCGCGGTGCTGCTGGTGCTCGGCCTGGTGTCCGCGCTGGTGGCCTCATGGGGGACCGCCGGCGTGATCACGGTGCTCGTCCTGGTCAGCTGCCTCCTGCGGTCCTCCGGTGAGCACCGCGCCGACCGGTCGATGGCCGCGCTGCGCGAACTGGTCGCCACCACGGCGACCGTGCTCCGCCGCGCCGACGACACGGCGGCTCCGGCCGCCTGGGAGATCCCGGTCGACCAACTCGTGCCCGGCGACGTGATCCGCCTCGGCCCCGGCGACATGGTCCCGGCCGACGTCCGGCTGCTACGGGCGAGTGGCCTCGGCGTCTACCAGGCGGCCCTGACCGGCGAGTCGGAACCGGTGCCCAAGTACCCGGTCGACGTGCCGCCCGGCCCCCGCGACGCGGCCTTCGAACAGCCGCACCTCTGCTTCCAGGGCAGCAGCGTCGCCGCGGGCGGCGGAACCGCCGTCGTCCTGGCGACCGGCGCGCGCACCAGGCTCGCCGCCGGGTACGAACACGCCGCGCACGAGAACGCCGGGCACGAACACGCCGGGTACGAGAACGCCGGGCGCGAACACGCCGGGCACGAGAACGCCGGGCACGAACACGCCGGACGCCGGGGGCGCAGTGCCTTCGACCGCTCCGTGCACGGCATCTCGTGGATCCTGATCCGCTTCATGCTCCTCACCCCGCCCCTCGTGCTGATGGCCAACGCGGCCCTGCGCGACCGCGGACTGGACACCCTGCCGTTCGCCGTCGCCGTCGCGGTCGGTCTGACCCCGCAGATGCTGCCGGTCATCGTGACCACCTGCCTCGCCCGCGGCGCGTCCCTGATGGCCCGGTCGCACGGCGTCATCGTCAAGCGGCTGCCCGCGCTGCACGATCTCGGGTCGGTCGAGGTGCTGTGCCTGGACAAGACCGGCACCCTCACCCAGGACCGGCCGGTACTCCACGGCACCCTCGACGGCCGGGGACGGAACGCGCCCGACGCCCTGCACTGGGCCGGCGTGAACGCCTGGTGGAGCCTGCAGCTAGCCGACTCACCCATGGCGGACGCCCTCGACGAGGCGCTCCTCGACGCCGGCGACGTCGAGGAGGCGGAGCGGTACGAAGGGGTGGCGGCCCTCCCGTTCGATCCCCTGCGCCGCATGGCGACCGCCGTCGTCCGCACCCCCGGACGCCTCGGCGTGCACACCCTCGTCACCAAAGGCGCCGCCGAAGCCGTGCTGGAGCGCTGCGCGCTCGACGAGGACGAGCGGGAGCGCCTGCTCGCACTCGCCGCCGAGCAGGCCGGCAGCGGACTGCGCGTCCTCGCGGTCGCCACCGCCGAGCGCCCCGCGCGCTCCCGCTCCTACACCGCGGCCGACGAACGCGGCCTGACCTTCGCGGGGTTCGTCACCCTGCGGGACGCGCTCGCCCCCACGGCCGCCGACGCCCTGCTCGCCTTCGCCGAACGCGGCATCACCGTCAGGATCCTCACCGGGGACCACCCCGGCACGGCGGCCCGCGCCTGCCACGACCTGGGCCTCGACCCCGGGACCGTGCGCAACGCGGCCGAGACCGACGGCCTCACCGACGCCGAACTCACCGAACTCGCCCGCCGTACGACCGTCTTCGCCCGCTGCACCCCGCGGCACAAGGCCCGCGTCACCGCGGCCCTGCGCGCCGACGGGACCATCACCGGTTTCCTCGGCGACGGGGTCAACGACCTACCGGCCCTGCGCACCGCCGACGTCGGGATCTGCCCGCGCGGCGCCGCCGACGTGGTCCGGGAGGGCGCGGACGTCGTCCTGGTGGACAAGGACCTGACCGCCATCGACCACGCCGTCTCCACCGGCCGCTGGGCCGGCGGCAACATCGTGACGTATCTGCGCACCACGCTCTCCTCCAACCTGGGCAACGTCATCGCGATGCTGTCCGCGGGCCTGCTGCTGCCCTTCCTGCCGATGCTCCCCGTGCAGGTCCTCGTGCAGAACCTCTTCTTCGACGCCGCCCAGCTCGCCTACGCCTACGACCGGCCCGCGCCGGACGCACCGCGCCGCCCTCCCGTGCTGCGGCCCGCCGGCCTGCTCCGCTTCATCACGGGCTTCGGTGTCCTCAACGCGATCGCCGACCTGGCGACGTTCGGCGTGCTCGCGCTGGCCCTGCGCGGACCGGGGACGGGCGACGACCAGGCGGAGTTCCACTCGGGCTGGTTCACCGAGAACCTGCTCACCCAGGCACTGGTCATGCTGCTCCTGCGGTCCGGCCGGCGCGGTCCGGCGGGCCGCGGACCGGGTCCGGTCGGGTGGGCCGCCGGGGCGCTCGCCTGCGCCGGCATCCTCCTTCCGCTGTCCCCGCTCGGAGCGCTCCTCGGCATGACCGCACTCCCGGTCCTCTACTACTCCCTGCTGCTGGCGGTTCTCGTCCTGTACGCGGCGGCCCTGACCGCGGCCAGAAGGCACCACGAAGCCCGACGCCGCTGAGCAGGCAAGCAAGGCAGGCAAGGCAAGCAAGGCAAGCAAGGCAAGCAAGGCAAGCAAGGCAGGTAAAGCGGCGGCTGCGAGACGTGACCGGCACGCGTACGCCCTCATCCGGTCGGCCCATGGGCGGAGGGCCGCCGGCCCCACCCTGGGTTGTACAGTTGCGCAACACAGCAACCATGGTGAGGGTGCCGCGTGCCCGGCGTGCGGCGTCGCCCGATGGAAGGAAAGGGGTGAGCGGATGCTCCGCAACGGACTGGAACCCTGGCACCTGTTGATCGTCGCGATCGTGGTCCTGGTGCTCTTCGGCTCCAAGAAGCTGCCCGAGGCCGCCCGAGGGCTGGGCAAGTCGATGCGCATCCTCAAGAGCGAGGCCCAGGCGATGAAGGAGGACGGCGGACCCGCCACGTCCCGGCCCGGGGAAGCGACCGGCGAGAACGTCCGGTACGAGGGCCATGAGGCGCCGCTCGGGGCGGCGTCCGTACCCGCCCAGGCCCCGGAGGCGCCCGGCCGTTGACGAGGCGCGCCTCATGGCACGCCCGCCGAACGACAGTTAAGAGGTTGCGCAAGCATGGGAACCGCGCGGCGGGGCGCCGCGTTGGAACCCTATGACGGGACAGACGGTCGGAATCAGGAGGATGAGGTCGTGGGAGTTTCTCTCGCCAAGGGCGGCAACGTGTCTCTGAGCAAGGAGGCACCGGGACTGACAGCGGTACTGGTGGGCCTGGGCTGGGACGTCCGCACCACCACCGGCGCGGACTACGACCTGGACGCCTCGGCCCTGCTGTGCGACGCGTCCGGCAAGGTCCTCAGCGACCAGCACTTCGTCTTCTACAACAACCTGAAGAGCCCGGACGGTTCGGTCGAGCACACCGGGGACAACCTCACGGGTGAGGGCGAGGGCGACGACGAGTCGGTCAAGGTGAACCTGGCGGCGGTGCCGGCCGAGGTCGCGAAGATCGTGTTCCCGGTGTCCATCCACGACGCGGAGGCCCGCGGACAGAGCTTCGGCCAGGTCCGCAACGCGTTCATCCGTGTCGTGAACCAGGCGGGCGGCCAGGAGATCGCCCGCTACGACCTGTCCGAGGACGCCTCGTCGGAGACGGCGATGGTCTTCGGCGAGCTGTACCGCAACGGAGCGGAGTGGAAGTTCCGGGCCGTCGGCCAGGGATACGCGTCCGGACTCGCCGGTATCGCCTCCGACTTCGGTGTCAACGTCTGACGCGACCTGACCGGCCCGGCCGCCCCGCCAGGATCGCCGCGTTCATGTGAGCGGCTCGCCGGCACGCGCAGTCGATGCGTCATGCCGGCGAGCCGGGACCTCTCTTGGGCGCGGGTCCGTCAGCCCACGGTCCACTTCTGGTTGGCTCCGCCGGTGCAGGTCCAGATCTGCAGGCGGGTGCTGTTGGCCGAGTTGTTGCCCGTGACGTCGAGGCACTTGTTCGCCGCCGGGTTCACGATGTCGTGGGCCGCGCTGACCGCCCACTTCTGGCCGGTGCCGCCCGTGCAGTCCCAGAGCTGGATCTTCGTGCCGTCCGCCGTCCCGTTGTTCGTGACGTCCAGGCACTTGCCGAGGGCGCGGATCGTGCCGTCCGAGCCGACCGTCCACTGCTGGGCGGCCGTTCCGTTGCAGTCGTAGAGCTGTACGGGAGTGCCGTTGGCCGTGCCGGCCCCCGCGACGTCGACGCACTTGCCCGCGAGGCCCTTGATCGGGGCGCCGCCGCCGCTCGGGCTGTCACTCGTCGTCACCTTCACCTCGTCGACGACGAGTTGCTGCGGGAAGGTGGTCGAGCCGTCCGGGTCGCCCGGCCAGTAGCCGCCGACCGCGAGGTTGAGGATCAGGAAGAACGGCTTGTTGAACACCCAGGTGTTGCCGCCGAGGTCGGCGGGTGTGCGCCGCTGGTAGACCGTGCCGTCCACCGACCAGCTGATCGAGTTGGGCGCCCAGTCCACCGCGAAGGTGTGGAAGGCGTCCGCGAAGGCCTGGCCGTTCGGCAGGGTGTAGCCCGCGCCGATACCGCCGGACCCGGAGTAGCCGGGGCCGTGGATCGTGCCGTGCACGGTCGACGGCTCGAAGCCGACGTTCTCCATGACGTCGATCTCACCGGAGTTGGGCCAGCCGACCTGTCCGATGTCGCTGCCCAGCATCCAGAACGCCGGCCACATGCCCTGTCCGCGCGGGATCTTCATCCGCGCCTCGACATGGCCGTACGTCGAGGTGAACTTCCCCGAGGTGTTCAGCCGGGCCGAGGTGTACTGACAAGTGCCGTACCAGCACTGGTAGTTGGACGGGTTCTCCTTGCGGGCCGTGATCACCAGGTGGCCCTGGCCGTCCAGCGCCGCGTTCTTGTTGCCCGAGGTGTAGTACTGCCGTTCGTGGTTGTTGACGTTGTCGCCGGTCTCGATCTGCCATTTGGAGGAGTCGACGGCCGCACCGGCGGGACCGTCGAACGTGTCCTGGAACGTCACCGCGGCAGCGGCCGCCGCCGGACCCGCGTGGGCGGGAGCGGCGACGGCCGAGGCGGAGGCGACGAGCGCGGCGGACAGCGCGGCGAAGAGGCATCTGCGCAGCAGGCGTGGGGAGTCCATGACTCTCCCTTTCCATCGGCCGCCCGCGAGGCGGGAGCGCCGACTGAGGTGGGGGGTGCGTGCTTCGCCTCTTGATTTAAGAAGTGAGGTAAGGGGGTGTCAAGACTCTGGTCCGTACCATCACTTGGGGTGACGCCTCAGGCGCGCAGCCGCTTGCGGGGGTGCACCGCCCGCCCGAGCCGGCGGCCCAGCAGCAGATAACCGATCAGCGCTCCGGTGGTGTTGAGGATGACGTCGTCGACGTCGAAGGAGCGGCCGGTGATCAGCGCGCCCTGGACCAGCTCGACCAGCATCATGACCACCGCGGTCAGCAGCAGGACGCGCAGGATGCCCCGGGTACGCGGAGCGACCACGGGCAGCAGCACCCCGAAGGGGATGCCCAGCAGGATGTTGCCGCCGATCTGCTTGATGGCGTCCCGCATCTCCGGCTGGTCGAGGTAGGCCCGCAGGGAGCGTCCGGGGTGGAGGTTGTTGTGGATCAGGGCGGTGGACGCCGGTGAGGGCTCCAGCGTCAGATGGGCCAGCGCGACCGCGAACGCGACCATCGCGGCGAACGCGACGAGCATGGCCAGGATGCGCAGCGGCAGTGCCATCGTCTGCCGGCGCGGCTCCGGCTCCGGCGCCGGTTTCGGCTTGGCGGTCCGGCGGCCGAAGAACGACCGCGACCGCTCCGCCCGGACCCGTTCGGACTTGGCCGTCCCTTTGCCCCGTTCCGACGTCGACGCCGCCTTGCCCCGGTCCGCCCCCGATTTCGGTGCCGTTTTGCGGCGACCTGCCTTCGCGACCCGTGTCCCCAACGCCGTGCGGACCATGCGGCCCTCCCCTTGATTCACGCTGCCCTCTGGTGCAGCCCGCATACCCCCTTACGGTCTTTCGATGCGCGCCTTTCCGCCGGGACGCGCCGCGCCCGGAGCGGCCCTTCCCGGGACGGCGAACGGCGCCGGACGCGACCGTGTGTGATCGCGCCCGGCGCCGCCGGCGCCTTCCCGGAACCCCTGGTCTCAGCCGCCGTAGGTGACCGTCACCTCCTTGAAGCCGAGCGAACCCAACAGACCTTCCAGCATGTCGGTGGTGTTCTTCTCGGCCCGGGAGGTCAGTTCGCTGTCCTTCGCGGCGTCACTGATGTGCTTGGCGGCGAGCTTCTGCACGGCCTGCTCGTCGTTCGGGTTGCCGGAGAAGATGTCCCCGATCCGGTCGAGGAGACCCCGCTGCTTCGAGACCGCGTAGGAGCGGTTGGGGTCCAGCGCGGCCTTCCCCAGAACGGCGTGCGGCAGATGGAGGGTGGCGGACGTCCGGTCGTCGTTGACCTTCACGTCCTCCTTGCGGAGGTGCCCGAGATCGACATAGGCGTCGACCGTGCCGGCCCCCACGTACAGCGTGCGGGTGCCACGGATCGCGTCGGGCAGGTACTTGGCGTCCTTCTCCAGGTCCACGACCACCTGGAAGTTGCCCGACGCCGCGTCGTAACGGCTCATGTCCTGGATCGACTTGAGCAGCGTCGGCCCCGACCTGTCGTGACTCTCCGTGCCGAACACATCGCGCAGACCCGGCAGCACGGCCAGCCGCAGCCCGGCGAAGAGCACCACGAGCACCAGCACGAAGGCGCAGACCACCTTCGCCCAACCGGGCATGCGCTTGATGGACGTCGTCATGTCGACGGTCCTCCTTTCAACCAACCGTGTACCCGGCAACTCCCAGGGCAGGCCCACGGGTTGGGCCGCCGCGGACGTGGTCGTGCCCGGCCGCGTCCCACCGCCGAGGCCGTACGCTCCCCGGCACCCCCACGGCCGCCCCGGGACCGGCATTCCCCCCGGTCGTAGGCTCGGAGGGTGCCCAGTAGCATGAGGTACGCACTCCGGGCCGATCTTGCCAACCGGCGACGCAACCCGGTTCGATCATGCGAGGAGCGGTCGTGCGTGACATCGCCGTGTTCAGCGGTAGTGCCCATCCCGAGCTGGCGGCCGAACTCTGTGCCCACCTCGGTGTGCCCCTCAGTCCCACCCGGGTCAGCCGGTTCGCCAACGACTGCCTGGAGGTCCAGCTCCAGGCCAACTGCCGCGAACGGGACGTCTTCCTCGTGCAGCCCCTGGTCACTCCGGTCCAGGAGCACCTGGTCGAACTGCTGATGATGTGCGACGCGGCACGCGGCGCCTCGGCCGGGCGCATCACCGTCGTGATGCCGCATTATTCATACGCACGTTCGGATAAAAAGGACATGCCGCGGATTTCCATGGGCGGCCGGCTCGTCGCCGACCTGCTGGTGGCGGCCGGCGCGAGCCGGGTCCTCGCGGTGACGCTGCACTCCCCGCAGGTGCACGGCTTCTTCTCCGTGCCGGTCGACCATCTGCACGCGCTGCGGGAGCTGGCCGCGCACTTCCGGAGCAACGACCTGTCGCGTACGACGGTCGTCTCGCCCGACCTCGGCAACGCCAAGGAGGCGGCGGCGTTCGCGCGGCTGATCGGGGCGCAGGTGGCGGCGGGGGCGAAGCAGCGGTTCGCGGACGACCGGGTGAGTATCAGCAGTGTGATCGGGGAGGTCGCCGGGCGGGACGTCATCGTGCTGGACGACGAGATCGCCAAGGGCAGCACCGTCCTTGAACTCCTTGACCGGTTGCGGGAGTTGGGGCCTCGGTCTATTCGGGTCGCCTGTACGCACGGGTTGTTCGCGGCGGGGGCGTTGAAGCGGCTCAGTGAGCAGCCGGATGTTTTGGAGATCGTGTGTACGAATACCGTGCCGGTGCCTGTTGAGGAGTACACGGAGAAGTTGAGTGTCCTCTCCGTTGCGCCCGCCCTTGCGGAGGCCGTGCGGCGCATCCACAACGGAGAGTCCGTCAGCGCCCTGTTCGACGCCCCCCACAACGAGTAGCCAAGCCCTCCGCCAGGGCCCCGTTTTCTCCCCGGCCGGCACAAGCGATTTCCGCCCCCTCCGCCCCTGCCCGTCCCGAACCCGGGGCTCCGCCCCGGACCCCGCTCCTCAAACGCCGGAGGGGCTGAAACATCGCGAGTGGAATTCGGCCCGCACCCGGCATCCGGCACGGCCCCGCCCCCCACCGGAGCCGAGCCGAGCCGAGCCGAGCCCACCGGGCCGGAGCGGACCGTCAGTCGACGGTCAGGACCAGCTTTCCGGACGTACGCCCCGTCTCACCCGCCGCATGCGCCTTCGCCGCCTCGCTCAGCGGAAACGTCTCCGCCACCGTAGCCCGCAGCGCACCCTCCTCGACCAGCCCCGCCACCGTCCGCATCCCGGCCTGGTCGGCGTCCACGAGCATCCGGATCGCGCGCACGCCGAGCCGCTCGGCCTCCTCGTAGAACTCGTCGGAACCGACCGGAATGATCGAGACGACCACCCCACCCGGCCGCAGCACCCGCAGGGAGCGCAGCCCCGTCTCGCCGCCGATCGGGTCGAGCACGACGTCGACGTCCCGCACGGCCTCGGCGAAGTCGACGCTGGTGTAGTCGACCGGTTCGTCCACCCCGATGGACCGCAGGAACTCGTGCTTCCCGGCGCTGGCGGTACCGATCACGTACGCGCCACGCGCCTTGGCGATCTGTACGGCCACGTGACCGACCCCACCCGCCGCCGCGTGGACCAGCACGCGCTGCCCGGGCCGCACATCGGCCCGCTCCACGAGCGCCTGCCAGGCGGTGAGGGAGACCAGCGGCAGCGCCGCCGCCTGGACGTGGTCGATGGAGGACGGCTTCAGGGTGAACACCCGGGCGGGCGCGGTCACGTACTCGGCGTGCGAGCCGTGGCCGAACGGATACGACAGCATGCCGAAGACCTCGTCCCCGGGCTGGAAGAGGGCGACCCCGATCCCCGTCTCCTCGACCACACCGGAGACGTCCCAGCCGAGGACGAACGGCGGCTCACCGAGGAACCCGCCGTTCGCGCGGTGCTTCCAGTCGGTCGGGTTGACCCCGGCCGCCCGCACCCGGACCAGGATCTCGTTCGGCCGGGGGGAAGGCCGTTCCACGGTCACTTCTTCGAGGACCTCGGGACCGCCGAGGACGTTCTGAGTGATGGCTCGCATCGTGTTCACAGTGCTCATGGTGAACCAGCCTGCCGGGCCGCGCCCGCTCAGGAAATGGCATGATTGCCAACCTTCGATACGATCGTGCCACGCGGCAGGCTGAGCAAGGGGACCGAATGGATCAGGTGAACCGGGCCGAGCGGGTCGTCGTGCTCGCCCTCGACGGCGTCTACCCCTTCGAGCTGGGCATCCCCAGCCGCATCCTCGGCGCGGCCGAAGGCCGGTACGAGGTCCTGACCTGCACGGTCGACGGAGCCCCGGTCCGTACCGCGTCCGACTTCTCCGTCACCGTCGACCACGGCCCCGAAGCCCTGGCCACGGCGGACACGGTGGTGATCGCGGCGGTCACCCCGTCCAAGGTGACCGCCGAGCTGAGTGACGAGGTGGCCGCCGCCCTCGCGTACATCCGGCCCGGCACCCGGATCGTCTCCATCTGCACGGGCGCGTTCGTGCTGGCCGCCGCGGGCCTGCTGGACGGCCGCCGGGCCACCACGCACTGGTACGTCGCGGAGGACTTCCGGCGGATGTTCCCGCGCGTCGATCTGGACCCGGACGTCCTGTTCGTCGACGACGGCGAGATCCTCACCTCGGCCGGCGCGGCCTCCGGCATCGACATCTGCCTGCACATCCTGCGCGAGGACCATGGCAGCGAACTGGCCAACCGGGTGGCCCGGCGCTGTGTGGTGCCGCCGCTGCGCGAGGGCGGCCAGGCCCAGTACATCGAGCTGCCGGTGCCGGAGTTCTCCACGGCGAGCACGGCGGCGACCCGCGCCTGGGCGCTGGCCCGGCTCGGGGACCCGCTCACGCTCAGCGATCTCGCGGGTCACGCCCGGATGAGCCTGCGGACCTTCGCCCGCCGCTTCAACGACGAGGTGGGCATGAGCCCCGGCCGCTGGCTCATCCAGCAGCGTGTGGCGCGGGCCCGCCATCTGCTGGAGGCCAGCGATCTGTCGGTGGACCAGATCGCCGGCGAGGTCGGCTTCGCGACGGGTGCCTCCCTGCGCCAGCACCTGCACGCGACGATCGGCGTCTCGCCGCAGGCGTACCGCCGGACCTTCCAGGCGACCCGCTGAACGAAGACACCGCCTTCCGCGTCGTAGGAGCACGAACGTGGTCGCGAGGGGCGGGGGTTGGGAATGCGCGCAGGCATCGTCACCGGAGTGGCGCTGGCCGGCCTGGCGCTGGCGGGGTGCGGTGGAGTGGACGGAGGCGCCGGTCTCGTGGTGACGGGATCGCCGGCCGCGAGCCCGTACGCCGGGCCGCTGCGCCTGCCCCCGGAGTCGGAGCCGGAGCCGAAGGGGAGCGGGGATGGGGGCGAGCCCGGGCCGGGGGAGGGTTCGGGGGCGGCGGGCCGGGCGCTGGAGTGCGACGGGCCCCTCTACTCCGGCGGAGGCTCGGACCGGTGGAGCGAAGGGGACGGTGGTTCCACTCCCGAGGAGGGGCTGAAGGCGTACTTCGACATCTCGCAGCCCGACGTACCCCGTTACGGCTACCGCGTGGAACGGCGGGAGGGCGACCGCGTCCTGTTCTCCTTCGACGTGAAGGGCCGCACCAAGGTGGCCGTCGTGGTCGCCAAGGACCAGCCCCACCGGCCGGGTTGGGGCCCCGAGACCAGCGCGGCCTGCGATCCGGCGGAGTGGCCGGCGAGTTACACCCGTTCCCGGGGCTACGAGATCTGGAAGGACCGCGACGGGCACCGCGTGGCGACCACGAAGGTGAGCAGTTCGCCCGGCGCCGAGCACTGCGACTGGCAGAGCGCGCACTTCCTGTCCCTCGGCAGCGGCCCCGGCTCCCGCCGCTACGTGCGTGATCCGCACGGAATCTTCGAGCCGAAGCTGCTGAACGGCACGTACCGGCCGGACGTGTCGATGCCCGCCGACGCGCACGACACCGGCTACCACTACCGCGGCTGGAACCTCTGGCTGACGCCCGACAAGTCGACGGCGTACATCCGCACCTCCCATGGGGTGGAGTCCTGGCCGGCGGCATCGGCCCGGATCGGTTGCGACTAGCCCGCCCCGAGGCGCCGATCGCCCACCCGGCCCCCGCAACGCGGCCCCGGCGGAGCCTCACCGGCTCGCGTGCAGGGCGACCAGCAGTTGCCACACCTGGTCGGCGACGGCGTCCGGGGTGCCCTCCAGGAGTCCGTGCAGCCAGTCGGCGAGGACACCGGCGAAGGTGGCGGCGACCGCGGAGGCCACCAGCGGGGCGTCCGGCGCGCCGGCGAGTGTGCGCTCGGCGAGGCTGCGGGCCCGCAGATCGTGGTGGAGCACCCGGCCCAGCGGGCCGCCGCCGCCCGGGCTCAGCAGGGAGCGGTAGAGGCCGGTGTGCGGGGCGAGCCGCGCGAAGAAGGCACGCAGCGCGGGCGGCGCGGACACCGGGTCGGGCCGCCCGCGCCAGGCGTGGAGCGCGTCCACCGCGTCCCGTACGACATCGGCGCAGGCGTCGACGGCCAGCGCCTCCAGGTCGGCGTAATGCACGTAGAAGGTGGCCCGGCCGACCCCGGCGCGCCGTACGAGCGCGGCGACGCCGGTCTCCTCCAGGGGGTGTTCGGCGCACTCGTCCAAAAGGGCCTGCCGCAGCTTCGCGCGGGTCCGGGCGGCGCGCGGATCGTCGGGCGTCACCGGGCGATCAGTACGGCCGCGAGGGCGAGCGCGCCGGGCAGGGCCTGGGCGAACAGGATGCGGCGGTTCGCCGTGGCCGCTCCGTACACGCCGGCGACGACCACGCAGCACAGGAAGAAGACCTGGACGCGGAACCCGGTCGGGTCGCCGGCGATCAGCCCCCACACCAGGCCCGCGGCCAGAAAGCCGTTGTAGAGGCCTTGGTTGGCGGCGAGGGGCGCGGTCGCGCGGGCCATCTCCGGGTCGAATCCGTGCAGTTCCCGACCGGGCTCGCGCTCCCACAGGAACATCTCCAGCACCAGGATGTAGGCGTGCAGCGCGGCCACCAGGCCCACCAGCACGTTCGCGACCGTCTGCATCGTGGGGAGTTCCTTTCACGGGCACTGCTTCATGCCACGGGCAATACTTCATGGACAGGTGTCCATTATAGCTGGACGCCTGTCCATGAAGTCGAGCATGCCCTGTCGGCGGGGCGTCAGGCATCCGGTGCAGCGAACACCCGCTCCCCTCCGACATAGGTGAGCGCGGCGCCGGTCTCCTTGATCGCCTCCGGCGGGCCGGCGAACGGGTCGCGGTCCAGGACGACGAGGTCCGCGAGGGCGCCCGGCCGCAGGACGCCGGTGTCGTCGAGGTGGTTCACGTACGCCGTCCCCGCGGTGTACGCCGTCAACGCGGCGGTCAGGTCGAGGCGTTCGTCCGGCAGGAACACCGGGCCGGGCTCGTCGGGACTCACCCGGTTCACCGCGACATGGACGCCCTGGAGCGGATCGGGGCTGCTGACCGGCCAGTCGCTGCCCGCCGCGAGCCGCGCCCCGGACCGCAGCAGCGCGCCGAACGGGTACTGCCAGGCGGCCCGTTCGGGGCCGAGGAAGGGAATGGTGAGTTCGTCCATCTGCGGTTCGTGGGCGGCCCACAGCGGCTGGATGTTCGCCGTGGCGCCGAGGCGCGCGAACCGGGCCACGTCGTCGGGATGGACGACCTGGAGGTGCGCCAGGTGCGGGCGGGTGTCCCGCGGACCGTTCGCCGCGCGGGCCGCCTCGACCGCGTCCAGCGCGTGCCGTACGGCGCCGTCGCCCAGGGCGTGGAAGTGGCACTGGAATCCGAGCGCGTCCAACTCGCTGACGTACGCGGGCAGATGCTCCGGGTCGATGAAGCGCGTGCCCCGATTGGCCGTGGCGCAGCCGCACTTGTCGAGGTAGGGGTCGAGGAGCGCGGCGGTGCCGTTCTCGGCGACCCCGTCGAGCATCAGCTTGACGCTGGTCGCGCGGAACCGGCCGTGGGCCAACGCGGCCCGCTGCTCAACGAGTTCGGGGATCTGTTCGGCGCCCCGCGCCCGGTCCCACCACAGCGCGCCGACCACCCGCGCGGTGAGGGAACCGTCGCGGGCCGCCGTCAGGTACGCGTCGGACGGGTCCTCCATGCCGGGGAAGGTGCCGACGATCGCGTCCTGCCACGCGGTGACGCCGAGCGCGTGCAGATGCCGCTGGGCGCGCAGCAGGGCGGCGAGCCGGTCGGCGGCCGTGGCCGGGGGAGTGAGCCGGCCGATGTACCGCATGGCCCCTTCCTGGAGCATGCCGGTGGGCTCGCCCGCCGCGTCCCGCTCGAAGCGGCCGTCCGCCGGATCGGGAGTGTCGCGGGTGACGCCCGCCAGCTCCAGTGCGCGGCTGTTGACCCAGGCGCCGTGGTGGTCCCGGTTGGGCAGGTACACCGGCCGGTCCGGCACGACCGCGTCGAGCAGTTCCCTGGTGGGGGTGCCGCCGTCGAAGGCCTCCATGGACCAGCCGCCGCCGAGGATCCACTCCCGCTCGGGATGCGCGTCGGCGTACGCCCGCACGGCGGCGACGGTCTGCGCGGCGGTCCTCGCGCCGGTGAGGTCGCACTGCGCGAGTTCCAGGCCGGCCGGGACCGGGTGGACGTGCGCGTCCTGGAACCCGGCCAGCAGGAGCCGCCCGGCCAGGTCGACGACCTCGGTGTCCGGGCCCCGCAGGTCCAGGACCTCGGGGCCGCCGACGGCGGTGATCCGCTCGCCGGTGACCGCCACGGTGGCCGTGGCACGGCCTTCGGGGGTGAACACCGGCCCGCCGGTGAAGATGAGGTCAGCGCGCATTGCCGTCCGTTCCTTGATTCCTTGATCGGGGTGGTCTGGGGTGGTGCTCAGTTCAGGGTGGCCGGCACGTGGGGCGCGTCGGCGTCGGTGCCCCGTCCGGTGGTGAAGTAGGCCGACTTGCGGACCCACTTGGCCCAGGCGGCGGCGCCGAAGCCGGACACGATCATGACGGCGGGTGCCAGCAGCAGGAACCAGCCGTTGTCCGCGCTCACCTCGAAGTGGTCGGCCGAGGAGTAGAAGGACCAGGCCAGGCAGCCGCCGAGACCAAGGAGCGCGCAGGCGCTCAGCGCGGGGAGGACGACCGCCCGGACGCCCACCCGCCAGTCCTCCCGGAGCAGCCCCCGGAAGCGGGCGGCGGCCGCGAGGGCGATCAGGCCGTAGGACAGCGCGACGACGATCCCGACCGCGTTGACCGTCGCCATGATCATGTCGGCGAGCCGGGGGATCACCAGGGCGAGCCCCGCCACGGCGACGGCCGGCGCGCCGATCAGCAGCGTTCCGGTCGCGGGCGTCCCGTACCGCGTGCTGACCCGTGACCACACGGGCCCGAGCGTACGGTCCCGGCTCATCGCGAACATCCCGCGCGCCGTCGGGATCACCCCCGCCTGCGGCGAGGCGACCGCCGAGAACATCAGGGCGACCAGGGGCAGCGCGGCCAGCGGCTGATCGGCCAGCCGGTTCCCCAGGAAGGCCAGCCCCTGCGCGCCGTGTCCGGCCAACTCCTCCTCGGACAGCACCCGTTGGAAGGCCACCGAGCCGAACAGAAAGAGCCCCAGCATGGTCACCAGCGTGATGGTCCCGGCCCGGGAGGCGTCCCGGGGATCACGCACCTCCTCGTTCACGGTGAACGCCGCCTCGAAGCCCCAGTAACAGAAGACCGACAGCAGCAGCCCCTGCGCCAGCGCCGTCGCCGACGGGATCGCGAACGGGTCGAACCAGCTCAGGCTGAAGGGATGCGGACCGGTCACGATGCCGTAGCCGCAGAAGCCCAGCAGCACCACGTACTCGAAGACCAGCAGCCCGCTCTGCAGCCGCGCCGCCGTCCGCACCCCGGTCACCGCGGTGAGGGTCACGGCGACGAGCACCCCGATGCCCACCACCGTCGTCTGCGCCGTCGAGCCCGGGTCGAGCGCCAGCCCCGCCACCCTGTGCAGGCCCGCCTCGCCGGCGAGCTGGATCATCGCCGAACCGGTCACCGCCGTCGTGTACGCGAGGAACGCCACCGTGGCGACGATGCTCACCCAGCCCACCAGGAAACCCAGCCACGGACTGAGCGAACGCCCCACCCACACATAGCCGTTGCCCGCGTTCGGCTCGACCCGGTTCAGCCGGGAGAAGGCGCCCGCGATCCCCAGGAACGGCAGGAACGCCAGCAGCATGATCGCGGGAAGGTGCAGCCCGACCACCCCGGCCGTCACTCCCAGGCCGATGCCGATGCTGGTCGTCGCCGCGGTGCTGGACGCGGCGATGGCGACCCCGTCCACCACACCGAGGGGCCTGCGCAAGGACGGGGGGTCCACACCGTACGGCTTCTCCGTCATGACCTGCTCCGATCGCGCCCGGGGCCTGGTTCCGGCCCGATGGGCGGAAATGAAACTGCGCCGAGCCCTAACAGGTCAACGCTGTTGTCATAAGGTGCCCGGACCGGAGGGAGACCCCATGACGTCCGCCGAAGACCGTGTCGTCCCCGCCGCCGCCCGGCGGCGCAGACGCCCCACCAAGACCGGCGTGATCCTCTCCGAGGAACTGATCGTCGGCACCGCGCTGCGCCTGCTCAGGGAGCACGGCGCCGACGCCCTCACCGTCCGCCGCCTCGGCCGCGCCCTCGGCGCCGACCCGAGCGCCCTGTACCGCTACTTCCGCGACACCGACGACCTGCTCCTGGCCATCGCCGACGAACTCATCGGCCGCACCCTGCGCGACTGGCGGGCCACCGGCGACTGGCGCGCCGACCTGCGCGAACTCGGACTGCGCGTCCACGCCGGGGCGCTCGCCCATCCGCAGGCCGCCGTCCTCAGCTCCTACCGGGTGACCGGCCGGGTCCACGAGATCGAGGCCGTCGAGACGATCCTCGGCGTGCTGCGCGGCGCCGGATTCCCCGACGCCGACGCCGTACGGATCTACCACGCCTTCGTCGACCAGGCGCTGGCGTTCGCCGCCCTCGACGCGGCGAGCGTGGCCCTGCCCCGCGCGGCGCGGGAGGCGGATGCCGGGGTGTGGCGGGCGACGTACGCCCGGCTGCCCGCCGACAGCCACCCGCACATCGCGGCCACGGCCCGTCACCTCGTACGCGACATGCAAGGCAGCGCCTATCAGACCGCCCTCGATCTGCTGCTGAGCGCGGCGGCGGCCCGGCTCACGGAAAACGGGGGAGTACCGGGTCCGCCCGAGGCAGGCCGGCGCGCGACCGGCCGGTCCCGCTGAGAGCCGCCCGGACCCGTCTCGCTCGGGACCGCCCTGACCGAGGCCTGCGCCCACCTGGCGGGAGGCCGACGACATCGCCGGACGCGGCCTCATGCGCGACGGCGAGTGGCTCGTGGCCGACTGAATCGGCCGGACGGGGTAACCCGGCACGGCGGGGCAGTGGCGGCCGGACGCCGTCCGTCGTCCCGGAACCCTACGGAGGACACATGGCACTCGTCACGGCAGCGGTCGTGGTGCTGGACTGCGCCGAGCCCGAGCAGCTCGCCGCGTTCTACAAGGATCTGCTCGACGCGGAGGAGACGGACGCGAGCGGCAACCGCGTCGAGATCAAGGGCGCCGACGGCATGCGGATGGCCTTCCGCCGGGACGTGAACGCCACCCCGCCGAGCTGGCCGCGCCCGGAGAACTCCTTCCAGGCCCACCTCGACTTCCATGTGGAGGACCTGGACGAGGTGGAGCGCAAGGTGGTCGGCCTCGGCGGACGGCCGCTGGAGACCAAGGACATGTCGGGACCGTACGAGGAGCGCGGTTACGCGGACCCGGCCGGGCACTCCTTCACGCTCCGGTGCGTCCGCTCGACGGCACCCAAGCAGGGCTGAGCCCGATCCCGGCGCCCCGGCAGGCAGGATGCCGGCGGTCCCCCGACACCGATGATCCCGGCGGGTCCCGTCACGTCGACGGGGGCCGCCGGGATCATCGCTGCCGGGTCCCGTCGACGCGGGTCGACGGGACGGGACCGCCGGACGGGTGACCTCAGTCGCGGCCGCCGGACTTGTCGCCGGCGGGCCACACACCCGTCGAACGCTCGATGGCCTTGGCGCCTGACCGGTCCACCGCGCTGCGCACCACGGCGAAGATGGCCCCCTGGATGGCCGCGGCGAGGAGCACCTCGCCCCAGCCGCGGTCCCGGTCGAGGGCGTCGGGGGCGTTGTCCTCGTGCCGGATCGCCTTCCACGTCTTCTGGAAGGCGAGCCCTGCCAGGGAGCCTCCGGCCCAGCTCAGCGCGAAGCCGACGGGCTTGTAGGCCAGGGGCAGCTTCTGCTTCTTCTGCTTCTTGGACACTGGGGCTCCTTCTCGCTCTCCGTGCACGGGCGGCCGTGGGCGTACGGCGCCCGGTCCGACGCGGTACGAGTGCCCGAAGTATGCCCACCGATTCCCTCCGTCCGCATGGTTGAGCCGCGAGGGCAGGGGAAACCGGCCGGAGTGACCAGTGACGACACCAAGGAAGAGCCCGGCGCCGGACCGGACCGGACGGACGCGGGCGACGCGGGCGGCGGTGGGGGCGGGGGCGACGGAGCCGACAGCAGGACACGGGTCACCGTGTTCGTGGCGCTGGGCGCCAATCTGCTGATCGCCGTGGCCAAGGCCGTCGGCGGCCTGATCGCCGGATCGCCCGCGCTGCTGTCCGAGGCGGCGCACTCCGTGGCGGACAGCCTGAACGAGGTCTTCCTGCTCGCCGCGCTCCGCCGCAGCAAACGCCCCGCCGACCGCCGGCACCCCTTCGGCTACGGCAAGGAGCGGTTCTTCTGGTCCCTGCTCGCCGCCGTCGGCATCTTCGTCATGGGTGGC
This sequence comes from Streptomyces sp. NPDC007084, assembly GCF_040703595.1. NCBI lineage: Bacteria > Bacillati > Actinomycetota > Actinomycetes > Kitasatosporales > Streptomycetaceae > Streptomyces > Streptomyces sp. NPDC007084. The sequence goes on from NZ_JBEYFY010000075.1 coordinate 21,860, forward strand.
TGCTTCTCCTTCTTCCAGGGCTTCGAAGCGCTGCGCAACGGCGCCGAGGAATCCTTCAGCGGCTACATGGCGGGCATCGCGGTCCTCGTCGTCTCACTGCTCGCGGAGGGAGCCTCGCTGCTGCGGGCCCTCTTCCAGGTGCGCCGCCAGGGCGGCTCCGCGGGGATGAAGGACCCGGCGCTGCGGACCGTCGTCGCCGAGGACGGCACCGCGGTGCTCGGCGTCACACTCGCGATCATCGGCATGGTGCTCCACATGGTCACCGGCCAGGTCGTCTGGGAGGCCTCGGCCTCGCTCGCGATCGGGGTGCTGCTGGTCTTCGTCGCCTTCTGGCTCGGCCGCGACGCCCGCGACCAGCTCATCGGGCGGGCGGTGGACGACGAGGAGAGCGACGGAATCCGCGAGCTGCTGAAGGCCCAGCCCGAGATCGACAGCGTCGAGACCCTGCTGACCATGGAACTGGGCCTCGACTCGACGCTGGTGGCCGCGCGTATCGACCTCGTCCCGGGGCTGGACAGCGAGGAGGTCGAGGACGTCGCCATCCGTATCAAGCGCTCCGTCGCCCACGCCTTCCCGAGCGCCGACCAGATCTTCCTGGACGTGACCGACGCCAGGACCGCCCGGGCGGCGGCGCGACGCGGCGAGACCGGGATGAGCGACTGGGGGCACGTGGAAGAGACCGAGAATGCGGGGGACGCGGAGACCGCCGGGAGCGCCGGACACGCCGGAGGCCGGGCAGCGGAAAGCCCCGCCGCGACGGGAGAGCGCGGCGGGGCCTGAGCCTCGGACGCCCGGCGCCGCACATTCATGCGGCCCGGGCCACCGGAGGGGGCGGGGCCCGACGTCAGTCGGTCGGGTCCAGCACGAAGACGGGGATCTCCCGGTCGGTCTTCTTCTGGTAGTCGGCGTACGTGGGGAACGCGGCGACCGCCCGCTCCCACCACTCGGCCTTCTCGTCGCCGGTGACCTCCCGCGCGACGTACTCCTTGCGGACGGGCCCGTCCTGGAGCTCCACGTGCGGGTCGGACGTGATGTTGAAGTACCAGACCGGGTGCTTGGGGGCGCCGCCGAGGGAGGCGACCACCGCGTACCGCCCGTCGTGCTCGACGCGCATCAGCGGGGTCTTGCGGATCTTCCCGCTCTTGGCGCCGCGCGTCGTGAGGATGATGACGGGCAGCCCCGTGTCCCGCAGCGTCGTCCCCTCGGTCCCGCCGGACCCCTCGTACAACTCCACCTGGTCCCGCACCCACTGGGTCGGGCTGGGTTCGTACTCGCCCTCAAGTGGCATGACTTCCGTCCCATCATCGCGTCGGACTGGTCGTGTGTCGGCACGATTCAACACCAGGGCGGACGGGAAACTTCCGCACCCGCGGGCCCGGCGCGGCTCTCGGCGGAGGCGGTACGGGGACTCGGCGGGCGGCGCGGACACATCACGGCGTCACCAGCACCCGTACGGCCAGCAGCGCGATCACCGCGCTCGACACCAGCCCCGTCGCCAGCCGTCCCAGACGGCCTGTCAGGGCCCGGCCGAGCAAGGCGCCGCCCCCGGCGAGCAGAAGCTGCCAACTGGCGGAGGCCGCGAACGCGGCGAGCACGAACACCGCCTGCTCCGGCGGGCCGACGGCCTCGGCGGTACGGCTGCCGAGCACCAGAGCGGCGAAGTACACGACCGTGGTCGGGTTCAGCAGTGTGATCCCGAGGAGCGAGAGGTAGGCACGGCCAGGACGCGGCGGGTCCGGCACCGCGCGTGCCGTGAGCCGGTGTTCGCGGTACCGGCGCACCGCGCCCACCGCGCCCTGGACCGCGAGCGCGGCGAGGACCAGGGCGGAGGCCCAGCGCAGCGGGACGAGGACGGGTCGCAGGGCGGCGGCGAGCGCCGTGCCGCCGAGCACGGCGACGAGGGCGTACAGCCCGTCGGCCGTGGCGACACCGAGCGCGGCGCAGGCTCCGGTCCGCGGCGTCGTGCGCGCGGTGAGGGCGACGAGGTAGGCCGCGACCGCCCCGACGGGCACGGCGATGCCGTAGCCCGCGAGAAGCCCCGCGGCCAGCGCGGCGGTCACGACGCGAGGCGGTCGGGCCTCCGGGGACGGCCGGGCTGCCGCGCGCCCCGCACCGGACGGACGGCGGCGGAGGGCGGCAACAGGAAGGCTTCGATCGTGGACATGCGCCGATGTTCGGGGCACGGGTTCCGCCCACGCAACCGAATTCCGGAAGGCGTGCCGGCGAGGGGATCAGGCCATCGGCGCGGCGGCGGACGGACGGGGTACGCCGAAACGCCAGGGGAAACGGAACCCGCCCCACCGCACTTCGGCCAGATCGGGCGAACGGCGCATCTGGCCGAACTTCGCGTGGCCACATAGATGCCTGGGGCATCTAATGAAGATCGGTAAGAGGGAACCATCGCTTGCGAGGTCACTCATGACAGAAGCCCCCCTGACTCACCGACCCCCCACGTCACAGCCCCCGGCGCCGCCGCTCACCGAGCCGGTCGCCTTCCCGCAGGACCGCACGTGCCCCTATCACCCGCCCACCGGCTACCAGCCGCTGCGCGAGGACCGGCCCCTCTCGCGGATCTCCCTGTTCGACGGGCGCGGGGTGTGGGTGGTCACCGGTCATGCCACCGCCCGTGAGCTGCTCACCGACCAGCGGCTGTCCTCGGACCGCACGCTGCCCGCCTTCCCCGCGACGACCGAGCGGCTGGCCGGGTCACGCGACCGCCGCGTCGCGCTGCTCGGCGTCGACGACCCCGAACACCACGTCCAGCGCCGCATGCTGGTGCCGAGTTTCACGCTCCGGCGGACCGCCGCGCTGCGCCCCCGTATCCAGGAGACCGTGGACCGGCTGCTGGACCGTATGGCCGAACAGGGCCCGCCCGCCGAGCTGGTGAACGACTTCGCGCTCCCCGTGCCGTCCACGGTGATCTGCGCGCTCCTCGGCGTCCCCTACGCCGACCACGACTTCTTCGAGGCGCAGTCCCGCAAGCTGCTGCGCGGTCCCGCCGGCGCCGACGTGGACGAGGCCCGGAGTCAACTGGACGACTACTTCGGCTCGTTGATCGACCGCAAGCAGGCCGAGCCCGGGGACGGACTGCTCGACGAACTCATCCACGACCAGTTGCGGGAAGGCAGGATCGACCGGCGGGAACTGATCCGGCTGGCGACCATCCTGCTCGTGGCCGGGCACGAGACGACGGCGAACATGATCTCGCTGGGCACCTTCACCCTGCTCAGGCATCCGGAACAACTCGGCGAACTGCGGGCCGATCCGGGCCTGATGCCCGCCGCCGTCGAGGAACTCCTGCGGTTCCTGTCCATCGCGGACGGACTGCTGCGGGTCGCGACCGAGGACATCGAGGTGGCCGGCAAGACCATCCACGCCGGCGACGGCGTGGTGTTCTCCACCTCCGTCATCAACCGCGACACGCAGACCTTCCCCGACCCCGACGACCTGGACTGGCACCGGCCGGCCCGGCACCACGTCGCGTTCGGCTTCGGCATCCACCAGTGCCTCGGACAGAACCTGGCCCGGGCCGAGATGGAGATCGCGTTGCTGTCGCTCTTCGACCGCTTCCCCGGCCTGCGGCTGGCCACCCCCGCGGACGCCGTCCCGTTCAAGCCCGGGGACACCATCCAGGGGATGCTCGAACTCCCCGTGACCTGGTAGCGGAGGACCGGTATGAGCGTCGACATCGCGATCGACAAGGACGTGTGCATCGGCGCCGGCCAGTGCGCCCTGACCGCGCCGCGCGTCTTCACCCAGGACGACGACGGGTTCAGCGAACTCCTGCCGGGCGGCACGGACGCCGCCGGCGACCCGATGCTCCGCGAGGCGGCCCGGGCCTGCCCGGTCGCCGCGATCACCGTGAAGGGGGTGTGACGGGCGGTGAAGGAGGGTTGACCGGCCACGAAGGAGGCTTGACGGGCCGGGGACGGGCCGGGGGACCCGGTCGGCGGCCGGGGCCCCGCCCCAGGTGGGCCGGGTCCACCGCCGGGGCGGGCGGCAGGGGCGTCTAGGGTTCCGGTGTGAGCGAACCGACCCGGAAGCCCTTCCTCTACGTCGTCGTCTGCGCGGCGGGTGTCGCCGAGGACGTCGACACGCTGATCACCGCGGCACTGCGGCGGAACTGGGAGGTCGGCGTCGTCGCCACACCCCAGGGCCTCGGCTTCTTCGACGCGGTCGCCGTCGAGGAGCGGACCGGCCGCCCGGTGCGCTCCGCCTGGCGGACCCCGGGCGAGACGAGTCCCTTCCCAGCCCCGGACGCGGTGGCCGTCGCCCCGGCCACCTTCAACACGGTCAACAAGTGGGCGGCCGGCATATCGGACACGCTCGCCCTCGGAACGCTCAACGAGGCGTACGGACTTGGCGTCCCGATCGCCGTACTCCCGTGCGTCAGCAAGGCGTTGGCGGTCCACCCCGCCTACCGCGAGAGCGTCGAGCGGCTGCGCGACATGGGCGTCCGCTTCGGGGGCCCGTACGCGGGCGGGGTCCAACCGGACGGCACGCGCGCGGACTTCGGCTGGGAGCGGGTGCTCGACCTGCTGGACGGCGCCGAGGGTTCCTACGGTCCCGACGGTTCCGATGACCCCGACGGACCCGACGGACCCGACGGACCCGACGGACCCGATGACCCCGACGGCCCCGACGATCGCGGCGGAGCCTAGGCCCGCCGGGGCGGTCAGGGGTGGTCAGGGGCGGCGGAAGACGGTGATCGAGTGCCCGACGTCGTCCACCGGACGGCTGGTCGCGAGGAGTGCCCTCAACCGGGCGTCGGCCTTGGCGATCGCGGTGTCGGACACGGCGAGCAGACCGTGCACCCGCTCCGGCGGCACCCCGCGCGGATCGGCCGCGTCGATCCCGTACGCGGCGGGCACACCGGCACCCTTGTAGACGAGCCAGACCTTCTCGCCCGGATGGTCCCGGCGGAGCCGGTCGGCCAGGCGTCCGAGATCCTGGCCCCAGTCGACGTTCGAGTCGTGCAGCCGCAGCCGTGTGGCGGCCGGACCGCCGAACGCCTCGTTGGAGTACGGCAGATAGTAGGGGTACGTCCGCAGCGAGCTGACGGCGACGAACAGCACGAGCGCCGCCGCCCCGGCGCCCGTCCAGCGCCGCCGCACGGCCACGGCGCAGCCCGCCACGACCGCGAGGAACACCGGCACGAACAGCGCGTAGCGCACGCCGAGATCGCGGGAGCCGTTCATCGCCGCGCCCAGCAGCACCGCAGGCGGGAGCAGCAGATACGGCGCCGCCGACCGCAGTCGCCGCACGGCGGTCAGCGCGACGGTACCGGCCGCTCCCATCGCCGCCAGGCCGAGCGGGGTCTTCACCAGCAGCGCGGCCGGCAGGTAGTACCAGAGGGAACCCCGATAGAGACGGCCGAAGAGGAAGCCCTGCCAGACCGTGTCCTCGAAGCCGAACTGGACCCGCATGCCGTCCCGGTAGGGCCGAGGCAGCGGCAGCACGTCGACGAGCACCGCCCGCAGCCCGTGCACCACGGGCAGATCCGGAGGGGGCGTCCAGCGCAGCCGGGGGTCGACCGCGAGATAGGTCGCCCACACGGTCGCGACGGCCACCAGAAGCATTCCGGTCACCGCGGTCGCACCGGTGCCGAGCAGCCGTACGGTCCGGGAGATGGGGTTCACGGGGGCGGATCGGGCCGGCCGGGCGTCGATCCCGGTGCCGGTGCCGGTGCCGGTGCCGGTGCCTGTGCCGGTGCCTGTGCCTGTGCCCGGGCGCGGGCGCGTCCGCGTGCGGGTGCCCCCGTCCTCGCCCTTCCCCGCGTCCCCGCCCCCACCCCCGTCCCCGTCCCCGCGCAATGCCGGGTCGGATGCGGTGCGGCGGCCCGCGTGCCGTACGGACAGGGCCGCGAGGAGCAGGAGGAGCGGGACCGCGGGGAGCGTGCTCATCTTCGTGGCCAGGGCCGCGCCGAGGGCCACGCCCGCGAGCGGCACGTAGAGCCGGGGGCGGCGCCGGGCCCGCCACACCAGCCAGGCCGACGTCAGCACGAACCCGGCTGCCGGGACGTCGAGCGTGGCCAGCGAGCCGTGGGCGATCACGTCCGGAGAGAACGCGTACAGCGCGAGGGCCGCCAACGCGCCGGCCCGGCCGACGAGTTCACGGGTGAAGGCGAGGACCACCAGACCGAACAGCAGCGTCAGGACGATCACCGGGAGCCGCGCCCACAGCATCACCCGCCACGGGTCGTTGCCCGACTCGTACAGCAGACGCCGGCCCAGCTCCGTCTGGTCGCCCCGGAACGCGGGGTCGAGGTGCGGGCGGGCGAACAGCATGCCGGCGCCGATGATCAGCTTGCCGAGCGGCGGATGCTCCGGGTTGTAGCGCAGGCTGTGCTGCTGCACGTAGACCACGGCCGTGCCCGCGTAGACGGGTTCGTCGATCGTCGGCGTCTGCGCCACGGCCGTACTCACCATCGCGAACGTCATCTGCGCCAGCAGCGCGACCACGGCCACCGCGAACAGCGCGCGTCGCCGGTGCCGTAGCAGGTCCGTCCAGCCGCGCCACGGCGGCGTGGCGTCGCGGCTCACCGGCACGGGGTCGTCGCGCCTGCTCGCGGTGGAAGTCGGCATGCCCCTTGGTACGTGTGCCGCGGGCGGGGCCGCTCAGCGGTCGGTCCACGAATTCGGCCGGGTTCAGAACGGGGCGGCCGGGTCGCGCGGGGTGACCGCGAGGGCCCGGCGTACGGCGGCCCGCCAGGCGAAGGCGACGGCCAGTTCGACCAGACCGATGAGGATCATCCACAGGCCGAGCAGCCGGGTCAGGGCGCGCGCTGACTCGGTCGGCAGGGCGAGGACCACGATGCCGGCGATGACGCCGATCGCCGCCGCGCACAGCACGAACCCGCGGTGCGGCAGATCCCGGGAGGCGAGGGCGGTGTACGCGGTGAGGACGCCGGACACCAGCCAGACGATGCCGACGATCAGGGACAGGGCCGCGATGGTCTGCATCGGGTTGCGCAGGCACAGGACCCCGGCCAGCACGTAGAGCACCGCGATCAGCAGGCCGGCGATCCGGTCGCCCTGTTCCCGCCGGCCGAACACCGACACGAAGCGGAACCCGCCGATGACGAGCAGATAGAGCCCCAGGAGAACGGCCAGCACATGCAGCGTCTCGTCGGGCCAGACCAGCACCAGGACACCCGGGATCAGTGTCGCGAGCGCCGAGCCGAGCAGCCAGGTCCACGAGGCGCCGATCCCGGCCAGCAGCTCCGCCGGGTCGCCCGGGGGAGCGTACGCGGGTCCTCCGGGGCCGGACTCCGGGCCGGTGCGCGGCGCCGAACCAGGCGATTCGGTCATGGCTCCTCCTCGCGTCCTCACAGGGTCGCTCACGTCACGACGTGGTCGCTCACGACTTCAGGTGGTCGCTCACGACCTCACGCGGTCTCTCACGACCCCACGCCGTCTCTCATGTCCTCACGTGGTCGACGTCCTCGCTCCAGGGTCCCGTCCGCCGGCCGCCGCCGGGTCACCCCCGACGGGTGATCCTCCGGGCTACTCCGGCAGTTGACGCATCTCCACGACACGCAGCCCCAGCGAACGGCAGCGGGCCAGCAGCCCGTACAGATGCGCTTCGTCGACCACGGGGCCGAACAGGATGGTCTGCCCGGACACCAGCACGTGCTCCATCTCCGGGAACGCCTCGGCGAGCGTCTCCGACAGCTGTCCCTCGACGCGGATCTCGTAACGCATGGACTGCTCCCCCCGGCGAGTGACCTGGGCCATGCCCTGGGGCGGGCGGACGGGGCTTTTCCACGATCGTCCGGCGCGTCGGCTCGTACGGCCTCACCCGCGGCAGGTGAACGCGGGCCCCGCGCCGGTCGGCAACCCGACCCGGGCCTGCGTTGCGGCCCACGGCACCCGGGGTGACGATCAGTGGGCGAGGCCGCTCCGGACAGGGGCTGTGGCGCCCGGCACGGACTCGTCAGGGCCGGGACCCATCACCCCGGGAACGACGGGACCCATCACCCCGGGAACGACGGGACCCATCACCCCGGGAACGACGGGACCCATCACCCCGGGAAAGACGGGACCCATCACTCCGGGAACGAGACGCCGCGCCGCAGCCGAGAGATCGCGGAGGCCGACCCCATGGCAGGGCTTCTGACACCGGGCGGTGATGTGACACCGGCCGGTGATCCCCTGCTCGCCGTGCGGTTCGCCGTGCCGCGTCTCACCGACACCTTCGTCCGCAGGCCGCGCCTGGCCGACCGGCTGACCGCGGGCGTCCGAGGGCCGCTCACCCTGGTCACCGGGCCCGCCGGAGCCGGCAAGACCCTCGCCGTCGCCCACTGGGTGACCACGGCGCGGCACCCCGGTGACGTGGCCTGGCTGACGGTCGAACGGGAGGACACCGGCCCCGGCATCTTCTGGACGTACGTCCTTGAATCCCTGCGGCGGCACGGGGTGGCCGTCCCCGAAGGCGTCGGCCGCCCCTCTAGCCCCGGCGACGTGGACCACTCCCTGCTGACCCGCCTCGCCGCCTGGCTCGGCGAGCGCGCCGAGCCGGTGGTCCTGGTGCTGGACGACTTCGACCGGGCGGAAGCCTCGACGGCGGTGACGGACGAGGTCCAGTTCGTCCTGAGCCACGCGGGCGGCGGACTACGCCTCGTGCTCGTCAGCCGTACGGAGCCGCAGCTCCCGTTGCACCGCTACCGCGCGGCCGGCGCGATCGCCGAGGTGCGCGGCGCCGACCTGGCGTTCGCCGTGGACGAGACGGCCGACCTGCTGCGCCACCACGACCTGCGGCTGTCGCGGGACGGCACGCGGGCGCTCACCGAGTGGACCGGCGGCTGGGCGGCCGGGCTGCGGCTGTGCGTCCTCGCCGCGCGCGGCGCCGACGACCCCGGCACCTTCATCAAGGAATTCGAGGCGGGACGGAGCACCCTCGCCGACTTCCTGCTCGCCGAGGTGCTCGACGCGCAGCCCGCCGAAACCCAGGACCTCCTGCTGCGGACCAGCGTCCTGGACCAGATCCACCCCGACCTCGCCGACGCCCTGACGGGCCGGGACGACGGCCAGGCCATCCTGGATGGACTGCGGCGCGCCAACGCGTTCGTCGAGGCCGTCGGCCACGGCTGGTACCGGCTGCACCCGCTCTTCGCCGAGATCCTCCGCGTCCACCTGCGGGTCAGGAACCCCGGCCTGGAACCCGAACTGCGCCGGCGCGCCGCCCGCTGGCTGAGCGACGCGGGGCTCCTCGCGGAGGCGCTTCCGCACGCGGCGGGCGCGGGCGAGTGGGAACTCGCGGCGGACCGGTTCGTCGGCGAAGGAGCCATCGGCCTGCTGCTGACCGGCCTGGACGCCGAACGCCTCGACGGACTGTTCGCCGGGATGCCCCCGGACACCGCGGGCCCGGCCGCCTGCCTGGTCCGCGCCGCCCGCGAACTCGCCTCCCACGACGTCGACCGCGGACTCGACCACCTCCACCGCGCGGCGGACGCCCTCGCCGCCGGACACGCGGCTACGACGGAGCCCACGGAGGAGGGCGCCGAGCCCGTGGACACGGCGTCCCTCCGGCTCACCCACGCCCTGCTCCGCGTCCTCGCCGCCCGGCTGACCGGTTCCGCCGACCTGGCGCGCGGGGCCGCCCGGGACATGCGGACGGCGGAGCGCTCACTCCCCGCCGAACGCATCGGGCGGCACCCGGAACTGTCCGCGCTGATGCTCACCGACCTGGGCTCGGCCGAGCTGTGGGCGGGGCACTTCGACGCCGCCGTGGCCGCGCTGTCCGCCGCCGCCCGGACCGGGGACGGCCCGGCCACCGCGTACCCGCGCCACGAAGCGCTCAGCCGGCTCGCCCTGATCGACTTCCTGCACGGCCGGCCGGGCCGCGCGGAGTCCCACGCGCGGGACGCCGTCGCCGAGGCGGAACGCGCCGGCCTGCCGCCCGGCGTACGGACGGGCGTGGCCCAACTCGTCCTCGCGGCGGTCGCCGTGGACCGGGACGACCTCCCCGCCGCGCAGAACCACCTCGACCGGGCGACCGCCTCCCCTGCCGCCTCGCGCGATCCCGTCGCGTCGGCCGAACTCGGCCTCGTCCGCGCCCGAATCCTGCTCGCCCGGGGCCATCCGAAGGAAGCGGTACGGGTCCTGGAGGAGCTGCGGCGGCCCGCGCGCGAGGTCTGCCCGTCGCCCTGGGCCGACGAGCGGGCCGCCCTGCTGCTGTCCGCCGCGCGCCTGGTCCTCGGCGATCCGGCCGCCGCGCTGGAGGCGCTGGCCGGGAGCGGGTACGGGCGCGGGAGCCGGAGTGGCCCCGGGCGCGG
>NZ_JBEYFY010000076.1:0-31682 GCF_040703595.1 Streptomyces sp. NPDC007084
GGCCCCGGCGCGTCGGCTCCCGGCGCGTCGGCTCCCGGCGCGTCGGCTCCCGGCGCGTCGGCTCCCGGCGCGTCAGCTCCGGGTCCGCAGCGCGTCCCGCAGCCACCGGTAGGAGGCCTTCGGGGTGCGCTCCAGGGTGTCGAAGTCGACGTGGACGAGGCCGAACCGGCGGGCGTATCCCTCGGCCCACTCGAAGTTGTCCAGGAGCGACCACACGAAGTAGCCGCGCACGTCCACGCCCTGCTCCGCCGCCCGGTGCAGCGCCCGGATGTGCCCGTCGAGGAAGACGATCCGCTCCTGGTCGTCGACGCCCTCGTAGGAGCAGCCGTTCTCGGTGATGACGACCGGCGGCAGCTTCTCGCCGTAGCGGTCGCGGAAGCCGGTGAGCAGTTCGGTGAGCGCCTCGGGCACCACCGGCCAGCCGAAGTCCGTCTCCGGATAGCCCTCCAACCGGTGCACGGTGAAGGGCAGTTCGGCGGGCAGCCGCAGTCCGCCGAACTCGATCTCGGTGCCCTCGGGGGCGCCCACCCGGGTCGGCTGGTAGTAGTTGATCCCGTACCAGTCGACCGGCTCCCCGATGACCTTCAGGTCCGCCTCCACGTCACCGGGCAGCAGCGCCTCGATGCCCTCCGGATAGCGGCCGAGCAGCACCGGGTCGGCGAACAGGCGGTTGAGCAGCAGGTCGTAGAAGTCGGCCGCCGCCACGTCCTCGGGGCCGGCGGAGGCGGCCCAGGTCGGGCCGTGCGAGTTGGCGATGCCGATGTCGCCCGCGCCGGCCGCGCGCAGCGCCCGTACGGCGAGACCGTGCGCGAGGAGCTGGTGGTGGGCCACCGGCAGCGCGTCGAACAGGAGCTGCCTGCCGGGGGCGTGGGCGCCCAGCGCGTGGCCCAGCAGGGTGTGTTCGGCGGGTTCGTTGAGGGTGATCCACTTCGTGACGCGGTCGCCGAGCCGTCCGGCGACGGTCCCGGCGTACGCGGCGAACCGCTCGGCGGTGTCCCGGTCCAGCCAGTCCAGTTCCACCGGCAGGTCCCAGTGGAAGAGGGTCGGCACCGGCTGGACGCCCGCCGCGCACAGGGCGTCCACGAGCCGGTCGTAGAAGTCGAGGCCGCCGGGGGAGTTCACCCGGGGCCAGGAGACGGAGAAGCGGTACGCGTCGACGCCGAGCCCGGCGAGGAGCGCCACGTCCTGCGGATAGCGGTGGAAGTGGTCGCAGGCCACCGCCGCCGTGGAGCCGTCCTTGACGCGGCCGGGTTCGGCGGTGAACGCGTCCCACACCGACGGGGCGCGTTCACCGGCGGCCCCCTCGATCTGGTGGGCCGAGGTGGACACGCCCCAGAGGAAGCCGGGCGGGAACTGCGGGAGGGGGTTCGTCGCCATGCGCGCGATCATCCGTACCCGGGGTAACGGAAGTCAACGGGTCGGGCGGTGGCGCCGGGAAGCCGACGGCCCCGGGCCAGGGTCCCGCCCGTAGACCCTGGGCGCGCCCGCCCCTAGACGCCGGGCCAGGGACCGCCCGTGGACCCCGGGCCGAGGACCCGCCCGTAGAGCCCGGGCCGGAGACCCGCCCGTAGACCCCGGGTCGCATCCACCCGTGGACCGTGGGCCGCCGCTCACCCGCTGCCCGGCCCGCGTCCCATCCGCTGCGTGGTCGCGCGTCCCGCCCGCGCCGTCCGCCTTACGCGCCCTCCTTGAGCACCCGCGTGATCAGCTCGCGCTGGTCCTCGGTGAGGCTCGGGTCGGCCGCGTGGACCGTCGTGCCGTCCACCGTGATCCGGTAGCTGAAGCCGTCGGGGACACCGGCCGGGGGCGCGTCCCGGCCGGCGGTGATCGTCCGCTCGGCCAGGGCCTGCCAGTCGGCCGCGTCGGGCCGTCCCGCCGTGTCCACCTCCGCACGGCGCTCGATGCCCGCGAACCCGCCCGTACGCCACACCTGAATAAGCATGGGTCCTGTCTAGCCGAGTCCGCCGCCCACGGCCACGGGCCCGGCGCGGAACAGCCGCTTCCAGGCCGCCGGTTCTTGGCGGGCCGCCCGTTCTAGGCCGCCGGGACCCCCACCTGTTCCCAGGCCTTGCCGACCGCCTGGAGTTCCTCCCCCTCGCCGTAGCGGGCGCGCGCCGCGGCGAGCGTGAGCCGCGCGAAGTCCGAGAACAGCGCCTGCTCGGGCAGCTCCCCGCCGGTCAGCACGTCGTACCAGAGCTGCCCGGCCCGCTCCCAGGCGTGCCCGCCGAGCGCCTCGGCGACCAGGTAGAAGGCGTGGTTGGGGATGCCGGAGTTGATGTGGACGCCGCCGTTGTCGCGGCCGGTGCGGACATAGCCGTCCATCGTGCCGGGCTGCGGGTCCTTGCCGAGGACCTCGTCGTCGTAGGCGCTGCCCGGCTCCTTCATGGAGCGCAGGGCGGAGCCGTTGACCCGGGGGGCGAGCAGTCCGGCGCCGATCAGCCAGTCGGCCTCGGCCGCGGTCTGGCCGAGCGTGTACTGCTTGATCAGCGAGCCGAACACGTCCGACATGGACTCGTTCAGCGCGCCCGGCTGGCCGAAGTAGGTGAGGTTCGCCGTGTACTGGGTGACCCCGTGGGTCAGCTCGTGGCCGATGACGTCGACCGGGATGGTGAAGTCGAGGAAGATCTCGCCGTCCCCGTCGCCGAACACCATCCGCTCGCCGTTCCAGAAGGCGTTGTTGTAGTCGCGGTCGAAGTGCACGGTGGCGTCCAGCGGCAGGCCCTCGCCGTCGATCGAGGAGCGGCCGTACGCGTTCAGATACAGCTCGAAGGTGGCGCCGAGGCCGGCGTAGGCGCGGTTGACGGTGGCGTCCTGGCCGGGCTCCTCGCCCTCGCCGCGCACCTTGGTGCCCGGCAGGTCCTGCCCGTGCCGGGCGTCGTGGATCGTGCGGTGCGGCCGGTCGGCGGTGGCGTGCGGCGGCGGTGCGACCGAGGGGGCGCCCAAGACGGTGGTGAGCTGCCGGTGGGCGCGCTCGTAGGCGTCGCGCTCCAGGGTCTGGCGGGCGGGGCCGGCGAGCGCGGGGTCCTCGCTGCGGGCGAGCCGGTCGAGGACGTGGGGCGGAATGATCGTGCAGAAGACGGGCTCGAAGCCCCCGGTGGTGGTCATGTCCGGCACCCTTGCACTGAGTTACGTCACTGTCACCACCCGCAACCATGATTGGTGAAATGGGGAGAAAGGGAGCGAGATCGTCCGCGCCGAAGTGGTATGACGCACCTTTTGTCCCGCCGGTACCCGCGATCCCGCATACTGATACGGCCCTCCGTGACGGACGCGACTCGGCTAGGCTGCGGAGCATCATGCGTTTCGGGCTGCTTCTCCTTAGCTGCCGCGGCGAGGGCCTGTAGTCGAGGCCGACCCCCTCCCCGCGGAGTCTGGCGTTGCGCCGTCGGCCGTCCTTCCGGACATCCTGAGGAGCCCACGCATCATGGCGAACAGCCACAGCAGCGAGCAGACCCGCGTCAACCGCCAGCGCCCCACGTCGATGCCGGTCCACAAGTACGGCCGCTACGACCAGGTCGACATCCCCGACCGGACCTGGCCGGACCAGCGCATCACCGTCGCCCCCCGCTGGCTCTCCACCGACCTGCGCGACGGCAACCAGGCCCTGATCGACCCCATGTCGCCCGCGCGCAAGCGCGAGATGTTCGACCTGCTGGTCAAGATGGGCTACAAGGAGATCGAGGTCGGCTTCCCCGCCTCGGGCCAGACGGACTTCGATTTCGTCCGCTCGATCATCGAGGACGAGACCGCGATCCCCGACGACGTCACCATCTCCGTACTGACCCAGGCCCGCGAGGACCTGATCGAGCGGACCGTCGAGTCGCTGAAGGGCGCCAGGCGCGCCACCGTCCACCTGTACAACGCGACCGCGCCGGTCTTCCGCCGGGTCGTCTTCCGCGGCTCCAAGGACGACATCAAGCAGATCGCCGTCGACGGCACCCGCCTGGTCGTCGAGTACGCCGAGAAACTGCTGGGCCCCGAGACGGAGTTCGGCTACCAGTACAGCCCCGAGATCTTCACCGACACCGAGCTGGACTTCGCCCTGGAGGTCTGCGAGGCGGTGATGGACGTCTACCAGCCCGGCCCGGGCCGCGAGATCATCCTCAACCTGCCCGCCACCGTGGAGCGTTCGACGCCGTCCACCCACGCGGACCGCTTCGAGTGGATGGGCCGCCACCTGTCCCGCCGCGAGTACGTCTGCCTGTCGATCCACCCCCACAACGACCGCGGCACCGCCGTCGCCGCCGCCGAGCTGGCCCTGATGGCCGGCGCCGACCGCGTCGAGGGCTGCCTGTTCGGCCAGGGCGAGCGCACCGGCAACGTCGACCTGGTCACCCTGGGCATGAACCTGTTCTCGCAGGGCGTCGACCCGCAGATCGACTTCTCCCAGATCGACGAGATCCGCCGTACGTGGGAGTACTGCAACCAGATGGAGGTCCACGCCCGGCACCCCTACGTCGGCGACCTCGTCTACACCTCCTTCTCCGGCTCCCACCAGGACGCCATCAAGAAGGGCTTCGACGCCATGGAGGCCGAGGCCGCCGCCAGGGGCGTCACCGTCGACGACATCGAGTGGGCCGTCCCGTACCTGCCCATCGACCCCAAGGACGTCGGCCGCTCCTACGAGGCCGTCATCCGCGTCAACTCGCAGTCCGGCAAGGGCGGTATCGCCTACGTCCTGAAGAACGACCACAAGCTGGACCTGCCGCGCCGGATGCAGATCGAGTTCTCGAAGATCATCCAGCAGAAGACGGACGCCGAGGGCGGCGAGGTCACCCCGACGGACATCTGGGCGACCTTCCAGGACGAGTACCTGCCCAACCCCGCGAACCCGTGGGGCCGCGTCCAGGTGCGCACCGGCCAGTCCACCACCGACAAGGACGGCGTCGACACCCTCACCGTCGAGGCCACCGTCGACGGCGCCGACACCGTCCTGAGCGGCACCGGCAACGGCCCGATCTCCGCGTTCTTCGACGCCCTGCAGTCCATCGGCATCGACGTACGCCTGCTGGACTACCAGGAGCACACGATGAGCGAGGGCGCCTCCGCGCAGGCCGCCTCCTACATCGAGTGCGCGATCGGCGACAAGGTTCTGTGGGGAATCGGCATCGACGCGAACACGACACGGGCCTCCCTGAAGGCCGTCGTCTCCGCCGTCAACCGCGCGGCCCGCTGACCCCGTTCACCTGCTTCTCTCCGGCCCCGTCCGCCTTCCGAGGCGGGCGGGGCCGCGGTCGTATACAGGCCAAACCCCGTGCGGGTCGCGAGGAGGACTCGTCCGGGGTACTGACGGCGCCTCGACAATGTGGCTAACATCACGCCAGCGCGGCGATGTTGCCGTGGGGGTACCTCCCACGCCTTTGAGGGTGTGGGGGAGTTACGGAGGTGTGCGACGTGCTGCCAGGATGGGGACGAAACGGTCGCTCGGTTCAGGTTTCCCGCGTCCTGGGCACCCGTACGGCGTGGAGCACCGTCGGCGACGGCGAGTTCTTCTGCCCCGGCTGCGGGGGCGACCGCAACTACCAGCGGCTCACCGGACGGCGCCGCTTCATCCTCCTCGGCGTCCCCGTCCTGCCCCGCGGCGAGACCGGCCCTGTCGTTCAGTGCGCCGCCTGCCACCGCCACTACGGCGCCGACGTCCTCGACCACCCCACCACCACCCGCTTCTCCGCGATGCTCCGCGACGCCGTCCACACCGTCGCCCTCGCCGTCCTCGCCACCGGCGGCACCTGCGCCCGTACGGCCCTGGAGGCCGCGGCGTCCGCCGTCCGCTCGGCCGGCCTGCAGGACTGCACCGAGGACCAGCTCGGCGCCCTCGTCGAGGCACTCGCCGCCGACACCGGCCGGCTCTTCGGCGAACCCTGCGGGGCGAGCCTGGCCATAGAGCTGCACGAGGCACTGGACCCGCTGGCCCCGCACCTCGCCCCGGCCGGCCGCGAGGCGATCCTCCTCCAGGGCGCCCGCATCGCCCTCGCCGACGGGCCCTACACCCCCGCCGAGCGGGATGTGCTCGCCACGGTCGGCGCGGCCCTGACGATCTGCTCGGACGACGTCACCCGCCTCCTGGCCGCGGCCCGCACCCCGTCCTGAACCCCGGCCCGCCCCGAAGGCGCGGTGTTACACCGGAGTGAACCGACGCCCCGTCAGGGTGCCCCCGCCGCGCACGTGTTGCCGCTTCCCCCGAGGCACACTAGCTTCTGCCTGGACATCCCACGTCCCATGTCCGGCGTGGTCCGCGCAGCACGTCCAGTCCAGGGAGTGCCATGACCACCGTCACGATCCGCGTGGCCGCGTTCGCCGGTGCCGCGGGACTTCTGACCGCCCTCGCCGCCACCGGCACCGCCTTCGCCGCCTCCGCGCACGGCCGGGACTGCGTCTCCTCCGTCCCGTACACGGCGGGCCGGTCCGGCTACGACACCTACCGCATCCCCGCGACCGTCACGACCCGCGCCGGCACCCTGCTGGCCTTCGCCGAGGGCCGGCGCGCCGGGGCCGGTGACACCGGGAGCATCGACGTCGTCCTCAGACGTTCCCCGGACGGCGGCTGCACCTGGGGCCCGCTCCAGGTCGTCGCCTCCGGTGACGGCGACACCCGCGGCAACCCGGCCCCCGTCGTCGACCCCCGCACCGGCCGGGTCGTCCTGCTCACCTCCTACAACAGCGGCGCCGTGACCGAGGCGCAGATCATGCGCGGCGAGGTCACCGCCGAGCGGAGCCGCCGCGTCTTCGTACAGACCAGCGGTGACGACGGCCGCCACTTCACCGCGCCCCGGGACATCACCGCCGAGGCGAAACGGCCCGACTGGCGCTGGTACGCCACCGGCCCCGGCCACGCGATCGCCCTGCGCCACGGCCCGCACACCGGCCGCCTGGTCGTGCCCGCCAACCACTCCGCCGCCCCGCCCGCCGGCTCCGCCGACACCGGCCAGGAGCCCAGGTACTACGGAGCCCACGCCCTCTACAGCGACGACGGCGGACGCACCTGGCGGATCGGCTCCGTGGACGACACCTACGACGGCGCGGAGAACGCCAACGAGAGCCAGGTCGCCGAACTCCCCGACGGGCGCCTCTACTTCACCGCCCGCGACCAGAACGGCACGAGCCCCGGCAACCGCCTCGACACCTACTCCGGCGACGGCGGCGAGACCCTCGACCGCCCCTACGCCGTCCAGCCCACCCTGGACGACGTCCCCGTCGTCCAGGGCAGCGTCCTCCAGCTCACCGGCGGCCCCACCCCGCCCCTGCTGTTCGCCGGCCCGTCCGTCCCCACCGCCCGCAGCTCCCCGGCCCTGTGGCGCAGCACCACCGGGGGCGCCGCGTTCACCCGGGCGGTCACCCTGTCCACCGCCCCGGCCGCCTACAGCGACCTCGTCCAGCTCGGCCCGTCCCGCGTCGGCGTCCTCTACGAGACGGGCGTCACCGGCCCCTACGAGACCATCACCTTCCGGCGCCTGCCCCTGGACGGTCCGTCCGGACAGCCGTAGGGACGCCCGGCGCCGCTACAACAGCCCCGCCCCCGCCAGGTACTTGCCCACCCGCTCGACCTCCGCCTCCGACAACGGCACCTGGGGCTCCGCCGTAGCCGGACAGGCGATGACACCCCGCAGGAACAGCGCCGCCTTGAACGCGCCGAGCGCCGACGAACTCCCGCCCATCCGCGCCGGGTCACCGACGTCCACCAGCCCGAACAGCTCGCACAGCCGCTCCTGCTCCGCCCGCGCCCCCTCCGTGTCGCCCGCCGCGCACAGCTCGTACAGCCGCACATAGCCCGCCGGGTCCACGTTGCCGAGGCCCGGCACCACGCCGTGCGCGCCGAGGGCGAGCGCCGCGTCGACGACGACCTCGGAGCCGGTGAGCACGCTGAACCCGCTGACACCGGGCAGGTTCCGGGCGCCGGTGACGACCGCGCGGAACGAGCCGAGGTCGCCGCTGGAGTCCTTCAGCCCGGCGAGCACCCCCTCGGCGGCCAGGCCGAGGACCAGCTCCGGCGACAGCTTGGTGTGCACGGAGGCCGGCAGGTCGTAGGCGAGGACCGGCAGCCCCGCACCGGCCGCGACCAGCCGGTAGTGCCGGGCGGTCTCGGCGGGATGGGTGCGGGTGTAGAAGGGGGCCGTGACGACGACCGCGTCCGCGCCCGCCGCCCGCGCGGCCCGCGCGTGCTCCAGGACCCGCGGGGTCGTCATGTCGATCGCGCCGGCCAGCACGGGCAGCCGTCCGGCCACGTGCCCGGCGGCCGTCTCCACCACCAGCCAGCGCTGCCGGTCCGTCAGATAGGCCACCTCGGACGTCGAGCCCAGCACGAACAGACCGTGCACGCCCGCGTCCATCAGATGGTCGATCAGCCGGACCAGCGACGGGACGTCCACCTCGCCGTCCGGTGTCAGGGGGGTGCAGACGGGCGGTACGACACCGGTCAGCGGGGCGGGCAAGGTCATCAAGGCTCCCTGATGTGCTGCTGGAACGGGCCCTCGGCCAGGGCGGCGGCGGACTCGGCCTGCGCGACCAGGGCGCGCGTCGGCCGGCCCTCCTCCACAGGATGGTGACACCGGAAGCGGTGCCCCGGCGCCGACGCGGCCGTGAAGTCCGGCATCCGCTCCGCGCACACCGCGTCCGCCTTCCAGCACCGGGTGCGGAACGGGCAGCCGCTCGGCGGGCGCGTCGCCGAGGGGACCGGGCCGGCCAGCGGAATCGGGTCGACCGGGTCCAGCAGCCCCGGCGTCGCCGAGAACAGCGCCCGCGTGTACGGATGCCGGGAGCGGTCGGTGACCTCGGCGGCCGGCGACTCCTCCACCACCCGCCCCAGATACATCGTGATCACCCGGTCGCTCATCCGGCGTACCGTCTGGATGTCGTGCGACACGAACACCAGCGCGAGCCCCAGGCGTTCCCTCAGGTCGAGGAGCAGGTTGAGGATCTGGGCCCGCACCGACACGTCCAGCGCGCTCGTCGGCTCGTCCGCCACCACCAGACCGGGGTCCAGCGCCAGCGCCCGCGCGATCGCCACCCGCTGCCGCTGCCCGCCCGACAACTGGCCCGGCAGCGCCTCCGCCAGCCCCTGCGGCAGCCCCACCAGCGCCATCAACTCCCTTACCCGGTCGGCCCGTTCGGCCGGGGTACCGCGCCGGTGCACATCCAGCGGGTCCCGCAGGATCCGCCCCACCGGCAGCCGCCGGTTCAGCGCGGTCGACGGGTCCTGGAAGATCATGCCGGTGCTCGCGCCGACCGCCGTGCGCCGCACGCCGGGCTTCAGCGACCACAGGTCGGCGCCGTGGAAGGTCACCGTCCCCGCCGTCGGCCGCTGCACTCCCACCAGCACCTTGGCGAGCGTCGACTTCCCGCACCCCGACTCGCCGACCACGCCGACCGTCTCGCCGGGCGCGACCGCCAGGTCGACGCCCGTCAGCGCGTACACCCGGTCCCGGGTGAACACCCCGCCGCCGCGCGCCCGGTGCACCACGTGCGCGCCGGTGAGCCGCACCAGCGGTTCCGCGCCGAAACTCGCCTTCTCCGCCGCCGGCCCGGTCACGCGCGCCCCTCCGGACGTACGCGTACTCCTCGGAATGCCCGTCCCTCCGGAGGTACGCGTACCGCTGGGAATGCCCGTCCCTCCGGACGTACGCGTACCCCCGGGCACGCCCGTCCCTCCGGAGGTACGCCTCCCCCCGGCTCCCCGCAGGCCTGCGGCGTCTGCTGTCGCGCGGGGTTCACTGGACGGCCTCGCTCTCCGTGGTCAGCAGGTCGACGGCCGGGTGGTGGCAGGCCGCCGTGTGGGTGGGCGGGCCCGCCAGGGCCGGCGCCGCCGACCGGCACAGCTCGTCCGCCAGCGGGCACCGGTCGGCGAACCGGCAGCCGGCCGGGAATCCGGCGGGGGAGGGCACGACCCCCCTGATCTGCGTCATCCGCTCGGCCGCCGACTCCAGCGACAGCACACTGCCGAGCAGCCCGCGCGTGTAGTGGTGCGCCGGGGACTCCACCAGGTCCGCTGTCACGCCCGTCTCCACGATCTGCCCGCCGTACATCACCACCACCCGGTCGGTGACGGCGGAGACCAGCGCCAGATCGTGCGACACGAGGACCAGCGCGAAGTCCAGCTCCGCCCGCAGGCGCAGCAGCAGCTCCATGACCTGCGCCTGCACCGTCACGTCCAGGGCCGTCGTCGGCTCGTCGGCGATGATCAGCCGGGGATCACGGGACAGCGCCATCGCGATCAGCACCCGCTGGCGCTGGCCGCCGGACAGCTCGTGCGGATAGCTGCGCAGGGTCCGTCCGGCGTCGAGGCCGACCAGCTCCAGCAGTTCGGCGGCGCCGCGCCGGCCCCCGCGCCGTATCACCTGTCCGAGCTGGGCGCGGACCGTCATCGCCGGGTTCAGCGAGGACAGCGCGTCCTGGTAGACCATCGCCATCTCGTGGCCCAGCAGCCGGCGCCGTACCCGCGCCGGCTCACAGGTCAGCTCCCGCCCGTCGAACCGGATACGCCCGCGCACCTGGGCGCCCCGCGGCTGGAGGCCCATCACCGTCAGCGCGGTCAGCGACTTCCCGCAGCCCGACTCGCCTACCAGGCCCAGCACTTCGCCCGGATACACCTCGAAGCCGATCCCGTCGACGATGTCCACCCCGCCGTGCCGGCCGTCGAACCCGATCGCCAGGTCCTCGACCGCGAGCACCGGGTGCGGGGCCGTCGGCCGGGGGCGGGCCCGCGCCCGCAGCCGTGCCGCGGCCTCGGCGAGTCCGGGCAGTTCGAGGACCGTGCCGCTGCCGGGCTCGGGGGCTTCGAGCCGGTCCTCGGCGGCCGGCACCGGCGCCGCGCGCGCCGCGGGCGCCGCCCAGGCGTCGGAGACCCCCTCGGAGACGATGTTCAGACAGAGCACGGTCAGCAGCATCAGCAGCCCGGGGAAGACGGTGGCCCACCACCCGCCGGTCAGCACCATGTTCTTGCCGTCGGCGATGACACTGCCCCAGGACGGGTCCGGCGGCCGCACGCCCGCCCCGATGAACGACAGCGACGCCTCGAACACGATCGCCTCGGCGACCTGCACGGTGCAGAACACCAGCACGGGCGCCGCGCAGTTCACCGCCACGTGCCGCAGCACGATGTGCGGGGTGCGGGCCCCGATCACCTGCTCGGCCGTCACATAGTCCTCCCCGTACTGGTCGAGGACGTTGGCCCGCACCACCCGCGCCACCGGCGGGGTGAACAGGAACGCGATCGCGCAGATCAGTACGGTGATGCCGCCGCCGAACACGGCGACCAGCACGGCGGCCAGCGCGATGCCGGGAAACGCCATCACCACGTCCAGGCAGCGCATCAGCGTCTCGTCCACCCCCTTGCGGGAGGTCGCCGCGAACGCCCCGAGGAGCGAGCCGGCCACGAGGGCGAGCGCGGTGGCGCCGAGCCCGATCGCCAGCGACCAGCGCGCCCCGTACATCAGCCGGCTCAGGATGTCCCGGCCGAGGCTGTCCTGCCCCATCCAGTGGCCGGCGGACGGATGCCCGGTGCCGCCGGCCTGCGGGAGCTGGTCGAGCGGGTCGTACGGCGCGATCAGCGGCGCGAACAACGCCACCAGCACCACCACCGCGAGGAAACACACCGCGATCCGCGCCGGCGGCGGGAGCCGGCGCCAGGCGCGCGGCCGGATCCCGGGCCGGGCGAGGACCCCCGCCAGTTCCTTCCGCGTGAACATCAGGACGCTTCCCTCAGTCGTGGGTTGACCAGCAGATACAGGAGGTCGATGACGAGGTTCACCACCACGAAGCCGGTGGCCGTGGTCAGCACGACGCCCTGCACGACCGCCGGGTCGCCGTTCTGCACGGCGTCGATCATCAGCTTGCCCATGCCGGGCAGCGAGAAGATCGTCTCGATGACGACCGCGCCGCCCAGCAGATAACCCACCCGCAGGCCCAGCACCGTCAGCGGGTTCACCAGCGCGTTGCGCAGCACGTTCCGGCCGACGACGACGTGGGGCGGCAGCCCGCTGCCGATCGCGGTGCGCACGTAGTCCTTGTCGAGTTCCTCCACGACGGAGGTCCGCACGATCCGGGTGAGCTGGGCGGCGACCGGCAGGGACAGCGCGAGCGCGGGCAGCGCCATCGTCCGCAGCCAGCCGGTGAGGGAGTCGGCCGGGTTGATGTAGCCGCCGGTCGGGAACCAGCCCCGGCCGACGGCGAGGTACTGGATCATCAGCAGCGCCAGCCAGAACCCCGGCGCGGCGACCCCGGTGAGCGACACGACCCGGATGACCTGGTCGGGCAGCCGGTCCCGGTGGATCGCCGCGGTGACCCCGCCGAGCAGCGCGAGGACCACCGCGATGCCAAGGCCCAGGAAGGTGAGCTGGAGGGTGAGGGGCAGCGCGGTGGTGACCTGCTCGACGACCGGCGCCCGGGTCAGCGCGCTGGTGCCGAGGTCGCCGTGGAGGAGGTCCCCGACGAAGTGGACGTAGCGCACGGGCAGCGGGTCGAGCAGGCCGTTCCGCTCCCGGAAGTCGTGCAGTTGCTCCGGGGTGGGGCCGGCGCCCTGGAAGAACGCGGACGCCGGGTCGACGTCCGAGAACCGCATCACCAGGAACACGAACAGGACGATCCCGAGCATCAGCGGCACGAGCAGCGCGACGCGGCGCAGCAGGATCCTGACGATGGCGACCACGTACCGACTCTCCCTAGGCCCACTTGGCTTGCAGCAGGTTGATGCCCGGGTAGGGCTGCGGCCTTATGCCGGTGAGCCGGTGCGGGTTCCAGGCGGTCATCAGCTCGTTGTGGACGACCGGGTAGAGCACGGCCTGTTCGGCGACGACGTCGATGTAGTCCTGGATCATCGCCTTCTTCCGGGCGGGATCGGGCTCCCGGGTCGCCCGGTCCATGTCCTGGAACAGCTTCCTGGCGACCGGGTCGGCGGCCCAGCGGGCGTAGCCCATCCACAGGTTCCGCGGGCCGTAGTTGTAGCGCATGATCAGGTCGGCGTCGAGGCCGAACTGGTTGGGGTTCGAGGCCGCGGCGACCACCTGGTAGTCCCGCTTCTGGTCCATCTTGGTGAAGACGGCCGTGGTCTCCTGCGGGGCCAGGGTGGTCTTCACGCCGATCGCGTCCCAGGACGCCTTGAGGGTCGGCAGACAGTCCACGACCCAGCTCACGTTGACCGCCAGGATCTCGATCTCCAGCCCCTTGACCCCGGCCGCCTTCAGGAGCTTTTTCGCCTTGTCGGGGTCGTGGGCGTAGACGGTCTTCGCGGGCCGGTAGGCGGGGTTGGCCTCGTTCAGGAACGACGTCGCGGGCCGGCCGTGCCCCCTGAGGGCGACCTCGACCATCTTCCTCGTGTCGACGGCGTAGCGCAGCGCCTGCCGCACCCGCACGTCGTCGAACGGCTTGTGCCGCGTGTTGAACATGAGGAACAGGTTGTTCATGCCGGCGCCGCCGCGCACGGTCATGCCGCCCCGGGTGAGCTGCCCGATGTTGGCGTACGGGATGTTGTCGGCGATCTGCGCGCCGGCGCTCGCCCCGGAGATCTTCGCGACGCGGGGCGCGGCGTCCACGATGGTCAGCCAGTTCATCCTCTTGAACGCGGCCCGGCGCGGCCCGTTGTAGCCGGCGAACGCCTCGAACGTCGTGTTCGACTTCGGGTGGTGGGCGGTCTGCCGGTAGGGCCCCGAGCCGATCGCCTTCCCCCGGATCGCGTCGTCCCAGGCGCCCGGCAGCGAGAACACGTGCCTGGGCATGATCTTCGCGAGGGTGAGCCGGGCGACCCCCTCCGGGAAGGGGAACCTCAGGACCAGCTCCACGGTCCGCGCGCCGGTCTTGCGGACCTCCTTCAGCCAGCTCGCGAAGAAGCCCTTGGCGAGGGTCTGGGTGTCCGGGTCGAGGATGCGGTCGAAGACGAACACCACGTCGTCGGCGGTGACCGGCTTCCCGTCGTGGAAGGTGGCGCCCGGCCGGAGCGTGAACCTCCAGGACGTGCCGGTCAGGTCGTCGGGGACCTGGGTGGCGAGCGCCGGGTAGGGCTCGCGGGAGATCGGGTCGGTGTCGAGCAGACCCTCGTAGACATGGTTGTTGGCGGCCATGCAGAACGCGGACGCGGTCTGCGTCGGATCCCAGCTCCCGTCGTTCCCGTAGCCGATCACGGCCGTCAGCGTGGCGTCCTCGCCACTGCCCGAACCGCCCGTGTCGTTCGTCGACTCCGGCCCCGCCGAACAGGCGGCCAGCGACGAGGAGAGCGCGGCGGCGGCGCCCAGGGCGCCCGTGTACTTCAGGAACGACCGGCGGTGCGGCGCCGGAACGGTGGTCACGTCGCGCACGGTTCCTCCAGCGAAGAGGTGGTCCAGTTGAGCGGTCCGGGCCCGCGAGGCTGGAGATACGACGTCCTACCTCATAGGGGGCAGCGTGACCATAAAAGGGGGCGCCGAGGGGGTCAAGGGATCGCACACGAATGGCGTATCTTCCACTGGTGCGACCAATGACGGCTTGAACAGGGGCAGTTGGCCGAACCAGGACTTTAATCAGCCCGGAGGTGGGACGTCCGATGTCCAGCGAGCGTACGATGCGGCGCATGTCCGAGGAGTCCGGGAACCGCGGCCGGCCCGAGCGCCGGGTGACCAGCCAGATCCAGCGCGAGGTCATGCAGCTCATCCTCGACCGGGGGCTCCCGGCCGGCTCCCCGCTGCCCACCGAGACCGAGCTGATGAACGACCTCGGAGTGAGCCGCAACTCCGTCCGCGAGGCCCTCAAAGCCCTCCAGGCGCTCGACATAGTGGAGATCCGGCACGGCTACGGCACCTATGTCGGCGAGGCCTCCATGACCCCCCTCGTCGACGGCCTCACCTTCCGCACCCTCGCCCGCCCCGACGACCCGACCGGCGCCCTCGCCGAGATCCTCCAGGTCCGCGAGGTGCTGGAGGAAGGCCTGATAAGCCGCGTCGCCGAACTCCTCACCGAGGACGAGTTCGACCGGCTGGAAACCATCGTCGCCCGGATGGAGACCGCCGCCCGCGAGGGCCGCTCCTTCCCCGAACTCGACAGCGAGTTCCACGAACTCCTCTACGCCTCCCTCGGCAACCCGCTCGTGCCACAGCTCCTCGGCGCCTTCTGGACCGTCTTCCGCCGCGTCGCCGCCGTACGCGGCTGGACCGACGACATCACCCCCGAGGTCACCGCCCGCCGCCACCGCGACATCCTCACCGCCCTGCGCGCCCGCGACGTCGAGGGCGCCCGCCGCGCGATGTCCGACCACTTCCGCGGCATCGAGTCCCGGGCGGCCCAGGGGGCCCGCGGCGTGAGCTGAGGGGGCGAGCCTCACGCCGGTTCCCGGGCGGCGGGCTATCCCCCGGGGGGACCTGGGCGCGCGGTCACCCGGGCTACCCGGGCGCGCGGGTCCGTGTCGCCCCGGCGCTCTACCCTGACCCCATGGCTGGAACCGGACCCGACGCCCGGCCCGACCCCCCTCCCGTGGACGGGACATGGGACCCGGGCGGCGCCGGTGTGCTGTGGCTGCCCTCCGGACGACTGGTACGGGGGCGGGCCCTGCGCCGCCCCCTCCCCGACGACGGCAGCCCGCCGCCCGCGTACGCCGTCCACCTGCTCGGCAAGCAGCCGCCCCCGGTGCCCTGGGAGTCCCGCTGGCTGCGGTGGCCCGACTTCCGGCTGCCCGCCGACCGCGCCTAGGGCGTGTCGTTTGGATCAGGTGGCGCCGGAGTGCGGTGCCTTGTCGGCTGGGCCGAGCGGGGCTGGGTGCGTGCAGCTGCAAGGCGGAGGAGGGCGACGACGCGGAGCGTCGGCAACCGACGACAACGCCGCTGGGGGTACCCCCTGCTCGAAGAGCTTGGGGGAGTGCGTGCCCTGCCCCGCGACCCGCCACATGATCCAAACGACACGCCCTAGGCCCGCACCGTCCTGACCGAGGCCTGGCGGCGGGCGGCCGGTGAACGGGTCGAGATCGCCTGCGCGGGCGGCCGGGGCCGTACCGGCACCGCGCTGGCCTGCCTCGCCGTCCTCGACGGCGTACCGCCCGCCGACGCGGTCGCCCACGTCCGCCGCCACTACGACCGCCACGCCGTCGAGACCCCCTGGCAACGCGCCTACGTACGCCGCTTCAGCCCCCACGACTAGCGGGCCTCCCCGGCGCGCAGGGGACCCCATCTCCCGCCAGTACGGTCCAACGGGCCTGTTATTGAGGTGAGTTGACGGGTTGAGGTGGGCCGGCATCCGGCGGGCGCGCCCCGCTCGGGCGGTCGCAGGTGCATCCCGCTCGGGCGGTCACAGGCGCACGCCGCTCAGGCGGTCAGCTCCGTCTGCGGTGGATGTGTGCTGCCGGTCTCGTGGCGGATGAACCACTCCGTGGCCATCAGCCTGCGCCGCTCCTCGGGGGGCAGTGCGGCGAGCCGGCCCGGCAGCGCGCCGCGCTCCACCTCCGCCCGGTGGGCGAACACCGCCTCCATCTTCCGGTCCAGCCACGGGCCCGCCTCGACCGTCGCCGTGACCCACGCGTCCGGGACGGCGAACAGCGGCCGGCCCGCCCGGACCAGCAGGGGGCCCAGCGCCCGGGCGGCGGAGGCGGGATGCGTGGCCAGGTAGACGGCGCCGGGCCGCCATGCCGGGCCCGCGTCCGGGTAGAGCCCGTCCAGCGCGGCGGCCCCCGCCGCGAGCACGGTCACCCGGTGGGTGTGCGCGTGGTCCGGGTGGCCGGTAAGCCCGCCGTACGCGTCGTGGGTGACCACGATGTCCGGCCGCACCTCCCGGATGTGCCCCACCAGTCGCCGTACCGACTCGTCGAGCGGCGCGTCGCAGAACCGGGCCGCGCCCGGCGCCGACCCGGGGAAGCGGGCGTCGGCGTAGCCGAGCAGGCGGGGGGTGCCCGCCCCGAGGACGGTCAGCGCGTCGGCCAGTTCCGCCGTCCGCCGGGTGCCCGGCGCCCAGGTCGCCGTCACCACCGCCGTACGGGCTCCCGACGCCGCGTGCCGGGCGAGGACACCGCCCGCCGACAGCGACTCGTCGTCCGGGTGCGCGAACACCGCCAGCAGGCTCGGCAGGGGCATCGCCGGATCGTCCTTCCCGTCGGAGTTCCCGAATCCGTCCGCGCGGACCGCCGCCCGGCGCTCCGCCCGGTCCGCGTCACCCGTCCGCCGGTATCCCGTACACCCGGCCGGAGCAGCCGACTTCACCCGGCCTCGCCGCCAACCCCCGTGCACCGGAAGGCACTTGTGACGCTCCGATCCTGTCGAGTGTAGATGCGGAGCGTCACCGGTGTGATGCGAAGAGTGAAACCGGTCGGTGCAGGGGAGCAGAACAACACCCACAGCCACACCCCCCGCCCGCGCGTGGGGGACACGCATCACCCGGAGGACGACACTCGGCGCGCACCGCGCCGAAGAGGCGGAGGAAACCGTGCAGCCATCGCGGACGGCACTCGCCCACGCGGACCCGACGGCACCCACCCGGGCCGGCGTCCCGCCCCTCACCCCCACGGCGGCGTCGCGATGAACCGCCCGGCGCCTCTCCCGCCGGTCGGCTCGTACGCCGTCGACACAGGCACCGGGAAGGTGGGCATGGTCACAGGGCACGAGGGGTCGTACGTCCGGCTGAGACCGCTCGGCGGCGGCCGCGAATGGCAGTGCCCGCCCGGCGCCGCCCGCCGAGCCACCGCGGCGGAACGCCTCAGCGCGGCCACCGCCTACGCCAACGCCCGCAGCCGCGGCGAGGTGCCCTGAGCGGACGCCGGTGAGGGCCACTGAGGGCCGGTGATGGGGTACGGGGGCCAGGCACCGGGCGGGAGGCGCCGGAGGCCGGCCTCGGTGAGGGGCGCCGGAGACCGGACCTCGGCGAAGGGCACCGGAGGTCCCGACCTCGGCGACGGGACCCCCGGAGAGGAGAGCGGACCTCGGCGACGGGACCCCGGAGGCGGAGTGCCCGTGCCCCGTCGGCGCCCCCGCCTCCGGGGGTGCAATCCGGCCCACTCGGGCCGGGGTGCCTGTGCCGTAGGCGAGAATGGCCGTATGAGTCTGTTCCGCGACGACGGCATCGTGCTGCGCACCCAGAAGCTGGGTGAGGCGGACCGGATCATCACCCTGCTCACCCGCGGTCACGGCCGCGTACGCGCCGTGGCCCGCGGCGTCCGGCGCACCAAGTCCAAGTTCGGCGCCCGCCTCGAACCCTTCTCCCACGTCGACGTCCAGTTCTTCGCCCGCGGCGGCGAACTCGTCGGACGCGGCCTGCCGCTGTGCACCCAGAGCGAGACCATCGCCCCCTACGGCGGCGGCATCGTCACCGACTACGCCCGCTACACCGCCGGCACCGCCATGCTGGAGACCGCCGAACGCTTCACCGACCACGAGGGAGAACCCGCCGTCCAGCAGTACCTGCTGCTGGTCGGCGGACTGCGCACCCTCGCCCGCGGCGAACACGAACCCCACCTCGTCCTCGACGCCTTCCTGCTGCGCTCCCTCGCCGTCAACGGCTACGCCCCCAGCTTCGGCAACTGCGCCAAATGCGGCATGCCCGGGCCGAACCGGTTCTTCTCGGTCGCCGCGGGAGGTTCCGTCTGCGTCGACTGCCGCGTCCCCGGCAGCGTCGTACCCTCGCCCCAGGCCCTCGGACTCCTCGGCGCGCTCCTCACGGGAGACTGGGAGACCGCGGACGCGGCCGAACCACGCCACGTCCGGGAGGGCAGCGGCCTCGTGTCGGCCTATCTGCACTGGCATCTGGAACGCGGACTGCGCTCCCTGCGCTACGTGGAGAAGTGACCGGCCGCCCCACCGGCCCGCCGAGCGCCGGACCAACGGCAACAACAGCAGCAGCAGAGCAGCAGAGCAGCAGAGCAGCACAGCAGCAGAGCAAGAGCCTAAGGGAGACGAGAAGCACATGGTCGTACGCGGGATCCTGGGACGCCAGCGCCGCGAGTACAAGACGCCGGAACCGCACCCCTCCGGTGCCCGCGCGCCCAAACTCCCCGGCGAACTCATCCCCGGCCATGTCGCCGTCGTCATGGACGGCAACGGCCGCTGGGCCAAGGAGCGCGGACTGCCCCGCACCGAGGGCCACCGCGTCGGCGAGGGCGTCGTCATGGACGTCCTCAAGGGCTGCATCGACCTTGGCGTGAAGAACCTCTCCCTCTACGCCTTCTCCACCGAGAACTGGAAGCGTTCCCCCGACGAGGTCCGCTTCCTGATGAACTTCAACCGCGACGTCATCCGCCGCCGCCGCGACGAGATGGACGAACTCGGCATCCGGATCCGCTGGGTCGGCCGCATGCCCAAGCTGTGGAAATCCGTCGTCCAGGAACTCCAGATCGCCCAGGAGCAGACCAAGGACAACGACGCGATGACCCTGTACTTCTGCGTCAACTACGGCGGCCGCGCCGAACTCGCCGACGCCGCCAAGGCCATGGCCGCCGACGTCGCCGCCGGACGCCTCGACCCCGACAAGGTCACCGAGAAGACGATCCAGAAGTACCTGTACTACCCGGACATGCCGGACGTCGACCTGTTCCTGCGCCCCAGCGGTGAGCAGCGCACCTCCAACTACCTGATCTGGCAGTCCAGTTACGCCGAGATGGTGTTCCAGGACGTGCTATGGCCCGACTTCGACCGCCGCGACCTGTGGCGGGCCTGCGTCGAGTACGCCCAGCGCGACCGCCGCTTCGGCGGCGCCGTCCCCAACGAGGACCTCCTCGCCATGGAACGGGGCATCCGGGGCGACGGCTCCTGACCCTCGGTGGCCGCACCCCGGTCCCGGTACGCGTACGGCGGCACGAAAACGGCCCCTCCTCGTCGGATGATCGACCGATCGACCGATCGAACGAGGGAGGGGCCGTACTCG
The DNA here is from genome assembly GCF_040703595.1 of Streptomyces sp. NPDC007084. NCBI lineage: Bacteria > Bacillati > Actinomycetota > Actinomycetes > Kitasatosporales > Streptomycetaceae > Streptomyces > Streptomyces sp. NPDC007084. The sequence goes on from NZ_JBEYFY010000076.1 coordinate 19,795, forward strand.
GACATCGGCTCGGCAACGGCCACCCGCGGGCACCCGCAGCCACCGGAACCAGCAGCCACCGGCAGCCAGCAGCCACCGGCAGTCAGAGGGGGCGGGCGGCCCGGCGTCACGCGGCGGGCGGCCGGAGGCTCAGCCCTTCGCCGACGCGCACTGCGCGCACTCCGCGCACGTGCCGAAGATTTCCACGGTGTGCGCCACGTTCACATAGCCGTGCTCCGCGGCGATGGCCTCGGCCCACTTCTCCACCGCCGGGCCCTCCACCTCCACCGCCTTGCCGCACACCCGGCACACCAGGTGATGGTGGTGCTCCCCGGAGGAGCAGCGCCGGTACACCGACTCGCCCTCCGACGTCCGCAGCACATCCACCTCACCGGCGTCGGCCAGCGACTGCAGCGTCCGGTACACCGTCGTGAGCCCGACCGAGTCGCCCTTGTGCTTGAGCATGTCGTGAAGCTCCTGCGCGCTGCGGAACTCGTCCACCTCGTCCAGCGCGGCCGCCACGGCGGCACGCTGCCGGGTGGAACGGCCCCGTACGGGCGATCCAGCGGTTGTCACCGTTGCCTCCTCACGTCTGCCCTTGCCCGGCCATTGTGCCAGTCCGGGCCGTACCCGGTCAGACGCCGACCGTGTCCTCCGGACCCCGCGAGGCCGGAATCGCGCACTCCACCGGGTCCCCGGCCGACCGCGCCGCCGCAGCCGCCCTGGCCCGCCGCCGGGCCACCGGAGTGGCCAGCGCCGTCAACGCGATGAACGCCCCGATCGTCAGCAGCACGATCGTCGCCCCCGGCGGAACATCCTGGTAGTACGACGTCACCGTGCCGCCGATCGTCACGCTCACCCCGATCGCCACCGCGATCGCGAACGTCGCCGCGAAACTCCGGCTCAACTGCTGCGCCGCCGCCACCGGCACCACCATCAGCGCGCTCACCAGCAACAGACCCACCACACGCATCGCGACGGTCACCGTCACCGCCGCCGTCACCGCCGTCAGCAGGTTCAGCGCCCGCACCGGCAGCCCCGTCACCCGGGCGAACTCCTCGTCCTGGCTCACCGCGAACAACTGCCGCCGCAGCCCCAGCGTCACCAGCACCACGAACGCCGCCAGCACACAGATCGCCGTCACGTCCGAGGCACTCACCGTCGACAGCGAACCGAACAGATACGACGTCAGGTTGGCGTTCGAACCACCCGGCGCGAGGTTGATGAACATCACCCCGCCCGCCATACCGCCGTAGAACAGCATCGCCAGCGCGATGTCCCCGCGCGTCCTGCCGTACCAGCGGATCAGCTCCATCAGCACCGCGCCCAGCACCGACACCGCCGTCGCCATCCACACCGGCGACCACGACAGCAGGAAACCGAGCCCCACACCCGTCATCGCCACATGGCCGATACCGTCACCCATCAACGCCTGACGCCGCTGCACCAGATAGATGCCGACAGCCGGCGCCGTGATCCCCACCAGCACCGCCGCGAGCAGCGCCCGCTGCATGAACGCGTAGTCCAGGAACTCCATCAGCTCAGCAACCCCGTCCGGATCAGCCCCGCGTCGTGCGCCGCGTGCGGATGTACATGGTCATGACCGGGCAGCGCGTGCTGGCCCACCGCCCGGGGCGGCGGACCGTCGTGCAGCACACACCCGTCCCGCAGCACCACCGCGCGGTCGATCAACGGCTCCAGCGGTCCCAGCTCGTGCAGCACCAGCAGCACCGACGCGCCCTGTGCCACCTGGTCACGCAGTGTCGCCGCCAAGACCTCCTGGCTCGCAAGGTCCACTCCCGCCATCGGCTCGTCCATGATCAGCAGCTCCGGCTCGCACGCCAGCGCCCGCGCGATCAGCACCCGCTGATGCTGGCCCCCGGACAGCGCGTTCACCGAGTCCTTCGCCCGGTCCGCCATCCCCACCAGCTCCAGCGCCCGCCGCACCGCCGCGTGGTCGGCCTTGCGCAGCACACCGAAACGCGCCCGCGACAGCCGGCCCGACGCCACGACCTCCGTGACCGTCGCGGGCACCCCGCCCGCCGCGGTGGTCCGCTGCGGCACGTAGCCCACCCGCCGCCAGTCACCGAACCGCCGCCGCGGCACACCGAAGATCTCTATCTGCCCGGCGCTCACCGGAACCTGCCCGATGACCGTGCGCACCGCCGTCGACTTGCCCGAGCCGTTCGCCCCCAGCAGCGCGACCACCTCACCGCGCCGCACCGTCAGATCCACACCCCGCAGCACCGGACGCGAGCCCAGCTCGGCCCGCACCCCGCGCAGCGACACCACGGCCTCGGCCACGCCCGCCTCGCCCCTCTCCGCGGATTCCGCGGACTCCCTGTCCGCGTCCGCACGCGTGGTCACTTCGCGCCCAGAGCCTTCTGGAGCGCCTTCAGGTTCGACCGCATGACCTGCATGTAGTCGTCGCCCCTCGACTTTCCGGTGATCCCCTCGATCGGATCGAGGACGTCCGTGCGCAGCCCCGCGTCCCGCGCGATCGTGCGCGCCGTCTTGTCGCTGACGAGCGTCTCGTAGAACACCGTCGTCACGCCGTCCGCCTTCGCCATCGACTCCAGGCCCCGCACCCGCTTCGCGCTCGGCTCCGCCTCCGGGTCCAGGCCGTTGATGGCCTCCTCCGTCAGCCCGTACCGCTCCGCGAGATAGCCGAACGCCGCGTGCGTCGTGATGAACGTCTTCGTGTCCGTGTGCGCCAGACCGTCACGGAAGTCCTTGTCGAGCGCCGCGAACTTCGTCCGCAGCGCCGCCATGTTCTTCGCGTAGTCCCCGGCGTGCTTCGGATCGGCCTTCTCCAGGCCCTTCGCGACGCCCTCCGCCACCTGGCCGAACCGCACCGGGTCCAGCCAGATGTGCGGATCGTCCCCGCCCGCCTCCTCGCCGGCGCTGTGATCGTGCTCGGCCGCGTGACCGCCGACCTCGTTGCCGTGCTTCTCCAGCGTCGTCAGCGAGGCCGCGTCGATCTTCGTGCCGATCTCCGACTGCGCCACCGCGTCATCGACGGCCGGCTGGAGGTTCTTCAGGTAGAGGACGGCGTCCGCCTCCTGGAGCCGCGCGGTCTGCCGGGCGCTGATCTCCAGGTCGTGCGGCTCCTGACCGGGCTGGGTCAGGTTCGTCACGCTCACATGCGACCCGCCGATCTCCTCGGCCAGGTACTGGAGCGGGTAGAACGACGCCACCACGTCGAGCTTCCCCCCGCTCTTGCCGTCGGCCGTGGCCGAATCCGAGCAGGCGGAGAGGGTGCCGAGACCGAGCGCGGTGGCCGCGAGGACAGCGGACCCGGATATGAGGCGTCGTCGTACGTTCATGACAGTCATTTTCAACAAAACTGGAAACGATTGTCAATAGCCCGCCGCCCGCCCACCCTCCGAAGGCAACGGCACCCACCCCACGCACGCGCCCACCCACCCTCGGGAAGCACCCGCACACCGTCGGGAAGCACCCGCACACCCTTGGGAACCGCCCACCCACCCTCGGGAGGCACCCGCCCACCCTCCGGAAACGCGCCGAAAACGCACATCAAGCGGATGTAACCCCCCGCGAGCCGCCCACTTGGCGAACCGATTTGATACAGAGGTGGGCCACGCCGGTAACCTGAAGCATTCGCTGCCGTCCGTTCGTAATGAAGAGAGCACCGTGGCCGCCGACAAGATCGAGACCATCGTCAGCCTGAGCAAGCGCCGTGGCTTCGTTTTCCCCAGTAGTGAGATCTACGGCGGACAGCGTGCCGCCTGGGACTACGGCCCGCTCGGCGTCGAACTCAAGGAGAACATCAAGCGCCAGTGGTGGCGCTACATGGTCACCTCGCGTGAGGACGTCGTCGGCATCGACTCGTCGGTGATCCTGGCCACCGAGACCTGGGTCGCCTCGGGCCACGTCGCCACCTTCTCCGACCCCCTCACCGAGTGCACCTCCTGCCACAAGCGCTACCGCGCCGACCACCTCGAAGAGGCCTACGAGGCCAAGCACGGCCGCCTCCCCGAGAACGGCCTCGCCGACATCAACTGCCCCAACTGCGGCAACAAGGGCATGTTCACCGAGCCCAAGCAGTTCTCCGGCCTGCTCTCCACCCACCTCGGCCCCACCCAGGACAGCGGCTCCGTCGCCTACCTGCGCCCCGAGACCGCCCAGGGCATCTTCACCAACTTCGCCCAGGTGCAGACCACCTCCCGCCGCAAGCCCCCCTTCGGCATCGCCCAGATGGGCAAGTCCTTCCGCAACGAGATCACCCCCGGCAACTTCATCTTCCGCACCCGCGAGTTCGAGCAGATGGAGATGGAGTTCTTCGTCAAGCCGGGCGAGGACGAGAAGTGGCAGGAGTACTGGATGCAGGAACGCTGGAACTGGTACACCGGCCTCGGCCTCCGCGAAGAGAACATGCGCTGGTACGAGCACGCCCAGGAGAAGCTCTCCCACTACTCCAAGCGCACCGCCGACATCGAGTACCGCTTCCAGTTCGGCGGCAACGAATGGGGCGAGCTGGAAGGCGTCGCCAACCGCACCGACTACGACCTCTCGGCCCACTCCAAGGCCTCCGGCCAGGACCTCTCCTACTTCGACCAGGAGGCCGGCGAACGCTGGACCCCCTACGTCATCGAGCCCGCCGCCGGCGTCGGCCGCGCGATGCTCGCCTTCCTCCTCGACGCCTACATCGAGGACGAGGCACCCAACGCCAAGGGCAAGATGGAAAAGCGCACGGTCCTGCGCCTCGACCCCCGACTGTCCCCCGTCAAGGTCGCCGTCCTGCCGCTCTCCCGCAACCCGGAACTCTCCCCCAAGGCCAAGGGCCTCGCCACCGCGCTGCGCCAGCACTGGAACATCGAATTCGACGACGCCGGCGCCATCGGCCGCCGCTACCGCCGCCAGGACGAGATCGGCACCCCCTTCTGCGTCACCGTCGACTTCGACACCCTCGACGACAACGCCGTCACCGTGCGCGAGCGCGACTCCATGAAGCAGGAGCGCGTCTCCCTCGACCAGATCGAGGGCTACCTCGCCGCCCGCCTCATCGGCTGCTGACCCACCCGCCAGGCAGCACCCACCAGGCACGACGAAGCCCCCGGCTCCCGCGAGGGAACCGGGGGCTTCGTCATGCCGGCAGGACCACTGGCACCCCGGCAGGACCACCGGCACCCCGGCAGGACCACCGGCACCCCGGCAGGATCACCCGCACCCCGGCGGGGGCGCGGGCCGGCCGGCTCAACGGCCCTGCAACGCCTTCACGTTGTCGCCGAACGTCCAGTTCTTCGAACCGTCCCAGTTCACCGACCAGGTCATCAGCCCCTTCAGGCTGCCCCCGTAGTGCTGCCACGCCTGCGACACCAGACCCGGCGCCATGTAGCCGCCGCCCGCACCCGACTGGGCGGGCAGCCCCGGCACCTGCTTGTCATAGGGAACCCTGACCGTCGTCCCCTGCACCACGAGCCCCTTGTCCAGGCAGTCCGTCTGCGCCGTGAACCCCTCGACGGTCCCCGCCGCGTACGAGTCACCGGCACACCCGTACATGCTCCCGTTGTAGTACTGCATGTTCAGCCACCACAGCCGGCCGTTGTCCGCGTACTTCTTCACGATCGGCAGATACGCGCCCCAGATCGACCCGTACGTGACGCTGCCACCGGTCACATACGCCGTCTCCGGCGCCATCGTCAGACCGAAGCCGGACGGCATCTGCGCCAGCACCCCGTCGATGATCCGGATCAGGTTCGCCTGGGACGGCGACAACTGGCCGATGTTCCCGCTGCCGCTCAGCCCCGTCTCGATGTCGATGTCGATCCCGTCGAAGTTGTACTTCTTCAGAATCGGCACGATCGTCGCCACGAAACGGTCGGCCACCGCCGACGAACTCAGATCGATCCCCGCCGCCGCACCGCCGATCGACAGCAGAATGGTCTGCCCCGACGCCTTGGCCGCGCACATCTCCGCGGGCGTCGCGACCTTCACGCCCGTGTCCATCCCGTCCTCCCAAAGCGCCGTCCCGTCCGAACGGATCACCGGGAACGCGGCGTTGAGCACGTTGTAGCCGTGCTGGCCTATCCGGGAATCGGTGATCGGCGTCCAGCCGAAGGGCGGATGCACACCATTGGACGAGCCGTCCCAGTTCTCCCAATACCCCTGGAGAACCTTGCCGGCGGGACGGGACTTCACGGCGCAGGTGTCGGCCGCGGCGGCGCTCGGCGCACCGGCGACCGACAACGGGGTGAGAACGGCAGCGGCCAGAGCGACGGCGAGCAGCCGGAACGTACGGCGAATCATGCGAGGCCTCCCGGTGGGGGGTGCGGTGAGGTGTCGTAGGCATGACATTCGCGCGGTCCAGACCATTCGTCAATAGGTCTGGACCAGGGTTTGGGGGTGGCTGACAGATGTGGACTGACAGATGACAGATAACGAATGACAGATATTGAAATCTGTCAGCTGTCATGTCAAAGTGGAGGAGCGGAATCCCTCCACGGACCACCAAGGAGTTCTCATGCAAACCCGCTCCCTAGGAACCACCGGCCCCCAGGTCTCCGCCCTCGGCCTCGGCTGCATGGGCATGTCCGCGCTCTACGGCGACGCGGACCGGGCCGAGTCGATCGCGACCATCCACGCCGCTCTGGAAGCGGGGGTGACGCTGCTGGACACAGGCGACTTCTACGGTATGGGTCACAACGAGATGCTGATCGGGGAGGCGCTGCGTTCGGCGTCCTCGGCGTCGCGTGAACGGGCGCTGACGAGCGTGAAGTTCGGGGCGTTGCGGGATCCGGATGGCGGGTGGTCGGGGTATGACGGTCGGCCCGCGGCGGTGAAGAACTTCGCGGCCTACTCCTTGCAGCGTCTCGGCGTCGATCATATCGATGTGTACCGGCTCGCCCGGGTCGATCCCGTAATTCCCATCGAGGAAACCGTCGGCGCGGTCGCGGAGCTGGTGGAGGCCGGGCATGTGCGGCACATCGGGCTGAGCGAGGCCGGCGCGGACTCGGTGCGGCGTGCGGCGGCGACGGCGCCGATCTCGGATCTGCAGATCGAGTACTCGCTGATCTCGCGGGGCGTCGAGGGCGAGATCCTGGCGGCGACGCGGGAGCTGGGGATCGGGATCACGGCGTACGGGGTGCTGTCGCGCGGGCTGATCTCGGGGCACTTCACGGCGGACCGGCGGTTGGCCGCGAACGACTTCCGGGCCATGAGCCCCCGTTTCCAGGGGGACAACCTGCGTCACAACCTGGCGCTCGTGGACGCGTTGCGGAAGATCGCCGAGCAGAAGGGCGTGAGTGTCGCGCAGATCGCCATCGCGTGGGTGCTGTCGCGGGGCGAGGACATCGTGCCGCTGGTCGGCGCCCGGACCGGGGAGCGGCTCGCGGAGGCGCTCGGGGCGCTGGACGTGACGCTGGACGAGACGGACCTGGCGGCGATCGAGGAGGCGGTGCCGGTGGGCGCTGCGGCGGGTGACCGCTATCCGGCGGCGCAGATGGCACACCTCGACAGCGAGCGCTGACAGTACCGGCAGGTACGGTCTTCGTCATGGCAGCGACCAGCGAAGCACTGACGGCCGAGCGCATCCTCGAGGCGACCGAGGAGGTGCTGCGTCGCCACGGCCCGGCGAAGGCCACCGTGGTCGACGTGGCGCGTGCGCTCGGTGTCAGTCATGGCAGTGTCTACCGTCATTTCCGCACGAAGGCGGCGCTGCGGGAGGCGGTCACGAAGCGGTGGCTGGACCGCACGTCGGCGATGCTGGCGGAGATCGCGGGCTCGGCGGCGCATCCGGCTCCGGTGGCTCTGGAGGCATGGCTGGGCGCGCTGTTCACGGCGAAGAGGCACAAGGCGGGCGACGATCCGGAGCTGTTCGCGACCTACACGGTGCTGCTCGGTGAGGCGAGCGCGGTGGTGGAGGAGCATGTCGCGGAGCTGGTGGAGCAGTTGACGCAGATCGTGTTCCGGGGTGTCCAGGAGGGCGATTTCTCGTCGGTGGACGGTGATTCGGCGGCGACGGCGCGTGCGGTGTTCGACGCGACGGGCCGTTTCCATGATCCGGCGTACGCGGGGGAGTGGGAGCAGCCGGGTATCGAGGCGGAGTTCGTGGCGGTGGTCCGGCTGCTGCTGCGTGGTCTGCGGCGCCGGATGGACTGACGGTTCTTCGCCCGGGACGGCCGATGTAGCTCAAGACGGCCGATGTCGTCCGAGACGGCCGGTGTCGCCCGGGTCGGCCGATGTAGCTCAAGACGGCCGATGTCGTCCGAGACGGCCGGTGTCGCCCGGGACGGCCCATGTCGCCCGGGAGTGTTGGTGTGGACCCCGGCGGGGTGGGCTCGCCGGGGTTTTCAGTGTTCCGTGGGGTCGACGGTCGCCTGGTGGGCCTCGGCGAGGTGTTCCTCGGCCTTGAGCCAGGGGAGGAACTGGGCGTTCTTGCGCCAGCCGCAGGTGTCGCAGCGGATGGTGCGCTGGACGCCGGTGCGCTGGACGTGGACGGTGTGCTCGCGGCCGTGCTGGTCCCAGCGGTTCACCTTGCTCTGGTTGATCTGGAGCATGACACCTCCTGGTTGGCCGTTTCGTCTGCGCTAGGAGTGTGCAGCATCGGGAAGATCAACGGGGGCTGCCGGGCGGTGAGTTCGGCGGCGGGCGTCCTCGGCCGGGGGTGGTTCAGGAGGGGGCGAGGTGGCCCTCGGCGGCTTCGACGGCGGCGGTGGTGACGTTGACCTGGTGTTCTATCTGCCGGTCCACGGGGACCCAGGTGGCGCTGAAACTCGCGGAGTAGGCGGCGCACCAGCGTGTGATGAGGGCTTCCAGTTCGGCGCGTTGGGGTGCGGTGGCGGAGCCGGGGGCGTGTTCTTCGAGCAGGCGCAGGAGCATGGCGGCGGCCCGGAGCGGGGTGCGGCGGGCGAAGCCCTCGATGCTGGCGGTGCGGGCGCGGGTGAGGCCGGGCAGCGGGGTGTGGGCGGGGTGGCCGGGGTCCCAGTCGTCGGCGAGCGGTCCGCAGACGCGGAGGGTCTCGGTGACGGCGCGGCGCATGCTGAAGGCGGGGTCGGGGCCGGGCGGCGGCAGATGGGGGCGGGCGCGTTCGTAGTGGGCGCGGGCGGTGTGCGTGTGGGCGCGCAGGCGTTGGGCCCAGTGCCGCAGGCGCTGTTCGGGGGCGGGGTCGGGGGTGAGGTCGGCGAAGCGGGGGGCGGCCCAGACGGGGACCTCGATGACGGCGGTGACGCCTCCGTGGGCGTGCGGGGCGAGCCAGGTGGAGCGGTGGGCGTCCTCGGGGAAGGCGGCGGGGCGTTCGGGGGCGCCGGGCGGCGGGAGGACGAAGACGCCGGGGGTGGTGGTGGGCCAGTGGAGTGCGTCGAGGGGGGCGTTCTCGACGGGGATGCCGAGGCGGTCGGCGGAGGCCGTGAGGGTGCGGCCGAGGCCGGGTACGTCCCGGGTGAGCTGGGCGAAGGTGCCGCCGATGTCCGTGCTGTGGAGGGAGATCTGCACGTAGGGGCGGATGCGGCGGATGACGTCGAGCAGGGCGCGGCTCTCCGGCAGGACGCGGGGGCGGGGGAGGGCGGGGGCCCATTCGGGCTGCTCGTCGGGGGCGGGGCGGAAGAAGTGCCGGTAATGGTCGATGAGGGTTACGGCGTGGTGGCCGCCTTCGTTGAGGCGGGCGCCGTCGGGGTCGAGGCACAGCACGAGGTGCCAGACGGTTCCGGGGTGTGCGCCGGCCAGGGCCCGGTGGGCCAGCGTGAGGAGGGTGCCCCCGCCGACGTATTCGTTGGGGTGGGCGCCCGCGACCACGAGGGCGTGCCGTGGGCCTCTTCCGACGCTGAGCATCCTGAGGGGGGTGCCGCGGCGGGAGTGGCCGATCGTGGTGAGCCGGCACTTGTCGGGGTGCCGGGCGGCGAGGGCCCGGGCGGTGCGGGTGACGTCGGCGGGTGTGGGGTAGTTCAGTGTCCGGTTCCGGCGGTGCCCGTGGCGGGCCTCTGGTCCGGGGTGCGGATCTCGGTCTGGGCCACGGGGCCTCCTCGGCTCACGGAGCGGTCGACGGGGGCGGGCGGCCGGGCGGTCGCCGGGCGCGGTCCGTTCGACATCGGTGCGACTCAGTACGACATGGCGTGCGGGGAGTGTCAACAGCCCCTGGGTAATGGGTAGTTGACGGCATGACGGGCGCATGTGCCGGTGGCCGGAGGGGGGTTGGCGGGGGCGTGCGGGTGCCGTGTGCCGCGGTGGCCGGGGCGGGCGTCCGCCGTCAGGTGATCGTGCGGGGGAGCCGCAGGCTGAGGGCGATGGTGAGGGCGATGCCGGCGAGCTGGACGAGGAGGGTCGTGACCAGGGCGTCGCGCATGCCGTGGGCGGGGGTGAGGGACAGGAAGAGGGTGCCGAGGGTGGCGACACCGATGGCGAAGGAGGCCTGCTGGGTGGTGGCCATCACGCCGCTGCCGACGCCGGCGCGGGCGGCGGGCACGTCGGAGAGCACGATCCGGATGAGGACCGGGAGCTGGAGCGCCTGTCCGGCTCCGGCGACGGCCGCCCCGGGCAGCATGTGCCAGACCCCGAGAGCGGGCCAGGACCGCCAGGCGGCGAGGGCGATGAGAGCGATGCCGATGCCCTGGAGGATGCCGCCGGCGGTGACGACGCGGGTGCCGTAGCGGACGATCAGGCGGGGGCCGCACAGTGAGGTGACGAAGAAGACGGCGGCCAGCGGGGCGAGGGCGAGCCCGGCGGGCACGGGGCCGAGGCCCTCGCCCTGTTGCAGGGCGACCGCGATGACGAACATGAAGCCGCTGAATCCGATGCCGAACGGCACGATCATGATCAGGGCGCGGCGCAGTGACGTCAGCTCGAACAGGCTGGGCGGCACGAGCGGGGTGCGGCCCTGCCGGTCGGCGCGGCGTTCGACGAGGTAGAAGGCGGTGGCCGCGACCGGGAACAGGGCGAGCGAGAGCCAGGTCCACAGCGGCCAGCCGGCGGCGCGGCCCTCGGTGAGGGGGGCCAGCAGCGCCAGCAGGGCGACGGCGAGCAGGACGGTGCCGGGGGCGTCGACGGGCTCGGGGTTGCGGGAGCGGGTCTCGGGGACGGCGCGGGCGGCGAGGACGAGGCCGAGGAGTACGACGGGCACGTTCACCAGGAAGACGGCGCGCCAGCCGCTGCCGGCGATGTCGGCGGCGACCAGGACCCCGCCGAGGATCTGTCCGGCGACCATGGACAGGCCGGCGGTGGCACCGTAGAGGCCCATCGCCTTGGCGCGGCGGGGTCCGGCGGTGGCGGCCTGGATGGTGGCGAGGACCTGCGGGAGCATCGCCGCGGCGGCGGCGCCCTGGGCGACCCGGGCGGCGACCAGCGTCCACGCGCTGGGGGCGAGCCCGCACGCGAGGGAGGTCAGGCCGAAGGCGGCCATGCCGGCGAGGAAGAAGCGGCGGCGCCCGAAGAGGTCGCCGAGGCGGCCACCGAGGACGAGGAGGACGGCGTACGCGAGTCCGTAGCCGGCGACGACGAGTTCCAGGACGGACTCGCTCGCGCGCAGATCGTGCCCGATGGTCGGCAGGGCGACGTTGACGATGAAGAAGTCGATCAGCGGAAGGGCGGCGCCGAGCAGCACGGTGAAGAGTCCGAGGCCGCTGAGGGCGGGTGGCGCGGCGGACGCGCGGACGGTGGTCGTGAGAGTTCCGGTTTCGGTCACGTCCTCCAGGGTTCTCCCGCCCTCAGGCTGGTACCAGAGTCTTCTTATCCTGGTAGAACCACTACCTGGCAACAGGCTGCGGAGAGCGGCAGGGTGGAGGCATGACGACGATGGCACAGGACGCGGCCACCGGCCCCACGGGACCGGCCGCGGCCACCGGTCCGGCGGGACCGGCCGCGGCCACCGGTCCGGCGGAGACCGCCACGGCCGCCAGGACCACGAGGACCACCACGGCCGTCGACGCCGCGCCGGCCGGCGCGCCCGAGCCCGCCGG
>NZ_JBEYFY010000077.1:0-31233 GCF_040703595.1 Streptomyces sp. NPDC007084
CGGGACCTGCTACCGGGCACTCCGGTGTCTACCCGGACGGGACTTCCACCCGCAGGCTGGGACCAGCTTTCAGGACGCAACATGGCGGCAACCTACGTTGACAGTCCGGGCCTGTCAACCAAAATTGACACACGGCCGCGCGACACGGAGGCGCGCGCCACGGCGGCACCCGGCTCCGGACACGCGAACGGCGGGCCCGGAACCCCGGACCCGCCGTCGACGCGCCCGAACGGCCGAAGCCGCCGAAGCCGCCGAACCCGCTGAACCCGCTGAACCCGCTGAACCCGTTGAGCCCGCCGAGCCCTGCCCTCAGCTCGCGGTCAGCACGATCTTGCCGAAGTGACCGCCGGCCTCCAGGCGCTCGAACCCCTCGCGGGCCCGGTCGAGCGGAAGCACCTCGTCGATGACGGGCCGTACGCCGGTGGCGGCGCAGAAGGCGAGGAGGTCCTCCAGTTCGTCCTTCGTGCCCATCGTGGAGCCGACGACCTTGAGTTCGAGGAAGAAGATCCGCGTCAGCTCGGCGTGCGAGGGCCGGTCCCCGCTGGTGGCGCCGGTGATGACGACGGTGCCGCCGGGACGGAGGGACTTGATCGAGTGGGACCAGGTGGCCGCGCCGACCGTCTCGATCACGGCGTCCACCCGCTGCGGCAGCCGGGCCCCGGACTCCAGCGCCTCGACCGCCCCGAGTTCGAGCGCCCGCTTCCGCTTGGCCTCGTCGCGGCTGGTCGCGAACATCCGCAGGCCGGCGGCCTTCCCGAGCACGATCGCGGCGGTGGCGACCCCGCCGCCCGCCCCCTGCACGAGCACGGAGTCACCCGGCCGCACCCCGGCGTTGGTGAACAGCATGCGGTAGGCCGTCAGCCAGGCGGTCGGCAGACAGGCGGCTTCCTCGAAGGACAGCTCGGGGGGCTTGGGCAGGACGTTCCACGTCGGCACGGAGACCTGCTCGGCGAAGGTGCCCTGGTAGCGCTCGGTGAGGATGGAGCGGGGTTCCTTGGGGCCGACGCCGTGGCCGGTCTGGCCGATGACGGAGTGCAGGACGACCTCGTTGCCGTCCTGGTCGACCCCGGCGGCGTCGCAGCCGAGGATCATGGGGAGCTTGTCCTCGGCGAGGCCGACCCCGCGCAGCGACCAGAGGTCGTGGTGGTTGAGGGAGGCGGCGCGTACGTTCACGGTGGTCCAGCCGGGCCTCTGTTCGGGAGCCGGTCGCTCCCCCAACTCCAGGCCGTTCAGCGGCTGGTCACGGTCGATTCGGGCGGCATAGGCAGCGAACATGGCCCCGACGATAGGCTCCGCCCCGCCCCGGCGGAACCGCCTCCCCCTGTGACACGCGTCCCTGGAGGCGATGAATCAGCCCCCTTGGGGTTCGAGGAGCGGGGGGGCTCCGGGGGCAGCGCCCCCGCGACGGGACGGCCCCGATCACCGGGAGCGGAGGGGCGGAGGGGGCGGAGGGGGCGGAGGGGGCGGAAAACAATGACCCCGCCGGAGGACAGCCCCCGGCGGGGTCACGACGAACGCACGGGCCTCAGCGGCGAGCGACACCCTCCGCACGAGCAGCCGCGGCCACAGCGGCCGTCACCGCCGGCGCCACCCGCTCGTCGAACGGCGAGGGAATGACGTAGTCGGCGGCGAGATCGTCACCGACGACCGCGGCCAGCGCCTCGGCGGCGGCGATCTTCATGGCCTCGGTGATCCGGGAGGCCCGGACCTGGAGGGCACCGGCGAAGATGCCGGGGAAGGCCAGGACGTTGTTGATCTGGTTCGGGAAGTCGGAGCGCCCGGTCGCGACGACGGCCGCGTACTTGTGGGCGACCTCCGGGTGCACCTCGGGGTTCGGGTTGGCCATCGCGAACACGAAGGCACCCTCGGCCATGGAGGCGACCGCCGGCTCCGGCACGGTACCGCCGGAGACGCCGATGAAGACGTCGGCGCCCGCGAGGGCGGACTCCAGCGAACCGGAGAGCCCCGCCCTGTTGGTGATCTCGGCGAGTTCGCGCTTGACGTCCGTGAGGTCGTCCCGGTCACGGGAGACGACGCCCTTGCGGTCGGCGACCGCGACATCGCCGATGCCCGCCTCCAGCAGGAACTTGGCGATGGCCACCCCGGCCGCGCCCGCACCGGAGATCACCGCGCGCAGTGAGCCGATGGAGCGCCCGGTGAGCCGGGCGGCGTTACGCAGCGCCGCGAGCGTGACGATCGCGGTGCCGTGCTGGTCGTCGTGGAAGACCGGGATGTCCAGTCGCTCCTGGAGCTTGCGCTCGATCTCGAAGCACCGGGGCGCCGAGATGTCCTCCAGGTTGATGCCGCCGAAGGAGGGCGCGAGCCGGGCCACGGTCTCGACGATCTCGTCGACACCGGTGCAGTCGAGCGCGATCGGGACGGCGTCGACGCCGCCGAACTGCTTGAAGAGGATGGCCTTGCCCTCCATGACGGGGAGCGAGGCCTCGGGGCCGATGTCACCGAGCCCGAGCACGGCCGTTCCGTCGGTCACGACGGCGACGACGGACGACTTCCAGGTGTAGTCGTGGACGAGGTCCGGCTGCTCGGCGATCGCGCTGCACACTTTCGCGACGCCGGGCGTGTACGCCAGGGACAGGTCGTCCTTGTCACGGACCGGCACGGTGGCTTGCACTGCCATCTTGCCGCCGCGGTGCAGCGCGAAAGCCGGATCGAAATCGAAGGAGTCGAGGGGCTCCGCCCCGTCTTCCCGATCCGTACTGCTGTCGCTGCGAGGATTGACGATCTCCGCTGCCACTTTGTTTTACCCCTTAGGTCTTCATTGTTTGAGGGTGACCACTCCTGGTTGAGGGGTGGGCGGGCACCGCGCAGGCCCTGCCGCCGTGGTTGCGTACGGGCGGCTGCGCGACGGGCGCGCCGCACACGCGCCCTGAGCCCCGGATGAGGGGTGTAAAGAACCTTCTTACCCGACGCACGGTGTCGCGGACGAGTCCATAACGCCAAGATCACACGCCGGTGAGATGACTCATGCCTGGATCCATTGACAATTCCGGACATAGGCTCGTTCGCCAGAGGGCGCGTATTAGCAGCCGTCCGCATCGCGCGAGACGCCGAAGATCTTCCGGCCGGAAGCGGGGATTCCCGTACAAGATCCGGTCGGGTCGTACCGGCCCGTAGCGGTTCGGGGGTCACCCGTTATCCGATTTTGACATGGCGGGCACCCTGAATGCCGCAGTCCGAATGGCAAGATGCCGTCATCACACGAGGTCGCGACACTCAAAGGTGTGTGTTCTCGTCGACCTGTCGGCTACTCCCTCATCCGCCGGAGGACCCTCATGACCGCACGCACCACCCGTCGTACCACCGCCGCGCACTCCCGGATAGCAGCGGTCGGCGCGATCGCGGTCGCCGGCGCCCTCGTCCTCACCGGCTGCGGCGACCAGACCAAGGACGACTCGGGCGACTCGTCCGCGAGCACCAGCTCCGCGCCGCTGGCCGGAAAGCTCCCCAAGGCGATCCGCGACGCGGGCGTCATCAAGGTCGGTTCGGACATCGCGTACGCGCCGGTCGAGTTCAAGGACGGTTCCGGCAAGGTCGTCGGCATCGACCCCGACCTGGCGGACGCGATGGGCAAGCAGCTCGGGGTGAAGTTCGACTTCCAGAACGGCACCTTCGACACCCTGATCACGGGCCTGCGCTCCAAGCGGTACGACATCGCGATGTCCGCGATGACGGACACCAAGGACCGCCAGGAGGGCGTCGACTCGGACACCGGCAAGAAGGTCGGCGAGGGCGTCGACTTCGTCGACTACTTCACCGCGGGTGTCTCCATCTACACCCCCAAGGGCAAGACCCAGAACATCAAGACCTGGTCCGACCTGTGCGGCAAGAAGCTCGTCGTGCAGCGCGGCACGGTCTCGGAGGACCTGGCCAAGGCCGAGTCGAAGAAGTGTACGGGCGGCAAGAAGATCGCCATCGAGTCGTACGACAACGACCAGCAGGCCCAGACCCGGCTGCGCGGCGGTGGCGCCGACGCCGGCTCCTCCGACTTCCCGGTCGCCGCGTACGCGGTGAAGACGTCCGGCGGCGGCAAGGACTTCGAGATCGTCGGAGACCAGGTCGAGGCCGCGCCGTACGGCATCGCGGTCGCCAAGTCCAGCACCCAGCTCCGGGACGCCCTACAGGCCGCGCTGGACGCCATCATCAAGAACGGCGAGTACGACAAGATCATCGCGAAGTGGGGCGTCGACGCGGGCGCCGTCAAGTCGGCCACGGTCAACGGCGGCAAGTGACCGCGGGTCCGAGCGGGCACTGAAAGGCAACAACTCCCGTGACTGTTGACATCGACAAGACACCGGGCCCGGAGGACGCTCCCCCGGCCCGGCCGGAAGCCATCAAGGCGATCCCGGTCCGGCACTACGGGCGGTACGTCTCCGCGGTCATCGCGATCGCGCTGCTGGCCGCCGTGGTCTACGCGTTCTCCCAGGGCAAGATCAACTGGGGAGCGATCCCCGACTACTTCTTCGACCACCGCGTCATCAACGGCGTCCTCAAGACGCTGCTGCTGACCGTCCTCTCGATGCTGATCGGCGTCGTCGGCGGCGTTCTGCTCGCCGTGATGCGGCTGTCGAAGAACCCGGTGACCTCGTCCATCGCGTGGTTCTACATCTGGTTCTTCCGCGGTACGCCGGTCCTCGTGCAGCTGGTGGTCTGGTTCAACCTGGGCCTGGTGTTCACGTACATCAACCTCGGTCCGATCTACAAGGACTACTGGTCCGACTTCATGACGCCGCTGCTGACGGCGCTGCTGGGGCTCGGCCTGAACGAGGCCGCGTACATGGCCGAGATCTGCCGGGCCGGCCTCCTCTCGGTCGACGAGGGCCAGACCGAGGCCTCGCACGCCCTGGGCATGAGCCACGGCAAGACCCTGCGCCGGATCGTCATCCCGCAGGCGATGCGCGTGATCGTGCCCCCCACGGGCAACGAGGTCATCAACATGCTGAAGACGACCTCGCTGGTCGCCGTCATCCAGTACTCCGAGCTGTTCCGCGTGGCCCAGGACATCGGCCAGACCTCGGGTGCCCCGGCCGAGATGCTCTTCCTCGCCGCCGCCTGGTACCTGCTGCTGACGTCGGTGTTCAGCGTCGGCCAGTACTACCTGGAGCGGTACTACGCCCGGGGCAGCAGCCGTACGCTCCCGGCCACGCCGTTCCAGAAGATCAAGACCCACGTGCTGTCGCTGGGCCGTCCCACGGGAGGTGCGGCATGACCGCCGACGTGACCAAGGCGGGCTCCGCCACGGCGATGGTCAAGTCCGAGGGCGTCCACAAGTCCTTCGGCCCGGTCGAGGTCCTCAAGGGCATCGACCTGGAGGTGAAGTCCGGCGAGGTGTTCTGCCTCATCGGCCCCTCCGGCTCCGGCAAGTCGACCTTCCTCCGGTGCATCAACCACCTGGAGCAGATCAACGCCGGCCGCCTGTACGTCGACGGCGAGCTGGTCGGCTACCGCCAGAAGGGCGACAAGCTCTACGAGCTGAAGGACAGCGAGGTCGCGCTGAAGCGCCGGGACATCGGCATGGTCTTCCAGCGTTTCAACCTGTTCCCGCACATGACGGCCATCGAGAACGTCATGGAGGCACCGGTCCAGGTCAAGGGCGTCAGCCGGGCCCAGGCACGCGAGCGCGCGGGCCAGCTGCTGGAGCGCGTGGGCCTGGCCGACAAGGCGAAGAACTACCCCTCGCAGCTCTCCGGCGGCCAGCAGCAGCGGGTGGCGATCGCCCGTGCGCTGGCGATGGACCCGAAGCTGATGCTCTTCGACGAGCCGACCTCGGCCCTGGACCCGGAGCTGGTCGGTGACGTTCTCGACGTCATGCGCGACCTCGCCCAGTCCGGCATGACGATGATCGTCGTCACCCACGAGATGGGCTTCGCCCGCGAGGTCGGCGACAGCCTGGTCTTCATGGACGGCGGCGTGGTCGTCGAGGCCGGCAACCCGCGCGAGGTCCTGACCGACCCCCAGCACGAACGCACCAAGTCGTTCCTGTCCAAGGTGCTGTGAGGTCTGGTGCTGTGAGGCCGAAGGCGCCGTGAGCCCGGAGGTCCTCTGAGCGCGGAGGTCCTTTGATCGCGGAGGTCCTTTGATCGCGGAGGTCCTTTGATCGCGGAGGTCCTTTGATCGTTCTGCACGCCGGATGCCGCCCACCCCTCCCCGGGGTCGGCGGCATCCGGCGTTCCACGGTCACACCCGCTACGCGGGACCGGCCCGGCAGACGGCGACCGCGCTCCCGCAGCGTCTCCCGCCCCCCTCCCCGATCCCCTCGCCAACTCCCGCCCCTCCCCCGCTACTTGATCGCTACTTGACCGCCAACACCACCGCGTCCGAGGGCGAGCGCCAGACCGGGCGGGCCTCCGTGAAGCCCTTTTCGCGGAGTACGCGCGCGTGCCACTCGGCGGAGGGTGTGTCGCCGTCCGCGTGCTCGCCGTAGATCTCGAAGCGGCGGGCGGTGGGTTCGGCGAGGACGGGGTCCTGCGCGGCCACCTTCCACCATTCGGCCCAGTCGAGGGCGCCGTCTTCCCGGGCCTGGTCCATCCGGGCGTGCCGCCGGGCGCGGTCGGCCGCGTTGATGCGGGGCGTGGTCTCGTCGACCATGTGGTCGGCGTTCATGAAGACACCGCCGTCGCGGACCAGTTCCGCGATCTGGCCGTAGAGGGCCGCGAGGGGTTCGCTGTGCAGCCAGTGCAGGGCCGTGGCGGTCAGCACGGCGTCGTACGTGTTGTACGGCAGCCGGGTGCGCCACTCGGGGGCCTTGAGGTCGGCCGTCACGAAGGAGACCCGGTCGTCGCCGGCGAAGGTGCCCTCGGCGATGGTGAGCAGCGCGGGGTCGAGGTCGAGGCCGGTGCTGGTGGCGCCGGGGAGGCGGTCGAGCAGCCGGGCGGTGATGGTGCCGGTTCCGCAGGCGAGGTCGAGGACGCGGGGGGCGGGTCCGACGAGGGCCTCGGTCATGTCGAGCATCACCCGGAAGCGCTCCTCGCGGTCCGGCATGTACCACTCCTGCTGCCGGTCCCAGCTTCGCTGCCAGGCCTGCCAGTCCGTTCCGGTGCCGATGGCCATGAAAGCCCCTCCTCCACTCGACCGCGTAATACCCTGGAAGCGCGATCATCTGTTACCCGACCGCCGTCACGACGATAGAGCCCCTCCGTAAGGACTACAAGTGGAACTGGCCTATTACGCGGATTACGCCGTCCGACTCGTCAACAGCGAGGAACCGGCCCGCGGCACGGACACGCTGACCTCGGTCGAGGCCGTACGTGAGCTGTTCGGCAGCAACGCGTCGGCGGTCCGCCGCGCGGCGGAGGCGGACGTCACCCGCTTCCGCTCCGTACGGGCCCGGCTGCGCGCGGTCTTCGAGGCGGCGGACGGCGGCGACGAGACCCTCGCGGTGGACCTGCTGAACTCGCTGCTCCTGGAGTTCCCGGTGAGCCCGCAGATCTCGGGGCACGACCACCGCGACGACGAGGGGCGCCCGCTGTGGCACATGCACCTCGCGGATCACCCGTCGAACGCGACCGCGGGCTACGCGGCGATCGCCTCGATGGGCCTGGCCTTCCACCTCACCGAGTACGGCGTGAACCGGCTCGGCCTGTGCGAGGCCGCACCCTGCCGCAACGCCTATCTGGACACCTCGACCAACCGCTCCCGGCGCTACTGCTCGGACCGCTGCGCGACCCGCGCCAACGTCGCCGCCTACCGGGCCCGCAAGCGCCTGGAGGCGGACCGGGCGGAGAGCACCGGCCTCGCGGCCCCGAGCACCCAGCGGGCGACGGCGAACGGCGAACGCTGACCGTCCGGCGGCCGGAACCGGAACCGCACCTTCCCGAGGACGAGGTCCTCGGGAACGGTTCCGTAGTCCGTACTGTCCCCGCCCGCGTACGCGTTGTCCCCGAGCACCCACCAGCCGCCCTCGCGGCGCTCCGCGATGCGCTTCACGACCAGCAGGTCCTGCTGGAAGGGGTGCCGCAGGACGACGACGTCGCCCGGCCCCACCCGCGCACCCCACTGCACCACGAGCCGATCCCCGTGCTGGAGCGTGGGCACCATGGACGGGCCCGTCACCTCCGCCGCCCCGAACGGCAGCAGGGCCCTCCCCCGCTCGGTCTCCTGCGACAGCTCCGGCATCACCGGCACCTCCCCGGTTCCATCCTCCACCAGTCCCAGTCTCACCCCGGACTTTTGTCCTAAGCCCACGGGGGCACTCGCGAAAACAGGTCTCCTACGGAGTAATGTCCCACCTGAGAAGACGATCACGAGGAAGGACAGCTCAATGCTCTCCCGCCTGTTTGCCCCCAAGGTGAAGGTCAGCGCGCACTGCGACCTGCCCTGCGGCGTGTACGACCCGGCCCAGGCCCGCATCGAGGCGGAGTCGGTGAAGGCCGTCCAGGAAAAGATGGCCGGAAACGACGACCCGCAGTTCCAGACGCGCGCCGTCGTCATCAAGGAGCAGCGCGCCGAGCTCGCCAAGCACCACGTGTCGGTGCTCTGGAGCGACTACTTCAAGCCCCCGCACTTCGAGAAGTACCCGGAGCTGCACCAGCTCGTCAACGACACCCTGAAGGCCCTCTCGGCCGCCAAGGCGTCCGCGGACCCGGCCACCGGCCAGAAGGCCCTGGACTACATCGCCCAGATCGACAAGATCTTCTGGGAGACCAAGCAGGCCTGACCCCCGGCCACGCGCTTCGCGTACGCACCCGGCCCGCCAAGCCACCGACCATGGTGGCCCAGCGGGCCGGGTGCGGTCTTAGGTCGTCAGCAACTCCTCGACGACCCCACGCGGCCACGGTCCACGCCGGGCGGGCGGGCGGGCGGGCTAACGTATCGCCCAGGTTCGCTGGGTCGATACCGGATCCCTCCCCGAGAACTTCGTGGGCACGACTTCCAGCGCCCTTCACCGGTATCTCGGTGACGGGCCGGATGTCTCACTTCACGGCTGGTGATAGCGGCACCAACAGCAGTCGATACACCGAGCTGTAGCTCAGTAATTCTGGTGCGCGGACCTCACCGTCGGTCCCGTCACGCCGGGAGTCTGCGGAGTTCGGTTACCCGCAGGCCCAGGTCGCGGAAGCGGGCGAGTAGGGCGTGTAGGTGGGCGTCGTCCAGGACCTGGCCGAAGAACAGGGTCTGTCCGGTTGTTCGGACGCTGTCCAGTTCCGTGAATGCCGTGGCGAGCGTGTCCGACACTATGCCGGCCACACGGAACTCGTAGCGCATACGGATGCCTCCCCCCTCCGTCTGTCCCGGCCGTACTGGCTGGGGGTGCCTTTATCGTTCCGGGGTTTTCGGTTTGTCGGCTCACCCTTCCGGGGTGAGGTGGGGCCGGGGGGAGCGGCGCAAGGTGGTCGGGCGTGGGATGTCGTACG
Source organism: Streptomyces sp. NPDC007084 (assembly GCF_040703595.1). Taxonomy (NCBI): domain Bacteria; kingdom Bacillati; phylum Actinomycetota; class Actinomycetes; order Kitasatosporales; family Streptomycetaceae; genus Streptomyces; species Streptomyces sp. NPDC007084. The sequence goes on from NZ_JBEYFY010000077.1 coordinate 9,372, forward strand.
ACGACAGGAGTTCGACGATGAACGGCTCGGCGCTCGTGCTCGCGGCGGACTATCCGCTGCTGAACGTCTTCTGGACCACGATGTGGTTCTTCCTGTGGATCCTGTGGTTCATGCTGCTCTTCCGGGTCGTCGCGGACATCTTCCGCGACGACGACCTGCACGGCTGGGGCAAGGCCGGCTGGTGCGTGTTCGTCGTGGTCCTGCCCTTCCTGGGCGTCTTCGTATACCTCATCGCGCGGGGCCGTGGCATGGGCGAGCGGGAGGCGCGGCGCGTCCGGCAGAGCCAGGAGGAGGTGAAGTCGTACATCCGTGAGACCGCCGGGAGCACCGGCCGGGCCGACGAGCTGGCGAAGCTCGCGGAACTGCGGAGCAACGGCCATCTGACCTCCGAGGAGTTCGAGCAGGCCAAGGCCAAGGTGCTGGCCGCCTGACCGTGCCATCCTGGTCGGGTGGGGAATCCCAGACGCCTGGAAGACCTGGTCCGGCTGCGCAAGGCCCGTGACCTGATGAACCGCGAGTTCGCCGAGCCGCTGGACATCGCGACCGTCGCGCGCACCGCGCTGATGTCGCCCGGCCACTTCCAGCGCAGTTTCCGGGAGGCCTTCGGCGAGACGCCGTACACCTATCTGATGACCCGGCGGATCGAGCGGGCCAAGGCGCTGCTGCGGCGCGGGGACATGACGGTCACGGAGGTGTGCTTCGCGGTGGGCTGCACCTCGCTCGGTTCGTTCAGCTCGCGGTTCACCGAGCTGGTGGGCGAGACGCCGAGCGCGTACCGGGCCCGGCCGCACGACCACGGGGCGCCGATCCCGTCCTGCGTGGTCCGTCGGATGACCCGCCCGGCCCGGCACCGCAACCCCGAGGCGGAACCGGGCACGCGGCTCTGACGACCTCTAGGTTGGACGCCATGGACCTGAAACTCTCCCAGTGCTTCATCTCCGTCGACGACCACGACAAGGCGCTCGCCTTCTACCGTGACGTGCTGGGCCTGGAGGTCCGGGGCGACGTCGGGTTCGAGGGGATGCGCTGGGTCACGGTCGGCTCGCCGCTCCAGCCCGACGTGGAGATCGTCCTGGAGCCCCCGGCCGCCGACCCGGACGCCTCCCCCGCGGACAAGCAGGCCATGGCGGAGCTGCTGGCCAAGGGCATGCTGCGCGGGGTGATCTTCTCCACGAGCGACTGCGACGCCCTGTTCGAGCGGGTCCGTGCCTCGGGCGCCGAGGTGCTCCAGGAGCCCGCCGACCAGCCGTACGGCCTGCGGGACTGCGCCTTCCGCGACCCGGCGGGCAATCTGCTCCGGTTCGCCGAGAGCCGCCGCGCGGCGGGCTGACCCAGCCGGCTGATCCAGCGGGTCGGCCCAGCCGGGAGGCTGACCCGGCCGGGAGGCTGCCCCAGCCGGCAGGTGGGCACAGCGGGTCGGCCCAGGAGGGCGGGCGCCGGGGAGGCCAGGGTCCCGGGAAGGCCGGGGTCCCGGGAAGGCCGGGGTCCCGGGGAGGCCGGGGTCCCGGGGAGGCCGGGGTCCCGGGGAGGCCGGGGTCCCGGGGAGGCCGGGGTCCCGGGGAGGGACACTACGGGCGTGAGTCCTCGGCGCGCCCGTGCGCCGAGCCGTCCGAGCGTCCTTCGAGGAGTCCCCGTGCCGTCCGCGCGCCCCCGTGTCCTGTACGTCAGCGACCTCGCCTATCCGGCCAAGGGGCGGCGGTACTGCGACGAGGACATCGCCCTCACCGCGCGGCTGCGCGAGGACTTCGACATCGCCGTGTGCCACCCGCTGGACGCGGCGGCCCTGATGGGCGGCTTCGACGCGGTGGTCGTCCGCAACAGCGGGCCCGTCCTGCACCACCAGGCGGCCTACGACGCGTTCCGGGAGCGGGCGGTCGCGGACGGCGTGCGCGTCTACAACCAGCTGTCCGGCAAGGGCGACATGGCCGGCAAGGGGTACCTGCTGGAGCTGACCGCCGCCGGGTACCCGGTCATCCCGACCGTGGACCGCGCGGCAGACCTGGGCCTCCTCCCGGCGGCCGACAGCTACGCGGTGAAGCCGAGGCAGGGCGCGGACTCCATCGGCCTGGAGTTCGTGGCGCCCGAACGGCTCGCCGGGCTGCCGTTCGGCGACATCCTCGTCCAGCCGCGCGTCGACTTCCGGTACGAGGTCTCCTTCTACTTCGTGGACGACACCCTCCAGTACGCGCTGTACGCCCCGGACCCGGACCGGCGCTGGGCCCTCGAACCCTACGAACCCACCGACGCGGACCGCGAGTTCGCGCGGCGGTTCATCGACTGGAACGACATCACGTACGGCGTCCAGCGCGTCGACGCCTGCCGGGCCCCGGGCGGTGAGCTGCTTCTCGTGGAGCTGGAGGACCTCAATCCGTATCTCTCCCTGGACGTCCTCTCCCCCGAGGCCCGGGACGCGTTCGTCGCGCGGATGAAAACGTCGTTGCGCGCGCTGATCGACCAGGAGACGGTACGGGCCACAGCGCCCGTACGGCAGGAGGAGCAGCCCCGATGACCACGCGACCGACCGTCCGCTGGACCCATGTCTTCATCGACCGGCCCGTGGCCGAACTGGCGCCCGCCCTGGACTTCTGGACCGAGGTGACCGGCACGCGGGTGTCCGAACCACGCGGTGACCGGGGCGAGTTCGTGACGCTGCTGCCCGACGGCGCGGACGCCTGTGTGAAGGCGCAGGGTGTCGAGGCCGGCCCCGGGGGCGCGCATCTCGACCTGTCCGTCGAGGACGTACCGGCGCTGGTGGAGTGGGCGCTGCGGCTGGGCGCGGAGGTGGTCTCCAGGCATGACGGATGGGCCGTACTGCGGTCCCCCGGCGGGCAGTTGTTCTGCGCGGTGCCCTGGCAGGGCGAGTCCGCGCGGCCGGGGGCGACCGAGGTGCCGGGCGGGGCGCGGTGCCGGCTCGACCAGGTGTGCCTGGACGTGGCGCCGGACGCCTACGCCACCGAGACCGCGTTCTGGGCCGGGCTGACCGGCTGGGAGTCCCTGCCGGGCGCACTGCCCGAGTTCCATGTGCTCCGGCCGCCCGCCGGACTGCCGCTGCGCGTCCTGCTGCAACGCCTCGGCACCGACAGTCCCGCCACCGCCCACCTCGACCTGGCCTGCTCGGACGTCGACGCGGTACGGGCCGGTCACGAGACGCTCGGGGCGACGGCGGTCGGACAGGGTGCCCGCTGGACGGTGATGCGGGACCCGGCCGGCGGCACCTACTGCCTGACCGGCCGGAACCCGGAGACGGGCGGGCTGCTCTAGGGCGTGTCGTTTGGATCAGGTGGCGCCGGAGTGCGGCGCCTTGTCGGCTGGGCCGAGCGGGGCAGGGTGCGTGCAGCTGCAAGGCGGAGGAGGGCGACGACGCGGAGCGTCGGCAACCGACGACAACGCCGCTGGGGGTACCCCCTGCTCGAAGAGCTTGGGGGAGTGCGTGCCCTGCCCCGCGACCCGCCACATGATCCAAACGACACACCCTAGGCGAGGCGCGGCTCGCCCGGGGGCCACGGCTCGACGTCCACGACGGCGTCGACCGGGATCGGCCCGTACACGTGCGGGAACTCCTCACCGCCGGGCTCCATCGCCTCGAAGCGGACCGGCACGCTGAGCCGGTCGGGGTCGACGACGAGGACGACCAGTTCGCCGGGGGCGGTGGAGGTGCCGTACAACATGGCGGCCACCGGGGCGAGTTGCTGGCGGAGCGAGCAGTGGATGAAGCCCTCCTCCTGGAGGGTCCGGCCGCGGGTGGACATCGTGAAGGCGCCGGAGGCGCGGGCCGCGTCCCACAGGGAGCGCTCGGTCAGATGCAGCAGAGGTTCGGACATGGGACGAACGCTACGGGCTCAGCCGGGCCAAGCGCGCTTCCAGGTAACGCCGTTCGGGCAGGCTGAGCGTCCGGTCGGCGGCCGACCGGTAGGCGGCGCGGGCCCCCGCCGTGTCCCCCGCCCGCTCCAGCAGATGGCCGCGTACGGCGTCGACCCGGTGGCCCGCCGCCAACGCGCCCTCCAGCCGGTCGAGTTCGGCGAGGGCCGCGCGCGGACCGTGCACCATGGCCACCGCGACCGCGCGGTTGAGCTGTTCGACGGGGCCGGGTACCTGGCGGACGAGGATGTCGTACAGGCCGAGGATCTCGGTCCAGTCCGTGTCTTCGGGGGTGGGCGCCTCGTCGTGGACGGCGGCGATGGCGGCCCGCAGTTGATAGGGGCCCGCCCGTCCGCCGGCCAGCGCCTGCGTCACCAGGGCCACGCCTTCGTCGATCGCCGCCTTGTCCCAGCGCGCTCGGTCCTGTTCGTCGAGGGGCACCAGTTCCCCGTCGGGGCCGGTGCGGGCGGCGCGCCGGGCGTCGGTCAGCAGCATCAGCGCGAGCAGTCCGGCCACTTCGCCGTTCCCGGGCAGCAGCCGGCGGACCGTACGGGTCAACCGGATGGCCTCACCGGCGAGTTCGGCGCGTTGCAGGGAGGTTCCGGAGGTCGCCGTGTAGCCCTCGTTGAAGATCAGGTAGAGGGTGTGGAGGACGGCGGGGAGGCGTTCCTCCCAGCGGTCGGGGCGGGCGAATCCGACGCCCCGCACCTTCTGCTTGGCGCGGCTGATGCGCTGCGCCATGGTCGCCTCGGGCACCAGCCAGGCGCGCGCGATCTCCGCGGTGGTGAGACCGCCGACCGCGCGCAGCGTGAGCGCGATCTGCGCGGGCGGGGTCAGACGGGGGTGACAGCACAGGAAGAGCAGGGTGAGGGTGTCGTCCTCCGACGGGGCGCGGTCGGCGCCGGGCGGCGGGGCGGTGAACGCGTCGCGCGGGGTGAGCGCCGCCGCCTTCTCCTCCCGCAGCCGGCGCGCCCCCTCGGCCCGCAGGGCGTCGACCAGCCGCCGCGAGGCCACCTTGATCAGCCAGCCGCGCGGATTGTCGGGCACGCCCTGGGCGGGCCACTGGCCGGCCGCCGCGAGCAGCGCCTCCTGGACGGCGTCCTCGGCCGAGTCGAAGTGCCCGTACCGGCGCACGAGGGCGCCGAGGACCTGCGGCGCGTGACGGCGCAGCAGGTCCTCGGTCTCGTTCGTACCGCTCATCCGGTCATTCTCGTGCCACGCACCCCGTCTTCCGTGCCGCACACTCCCCGGTGCCGCGCATCCCGCTCGCTGGATCTCCGTCGTGCCGCTCGCGCCGGCTCATCCCGCTCAGACCTCCTCGGGGGCTTCCCCGATCGGCCGGATGACCACCGGGTACTCGGGCGCCCCCTTCGGTACGGGGCAGGCCGTGACCCGTGCGGCGATCTCGGTGACCCGCTCCAGGCTCGCACAGTCGAGCACCCAGTAGCCGGCCATCACTTCCTTGGTCTCGCTGTAGGGCCCGTCGGTGATCACGGTCTCGCCGTCCGCGCCCCGGGCCACCAGGCGGGTCTGCGCGGGTTCGACCAGGCCGTACGCGTCGACCAGCTCACCCGATTCGGAGAGGTCGTCGTTGATCGCGCCCATGTGGGCGAACATGGCCTGGATGTCGTCCTCGCTCCAGATCGGCGGCTGCGCGGAGGCGTCGCCCCGCATGCTCGCGTAGTCGGCCTGCGTTCCCTGCACCATCACCAGGTACTTCATGAGTCCGCTCCTTCTGCTTCCTCGGCTCGGGCCGCCCGTGCGGGGCGGCTCTCACAGGGGACGTCGGACCCGGCCCGCGGTTCTCTACACGCCGGGGCCCTCGACTTCGGATTTTTTTCCGGGACCGTGCGACCGTGCGACCGGGCCACCGGGCCACCGGGCCACCGGGCCACCGGGCAGGCTCCCGCGGCGGCCCGTGTCCACAGCCTGGGGACGGACGGCGTCGGAACCATGCCTTCAGGGTAGGGCGAGGGCCGGACCGCCGCTCTCCGCCGGACGACGGCGGGGAGCGGCGGGGACGGGGACCGGCGGGGGGGGCGGGACGAGGGATTGACGTGGGGGCGCGAGCCGTTTCGGGCGCGGCTCGGCCCGCCGGCACGCCGGCCGTTTCAGGCGCCGCCCGGCCCGCCGGCACGCGGCTGGCCGGTACGCGGCTCGCGCCACATCGGCCACATGCGGGGGCCGTCGGGCAGGTCGATCGGGTCGCCCGTGAGGACGAAGCCGAGCCGATCGTAGAGTGCGCGGCTGCGGGCGTTGCTCGCCTCCAGGTAGGCGGCGAGGCCCTCGCGGTCGCAGCGGTCGAGGACCGACTCGATGAGCGCGCTGCCGAGGCCCTCGCCCTGCCGCTCCGGCGAAACCCCGATCATCCAGAGGTAGGCGTGCGCGCGGCCCGAGGGGTGGGCTTCCGCGGTGAGCCGGCCGATCAGCTCGACCCGCTCGTTCTCCGGGTCGACGGCGGCGCGAAGCTGGGCGGGACCGTCGTCGGCCCCCGCGCCGGCATCCGCGCCGGCCTCCGCGACCGTCTCTCCGCCGCCGTGCTCCCCGTCTCCGCCGCCGTGCTCTCCGGCGGGCACGTCCAGCCACAGGGCGCACGCCGAACCGTCCTCGGCCAGGTCGATCCGGCCCTCGGCGAGCACGATGTCGGTGAACGCGGCCATCAGCTTGTGGTGGGTGGCCCGGCGGTGCGCCGGGTCGGGAAAGACCCAGCCGCTCACCGGGTCGTCCTGGAACGCCTGGTCGAGCAGCCGGACGACCGCCTCCCGGTCACCCTCGCCCGCCACCCGTATCGCCACACCCATGCCCTGCCCCACCCCTCACCCCAGCGGGCCCCTCGGCCCTGCGACCCAACGGCCCTTGATCGTATGGAGGTTGAGCCTAGTACGGCGCCGGTCCGCGGGTCGTGGCACGTCTCCGGCATGCCGGAGAGGCCCCGGGCTGCGGTATGGAAGGCGGGGGAAAGGTGCGGGCCCCGCACGCCGTGGGGATGTGCGGGACCCGCTCTCCGGAGCCGGGCACCGTACGGCGGTCAGGTTCCGTACGGGGCCCGGTGCTCCGGGGTCTTCGGCCGACCGGGCGGGGGCCGGTCAGCGCCGGCGCCGGTAAGTGCGGCACCGGTCAGCTACTGCGCCGGGTGACGAACTCCGCGAGGGCGAGGAGACCTCCGGCCGCCTCCGGTTCGGGCACCGCCCGGGACAGCTCGTGCATCGCTCGGGCCATCCGGTCCGCCGCCTGGACCTGCGCCCAGTCGCGGCCGCCCGCCCGCTCGACGGCGAGCACCGTACGCTCCAACTCCCCTTCCCGGTAGGGCGATCGGTACAACTCGGCCAGCTCGGCCGCGGCCGGCGTGCCCGAGGTGAGGGCGGCGACCACGGGCAGGGACTTCTTTCGGGCCACGAGGTCCGCCCCGGCCGGCTTGCCGGTACGGCTCGGGTCCCCCCAGATCCCGATCACGTCGTCGATGAGCTGGAAGGCGAGACCGGCCTCCCGGCCGAACGCGTCCAGCGCGTCGACGTCCTCCGCGTCCGCCCCGGCGTACAGCCCGCCGAGAGCGCAGGCGCACCCGATCAGGGCGCCTGTCTTCGCCTCGGCCATGGCAAGGCATTCGTCGAGGGTGACCTCGTCCGGGCCGAGCTTCTCCATGGCCGTGTCCGTGTGCTGTCCGGCGCACAGCTCGACCACACAGCCCGCGAGCCGGGCGGCTGCCGCCGCGGACGCCGGGTGCGGGTCCTCGGCCAGCAGCCGCTGGGCGAGTGCCTGCAGGGCGTCCCCGGCGAGGATCGCGTCGGCGTCGCCGAACACCGTCCACGCGGTGGGCCGGTGTCTGCGGGTGGTGTCCCGGTCCATCACGTCGTCGTGCAGCAGGGTGAAGTTGTGGATCAGCTCCACCGCGGCGGCTGCCCGGACGGCCGCCCCCTGGTGTCCGCCGAGCGCCCGGACCGCGGTCAGGACGAGCGCGGGCCGGATGGCCTTGCCCGCGTTGCCCGCGGCCGGAGTGCCGTCCGCGTGCTCCCAGCCGAAGTGGTAGAGCGCGATCCTGCGCATCGACCCGGGCAGCGAGTCGATGGCCCGGCGCAGCTCGGGATCGACCAGGGCCCGCGCCCGCTCCAGGATGTCCACCGCCTCCTGGCCGTCGGACGGAGCCGGCACCGCCCGCCGCTCGCCGGGTCTCTCCGGACCGTGCGGCTCCGGACCGCGCCTTTCCGGACCGTGCCTCTCCAGACCCGTGCCGTGTCCTTCCATGGGCCTCCCGCCGACGCCTCGCGTGTCCGGGATCCCGGCCGGAGGCCGTCTGTTCGGGATGCCGGCCGGACCCTGCCTCGTCCTCGTCGTCATACGGTCTCCCCCGTGGTCGTCCCGGAGAGCGGGCCGGCCGTGGCGCCGTCCCGGCCGCCGGGCGCCCGCACCCCGGGTGTGCCCGCCCCGCGAGGCGGGCACACAACGGTCTCCCCGGCGCGGAACGTCACCGCCAGCGGCCGATCTCGACGTTCTCCAGGATGCCGAGGGCGTCCGGCACCAGGACCGCGGCCGAGTAGTACGCCGTCACCAGGTAGGAGATGATCGCCTGCTCGTTGATGCCCATGAAGCGCACCGACAGGCTCGGCTCGATCTCGTCCGGGATGCCCGCCTGCTGGAGGCCGATCACACCCTGCTCCGCCTCGCCCGTACGCAGGGCGATGATCGAGGTCGTACGGGCTTCGGTGACCGGGATCTTGTTGCACGGGAAGATGGGGATGCCGCGCCAGGTGGGGATGCGGTTGCCCGCCATCTCGATGCTCTCGGGGACGAGTCCGCGCTTGTTGAACTCGCGGCCGATCGCGGAGATCGCCCTCGGGTGGGCGAGGAGCAGCTTGGTGCCGCGGCGGCGGCTGAGCAGTTCGTCCAGGTCGTCCGGGCTGGGCACGCCGTCGTGCGGCTGGAGCCGCTGGTCGTACTCGCAGTTGTTGAGCAGGCCGAACTCCCGGTTGTTGATCAGCTCGTGCTCCTGGCGCTCCTTCAGCGCCTCGACGGTGAGCCGCAACTGCTGCTCGGTCTGGTTCATCGGCTGGTTGTAGAGGTCGGCGACCCGGGTGTGCAGGCGCAGGACGGTCTGGGCGATGCTCAGTTCGTACTCGCGGGGGCTCGCCTCGTAGTCCACGAAGGTGCCGGGGATGTCCGGCTCGCCGGTGTGGCCGGCCGCGAGGTCGATCTCCTTCTCGCCGTACTTGTTGGTGCGCTGCGCCGGGATCGCGCGCAGCGCCTGGAGGTGCTCCCGCAGGGACTCCGAGCGCTCCGCGACCTGCTCCAGGTCCTGGCGGGGCAGGGCGAGCACGGTGACCGAGGTGACCGCGCGGGCCGTGTACTCCCAGATGGCCTCCGGGTCGATCAGGGCCTGTTCCCCGAAGTAGGCGCCGTCGGCGAGGACGCCGAGCACCGCGTCGTCCCCGTAGGGGCCGGTGCCGATCTTCTCGACCTTGCCGTGCGCCAGCAGGAACACCTCGTCGGACGGGCTGCCGAACGAGGCGAGCACGTCACCCGGGACGAACTCGCGCTGCTGGCAGCGGGCCGCCAGCTCGGCCAGCACCTCCTGGTCCTCGTACGAGCGCAGTACGGACAGCTCACCCAGCTCCGCGGGGATCACCTGGACGCGGTCCCCGGTCTTCACGAACGTCACGCGGCCGTCGCCCACGGAGTAGCTGAGCCGCCGGTTCACGCGGTACGTGCCACCCTGCACGTTCACCCACGGAAGCATGCGCAGGAGCCAGCGCGAGCTGATCTCCTGCATCTGTGGCGCGGACTTGGTGGTGGTGGCCAGGTTCCGCGCGGCTGTTGTGCCGAGACTCTGCTGCGGACGGCTCTGCTCCGCGCGGACCTCTTCGCCTACCGACATGAAAATTGCCCTCCCGGTCGTGCACTGATCTTCGGGAGCAACCCTTCCATCACGGAGCGTGCCAGTGCTATTACACGAATGAGGGGGAATGGATCACCCGCGAGTTGGGCAGAGAGGGTGATTCTGTCCAGTGGCCGCCGCGTGTCGGCCGGGGAACTCGCGCTTGCGGCCGTCCGTTTGATCGCTGACGGACGACGACGGGAGATCGCAGTGGCAGGCTTTCTGGACCGCGCGAAGGAACAGGCGCAGCGCGGACTCACGCAGGGCAAGCAGAAGCTGGACGACGTGCAGGCCCAGCGGGCGGGGGCGGACCTTCTGAAGAGACTGGGCGCCGCGTACTACGCGGAGCGGCGGGGCACCGGCTCCGTCGAAGCGACGCAGCAGGCCCTCCAGGCCCTGGAGAGCCATGTCGCCGCGCACGGGGACGGCTTCCTCCACTCCTGACCCGGTCCCGCCGGCCTGATCCCGCGCGGCTGACCGGATCGGCTCGCACGCTGTGCGAACGAGTGGGTCCGGCGGCCGCGTCGGCGATACAAGCTGCGGTACGAGTCGGCCGCGCGAGGCGGCCGGCGCGCGGCGCGAAGGAGGCGGCCATGGCATCGCCCATGTCCGCGGGCAGTTTCCTGGACCGGATCAGGGACGAGGGAGTCCAGGTCGTCGAGGTGGGCGACTGGAGACATCACAACCGCGATCACAAGGGGCCGTGGGGCCCGGTGCACGGGGTGATGATCCACCACACGGTGACCTCGGGCGCCGCGCGCACGGTCAAGCTGTGCCGGGACGGGCGCGAGGACCTGCCCGGTCCGCTGTGCCACGGGGTCGTCACCAAGGACGGCGTCGTCCATCTCGTCGGGTACGGCCGGGCCAATCACGCGGGCCTCGGGGACGACGACGTGCTGCGCGCGGTGATCGCCGAGAAGGGGCTCCCGCACGACAACGAGGCGAACACCGACGGCAACCGGCACTTCTACGGTTTCGAGTGCGAGAACCTCGGCGACGGCAAGGACCCCTGGCCCGAGGTCCAGCTCACGGCGATCGCCCGGGTCTGCGCCGCCGTCTGCCGCCATCACGGCTGGACCGAGCGCTCGGTGATCGGCCACTTGGAGTGGCAGCCGGGCAAGGTGGACCCACGGGGCTTCACGATGAACTTCCTGCGGGGCCGGGTCCGCGAACTCCTGAAGTAGGCGTGCGGGGTGGGGCAGCAGGTTCCGCAGGCCCACGCCTGACGCCCCGTTCGCCCGAGACCCCGCCCTCCCGACGCCCCGCCCTCCCGAGGCCGCCCTCGTGCCGCGCCACCCCTGCCCCGCACCCCCGCATGCCGCGGCCCCCGCGTCGGGCCCGGTCCGGGCAGGTGGTCGACAATGGGCGGGTGAGCAGCCCCGACACCCCGGACACGGCGCCCGGCGACCGACCGCACTCCGGTGCTGCCAACGTGGCCGCGCTACCCGGGATCTCCCCCCTGCTGCCCTCCCCCCTCAGGGAAGCCGTGGACGAGCGGTTCGGGCGCTTCGGGGTTCGGCTGGTCTTGAAGCGGGACGACCTGATCCATCCGGATCTCGTCGGGAACAAGTGGCGCAAGCTGGCGCCGAACCTCGCGGCGGCGGGCGGGCGCACGGTGCTGACCTTCGGCGGGGCGTACTCGAATCATCTGCGGGCCACCGCGGCGGCGGGGCGGCTCCTCGGTCTGGCCACTGTCGGAGTGGTCCGGGGCCAGGAACTGGCCGACCGGCCGCTCAACCCCTCACTCGCTCGCTGCGCCGCCGACGGCATGCGGCTGCACTTCGTCGGCAGGTCGGCCTACCGGCGCAAGACGGAGCCGGAGACCCTGGCCGCGATCCTGCGCGCGGCGGGCATCCGCGCCGAGGACGCGTACGTGGTGCCCGAGGGCGGCAGCAACATCCTCGCCGTACGAGGCTGCCAGGCCCTCGGCGAGGAGCTGCGCGGGCGCGGCGTCGACGTGGCCGCGGTGGCCTGCGGGACCGGCGGAACGCTGGCGGGCCTGGCCGCCGGTCTCGGCCCGGACCAGCGCGCCCTCGGCTTCCCGGTCGTCGGAGGCGGCTTCCTGGGCGCCGAGACGGACGCGCTCCAGGAGGCGGCCTTCGGCGGGCGGCGCGGCGCCTGGTCCCTGGACGACCGCTTCACCTTCGGCGGCTACGCCCGCACCACCCCCGAACTCGACGCCTTCGCCGAGGACTTCGGCCGCCGGCACGGACTGCCCGTCGAGCGTCTCTATGTCGCCAAGATGCTGTATGGACTTGTCGCCCTCGCGGCGGAGGGCGCGTTCCCGCGCGGCACCACGGTCGCGGCGGTGATCACCGGCGCGCCGTTCCCCGCGGCGCCGGCCGCGACCGCCGGAACCACCACGGCCACCACGGCCACCACGGCCCCGGCCACCGGAACCACCACGGCCACCCCCGCCCCCACGACCACCGAGGCCACCCAGGCCACCCAGGCCACCGAGCCGACCACGTCTCAGGCCGCCTCCCGATAGGCGGCGGCCTCCTCCAGGTCCAGCCTGCGCAGCAGCGTCCGCAGCATCTCGTCATCGATGTAGCGCAGGTCGCGCAGCTTGACGAAGACCTCGCGCTCGGCGCCGATCATCTCGCGGGAGAGCCGGCGGTAGGTGTCGTCGGCGGTCTCGCCGGTGACCGGGTTGACCGCGCCGAGCCGCTCCCAGACGGCGTTGCGGCGCCGCTCCATGACGTTGCGCAGCCGGTCGGCGAGCGGCGGCGGCAGCGCGTTGCGTTCGTCGGCGAGCAGTTCGTCAAGGCGCTCCTCCGCCGCCTGCGAGGCCTGCGCCTGGGCGTTGGCCTCGGCGAGCGTCTCGGCCTGGGTGTCGCGTCCGGGCAGTTTCAGCAGGCGGATCAGCGGGGGCAGCGTGAGCCCCTGCACGACGAGCGTGCCGATGACGGTGGTGAAGGTCAGGAAGAGGATCAGGTTGCGGCCGGGGAACTCCTCGCCGCCGTGCAGCGTGAGCGGGACCGAGAAGGCGATGGCGAGCGACACGACGCCGCGCATGCCGGCCCAGCCGATGACGAACGGCGCCTTCCAGGTGGGGTTCTCCTCCCGTTCGCGGATGCGCGAGGAGAGGATGCGAGGCAGGAAGGTGGCCGGGAACACCCAGACGAAGCGGGTCGCGACGACCACCACGAACAGGGCGATCGCGTACCAGGCGGCGCTGGTGCCCTCGTACGCGCCGAGTCCCTTGAGGACGACGGGCAGTTGCAGGCCGATGAGCGCGAACACCGCCGACTCCAGGACGAAGGCGACCATCTTCCACACCGCCTCCTCCTGGAGCCGGGTCGCGAAGTCGACCTCCCAGGCGCGGTGGCCGAGGTAGAGGGCGACGACGACCACGGCGAGCACCCCGGAGGCCCCGGCCCACTCGGCGACGCCGTAGGCGACGAAGGGGATCAGCAGGGAGAGGGTGTTCTGGAGCAGCGCCTCGTTGATGTGGGTCCGCAGCCAGTGGATGGGGATCATCAGGACGAGCCCGACGACCACGCCGCCGACCGCCGCGAGCAGGAACTCGCGGATGCCGCCCGCCCAGGTCGCGCCCTCGCCGACGGCCGCGGCGATCGCCACCCGGTAGGCGGTGATCGCGGTCGCGTCGTTCACCAGGGACTCGCCCTGGAGGATGGTGGTGATCCGGGAGGGCAGTCCCACCCGGCGGGCCACCGCCGTCGCGGCCACCGCGTCGGGCGGCGCGACGACCGCGCCCAGCACGAGCGCGGCGGTCAGCGGCAGGCTCGGCACGAGCAGATAGGCCGCCCAGCCGACGACGAGGGTCGCGAACAGCACGTAGCCCACCGACAGCAGCGCAACGGGCCTCAACTGGGCCTTCAGGTCCAGGTAGGAGCTGTCGGTGGCCGCCGTGTACAGCAGCGGGGGCAGCAGCAGCGGGAGCACGATCTCGGGGTCGAGTTCGTAGGCCGGGACCCCGGGGACGTACGACACGGCGAGGCCCGCCGCGACGAGCAGCAGGGGGGCCGGGACCGGCGTACGGCGGGCGGCCCCGGCGACCGCGGCGCTCCCTGCGACCAGCAACAGCAGTGGCAATACGTCCATCGTCTTCCGCCCGCCCTCGTTTTCGCGCGGCATCCCGCACGCCCGACGTAACCTGGCAATCATGAAACAGTGCACGCACGCCGACGCGCTGCCGCCGCAGGAACCCGAGCCGCAGAGCGACACGTGCCTGGAGTGCGTGGCCGCGGGCACGCATCCCGTGCAGCTTCGGCTGTGCCTGGAGTGCGGACACCTCGCCTGCTGCGACTCCTCCCCGCTGCGGCACGCGACGGAGCACCACAAGGAGACGGGACATCCGATCATGCGCACCTTCGAGCCCGGCGAGAGCTGGCGCTGGTGCTTCGTGGACCACGTGCTCGTCTGAGCCCTGCGGGACGGGCGGCCCGGGACGGGAAGGCGCGGACCGGGAAGGCCCGGGACCGGGAAGGCGCGGGACCGGGAAGGCGCGGGACGGGGCGGCGAGGGGCGGGAGAGGGCGCGGGTGGCCGGAAGCGGGGACGGTTCGACCCTCTGACGCCTGGGTACGTCAACCCGGCGCGTGCTCTTCCGATTTGGGCCCCGCAGACCCCTAGCCACTGTGCGTACTCATGGGCTTACTATGAGTGACAGCAAGAGGCGGGGTCCCCAGGACAGGAAAGACGGGAGCGCGGTAGCGTCACCGCTGCACGACGTAGCGCGTTACCCCGGGGGGCGACCCTCGGCCCCAAGACAGCTCGAATGAGCTTGCACCACCATGGAGGTGAGGGTGTCCCAGATCGCAGGCGAGCCCGCGACGAAGGACTTCGTGGAAGTCCGGCTGCCGGCCGCGGGTGCCTACCTGTCGGTACTGCGCACGGCCACGGCCGGGCTGGCGGCCCGGTTGGACTTCACCCTCGACGAGATCGAGGATCTGCGCATCGCGGTGGACGAGGCCTGCGCGATCCTGTTGCAGCAGGCCGTCCCCGGTTCCGTCCTGAGCTGTGTCTTCCGGCTCATCGACGACTCACTGGAGGTCACGGTCTCCGCCCCGACCACCGACGGTCACGCTCCGTCACGGGACACCTTCGCGTGGACCGTGCTGTCGGCCCTCGCCGGCAAGGTCGACTCCACCGTCGCCGAGGACAAGACCGTGGCGATCAGCCTCTACAAACAGCGCGGCGCGGGACCCGGGCCGGCGTGAAGGAGGGGGACGGGCCGGTGCGGGACGAGGAGCGCGGCACACGGGAGCCCTCCGCGGAGCGCGCCGAGGGCCCCCACGGGTCGCGGCACACGGCGGACGGCGTCGACGGCATCCCCGAGCAGGCCCGGCAGCATCCGGAGGGCGGCGCCGCCCCGACCGGCGCGGCGCGGCCCGGGGTCTCCCCCGTCCGGGGAGGTTCCGGGACGGGTGCGGCCGGGGCCACGGACGCCGCGGCCGCGGATTCCGGGACCGCGGATTCCGGGGCCACGGATGCCGGGGGCGCGGATGCCGGAGGCATGGGGGAAGAGCCGCGGGCTCGGGGAACGGTGACGGGCGGGACTATGAGCGAGCACGAGCGAGACGCGGAGCAGAGCGTGCGGGGCGCACAGCACGGCCCCAGCGCCCAGCACATCCAGCACGACCCGCAGGACCGCAGCGGGGCCCGGTTGATGTTCGTGGAGCTGCGCAAGCTGCAGGACGGCAGCGCCGAGTACGCGGAGCTGCGCAACCAGCTCGTCCGTATGCATCTGCCGCTCGTGGAGCACCTCGCCCGCCGTTTCCGCAACCGCGGTGAGCCGCTGGACGACCTGACCCAGGTGGCGACGATCGGCCTGATCAAGTCGGTCGACCGCTTCGACCCGGAGCGGGGCGTCGAGTTCTCGACGTACGCGACGCCGACGGTGGTCGGCGAGATCAAGCGGCACTTCCGCGACAAGGGGTGGGCGGTGCGGGTTCCGCGCCGTCTCCAGGAGCTGCGGCTGGCCCTGACCACGGCCACCGCGGAGCTGTCCCAGTTGCACGGCCGTTCTCCGACGGTGCACGAGCTGGCCGAGAAGCTGGCCATCTCGGAGGAGGAGGTCCTGGAGGGCCTGGAGTCGGCGAACGCCTACTCCACGCTGTCCCTGGACGTTCCGGACACGGACGACGAGTCTCCTGCCGTCGCGGACACCCTGGGCGCGGAGGACGAGGCGCTGGAGGGCGTCGAGTACCGGGAGTCGCTCAAGCCGCTGCTGGAGGACCTGCCGCCACGGGAGAAGCGCATCCTGCTCCTTCGCTTCTTCGGGAACATGACGCAGTCGCAGATCGCGCAGGAGGTCGGCATCTCGCAGATGCACGTCTCCCGGCTGCTGGCCCGCACGCTGGCGCAGTTGCGGGAGAAGCTCCTCGTCGAGGAGTGACGGGCGAGGAG
The DNA here is from genome assembly GCF_040703595.1 of Streptomyces sp. NPDC007084. Classification (NCBI taxonomy): domain Bacteria; kingdom Bacillati; phylum Actinomycetota; class Actinomycetes; order Kitasatosporales; family Streptomycetaceae; genus Streptomyces; species Streptomyces sp. NPDC007084. The sequence continues at coordinate 25,473 of NZ_JBEYFY010000077.1, forward strand.
CGAGCGGCACTGCTCGCCTTCCCTCAGGCCGGCTGCTCGCCTTCCCGCAGACCGGCTGCTCGCCTTCCCCCAGGCCGGCGCTACTCGCCTTCCCGCAGACCGGCTGCTCGCCTTCCCTCAGGCCGGCGCTGCCTGCCTTCCCGCAGACCGGCGCTACTTGTCTTCCTGTACGTCGCCGCCGGGCCCTCGGATGCCGAGGGCCCGCGTCGTCGCCGGGTTCACCAGCAGCACCAGGGCGGCCACCGCCACGACGGCGAGGGCGATGCCGGCCGGGATGGCGAGACTGTCGGCCTGGAGCAGGTTGTAGGCGATGGGCAGCGCCATGACCTGGGTGATGACGGCGGGGCCCCGGCTCCAGCCGCGGCGCAGCAGCAGTCCGCGCGCGGCCAGCAGCGGCAGCAGGGCCAGCACGATCAGGGTGACGCCGCCGGTGACGGCCTGCTGCCGGTCGTCGGGGTCGCCGGTGAGGCCGAGGACGAGGATGTAGACGCCGCCCGCCACGAGGGCGAGCCCCTCCAGCGCGGCCAGTGCCGCGGCGGCGGTCAGCCGGGCGGGGCGCGGTTCGGCGAGGGGGGCGTCGGGGGTGGGGTTCTGCTCTCGGCTCACCCCTGAAGAGTAGCCGTCGGCTCCGGACGGCCGGGTGGCCCGGGGGCGGGGCGCGGGCCGGACCGCAAGACCCCGGAGGCCCTGTGCCGTGGGCCGGGACGGGAGGCGCGGCGGGCCGGGTGCTGTGGCCCGCCTCACGCCCGTATCTCTTACCCGACCCCTACCTGGCCTGGGCCGGGTACCACCCAGTAGGTACGCTGCTTCGCATGCGTGCACTTCTTGTGGTCAATCCGGCGGCAACCACCACCAGTGCGCGCACGCGTGACGTTCTGATCCACGCGCTGGCCAGCGAGATGAAGCTGGAGGCCGTCACCACCGAGTACCGCGGGCACGCCCGGGACCTCGGCCGGCAGGCCGCCGACAGCGACGACATAGACCTGGTCGTGGCCCTCGGCGGGGACGGCACGGTCAACGAGGTCGTGAACGGTCTGCTGCACCGGGGCCCCGACCCGGACACCCTGCCCCGCCTCGCCGTGGTCCCGGGCGGCTCCACCAACGTCTTCGCCCGCGCCCTCGGCCTGCCGAACGACGCCGTGGAGGCGACCGGCGCCCTGCTGGACGCCCTGCGCGAGCGGCGCGAGCGGACCGTCGGCCTCGGTCTCGCGGCCGGGACCCCCGGCACGGAGGACGAGTCCGTGCCCTCCCGCTGGTTCACCTTCTGCGCCGGGCTCGGCTTCGACGCCGGGGTGGTGGGCCGGGTCGAGCAGCAGCGCGAGCGCGGCCGGCGGTCGACGCACGCGCTGTATCTCCGCCAGGTGATGCGCGCCTTTCTGGACGAGCCCCACCGCCGGCACGGAACGATCACCCTGGAGCGCCCCGGCGTGGACCCGGTGACCGATCTGGTGCTGTCCATCATCTGCAACACCGCGCCGTGGACGTTTCTCGGCAATCGTCCGGTGTACGCGTCACCTAAGGCCTCGTTCGATACGGGGCTCGACGTACTCGGCCTCAGCCGCATGTCGACGGCCTCGGTTGCCCGGTATGCCACCCAGTTGCTCACTTCGTCCCCCGAGCGGGGACCCCGGGGAAAGCACGCCCTCTCCCTGCACGACCTGACGGACTTCACCTTGCATTCGAAGGTCCCGCTGCCCCTCCAGATGGACGGCGACCACCTCGGACTGCGCACCAGCGTGACGTTCACAGGCGTACGCCGTGCACTGCGTGTGATTGTGTGAGCGGAAGGGGCCAAAGTCCTTTCACTCGAACGTTTAGACCACGGTCCACCCCATGGAAGTACGGCTGTGACCTAGTCGACACCGAGGAATCAAAAAAAACTTTCCAGAAGGGGTTGTATCCGCCGCTGAGGTTTGCGAGTCTCTACGTGGCGCTCGGGACGGCCCGCAACATCGGCCCCACAGAGCACCGGAACCCCTCCTCAAATCACAGGACCACACCAGTCCGTCTGGTAGTCGGCCCTTCACTTGTTGAGGGATTCGTGAAAGCGTTCACATTCACAAGCAACGTGCATGTAATACCAAGGAGAGGTAGCAGCCATGGACTGGCGTCACAACGCCGTTTGCCGCGAGGAAGACCCCGAGCTCTTCTTCCCCATCGGCAACACCGGTCCTGCGCTGCTGCAGATCGAGGAAGCCAAGGCCGTCTGCCGCCGCTGCCCCGTCATGGAGCAGTGCCTGCAGTGGGCGCTTGAGTCCGGCCAGGACTCCGGCGTCTGGGGTGGCCTCAGCGAGGACGAGCGCCGCGCGATGAAGCGCCGCGCCGCTCGCAACCGGGCCCGTCAGGCCACCGCCTGACGTTCCACCCCGCACGAGCCTGAGCTTGGCGGCGCGTACAGCGTGTACGCATCTCCCGCCCCCGAGCCGCAGCGCGCAGTACCCCGATGCGCTTGATGCAACGAGCTTTCAGCCCCGGACCACCTGGTGGTCCGGGGCTCATTGCTGTCCGCCGCCGCCCTCGCCCCGCCCACATCCGCATACCCATCCGCACCCACACCCACAGAAGGTGACCGCGTGTGACCGAACGGGCGGTCGTCTACTCCGGCCGCCCGGGGGCGAGTTGTGCGGATCGTGTGCCGATCGGCTGCCCGGCGGCCTACTTGGGCGCGCGCACCGGCAGGTCCAGGATCACCTTGGTGCCGCGCTCCGGGGCGGCCACCATGTCGAATGTGCCGCCCAACTCGCCCTCCACCAGCGTCCGTACGATCTGCAGGCCCAGGTTGCCCGAGCGGTGCGGGTCGAAGCCCTCGGGCAGGCCGACCCCGTCGTCCTGGACGGTGACCAGGAGGCGGGCCTCCTTCGCCGTGCCGCCGCGCACCGCCGAGACCTCCACCGTGCCCCGGTCGCCCTCGCGGAAGCCGTGCTCCAGCGCGTTCTGGAGGATCTCGGTGAGGACCATGGACAGCGGGGTGGCGACCTCGGCGTCCAGGATGCCGAAGCGACCGGTGCGCCGGCCGGTGACCTTGCCGGGTGAGATCTCGGCGACCATGGCGAGCACCCGGTCGGCGATCTCGTCGAACTCGACCCGCTCGTCCAGGTTCTGGGAGAGCGTCTCGTGCACGATCGCGATGGAGCCGACCCGGCGCACGGCCTCCTCAAGGGCCTCCCGGCCGCGCTCGGAGTCGATGCGCCGGGCCTGGAGCCGCAGCAGGGCGGCGACCGTCTGGAGGTTGTTCTTCACCCGGTGGTGGATCTCCCGGATGGTGGCGTCCTTGGTGATCAACTCGCGCTCGCGGCGGCGCAGTTCGGTCACGTCCCGGAGCAGGACCAGCGAACCGACGCGGGTGCCCTTGGGCTTGAGCGGGATCGCCCGCAACTGGATGACGCCCTCGGCGCTCTCGATCTCGAACTCGCGGGGTGCCCAGCCGCTGGCGACCTTGGCCAGCGCCTCGTCCACCGGGCCCCGGGACGGCGCGAGTTCGGCGGTCGTGGAGCCGAGGTTGTGGCCCACCAGGTCGGCGGCGAGGCCCAGCCGGTGGTAGGCGGACAGCGCGTTCGGAGAGGCGTACTGGACGACACCGTCCGCGTCCAGGCGGATCAGCCCGTCGCCGACCCGCGGCGAGGCGTCCATGTCGACCTGCTGGTCGGGGAACGGGAAGGTGCCCGCCGCGATCATCTGGGCGAGGTCGGACGCGCTCTGCAGATACGTCAGTTCGAGCCGGCTCGGGGTGCGCACGGTGAGCAGGTTGGTGTTGCGGGCGATGACACCGAGGACGCGGCCCTCGCGCCGTACGGGGATGGACTCGACGCGGACCGGGACCTCCTCGCGCCACTCGGGGTCGCCCTCGCGCACGATCCGGCCCTCGTCCAGGGCCGCGTCCAGCAGGGGCCGCCGGCCGCGCGGGACGAGATGGCCGACCATGTCGTCCTGGTACGAGGTCGGGCCCGTGTTGGGCCGCATCTGGGCGACCGAGACATAGCGGGTGCCGTCGCGCGTGGGGACCCACAGCACGAGGTCGGCGAAGGAGAGGTCGGAGAGCAACTGCCACTCCGAGACCAGCAGATGCAGCCACTCGAGATCGGAGTCACCGAGGGCGGTGTGCTGGCGTACGAGGTCGTTCATGGAGGGCACGTGTGCGAGCGTACCCGGCGGAACGGGCGGGGCCCTGACCAGCGGGCCGGGCGGGGGTCCCGGCGGAGCGCTCACGGGGCGGCGAGGGGCCGAGCGCGCGGGGGCCGGGGGTAGGGCTCACGGGCCGGCGAGGGGCCAAGCGCGCGGGGGCCGGAGGTAGGGCTCACGGGCCCGGAGACACCCGCGGGCCGCGGCGCCTGGGAGGGACCCTCAACCCTCCCGGCACCGCAGCCCGGAGCAACAACGGCCACGGGGTGTGCGGTCCCGATCTGGCCGAAGAGAGGAGCCGGAGCAGTCAGGGCAGAGAGCACCGGTTCCTCGGTCCGCCTTCCTGTGCGGGGAAGACGGAGGCTTGTTCAGTTTCTCAAAGCATTGTGGACTAGACCATGGTCCTGCGTCCATGTGTTCGCCGTGCGTGCGTCGACGGATGTTCGTCCTCGTCCGATGGTGTGTGCCCTCGTGCGATGGCCGGACAGCCGCGGGTCCCCCTCAGACTAGCCCGCTTCGGTTCCTGAACGGGCGGGATCGGGCCGATGCGCCGGGCCCAGCGGCCACCACCGGCCCCCTGCGCGCCCCTGGGCTTCGTGAACACCTCCGGCCCCGTTCGAGCCCGTACGGCCGGGGCCTCCGCGTGCGCGCACTCGGGATGTGTGAGAGGACGACGTGGGGATGACCCTCTGCTAGATTGGTCTATACCACATATGTCCTCCTCGGGTTCCAGTTGAGTCCCCCTCTCCAGATCGGCAGGCCCAGCGTGGAAGTTGTCATCGTCCCGGACGCCAAGGCGGGCGGCGAGCTGATCGCCGAGGCCATGGCGGAGCTGCTCAGGCGCAAGCCCGACGCCCTGCTCGGCGTGGCCACCGGCTCGACGCCGCTGCCCATCTACGAGGCGCTGGCGGCCAAGGTGCGCTCCGGTGCCGTGGACGCCTCGGGCGCGCGGGTCGCGCAGCTCGACGAATACGTGGGGCTGCCGGCCGAGCACCCCGAGTCCTACCGTTCCGTGCTGCGGCGCGAGGTGCTCGAACCGCTGGGGCTCGGCCTGGACGCGTTCATGGGCCCGGACGGCACCGCGGCGGACGTGCAGGCCGCCTGCGAGGCCTACGACGCGGCGCTGGCCGCCGCCGGCGGGGTCGACCTCCAGATCCTCGGCATCGGCACGGACGGGCACATCGGGTTCAACGAGCCCTGCTCCTCGCTCGCCTCGCGCACCCGTATCAAGACGCTGACCGAGCAGACCCGGGTGGACAACGCGCGGTTCTTCGAGGGCGACATCGAGCAGGTCCCGCACCACGTGATCACCCAGGGCATCGGCACCATCCTGGAGGCGCGGCACCTCGTGCTGCTCGCCACCGGCGAGGGCAAGGCCGACGCGGTGGCGGCCACGGTCGAGGGGCCGGTCGCGGCGATCTGCCCGGCCTCCGCGCTGCAGCTCCACCCGCACGCGACGGTCGTGGTCGACGAGGCCGCCGCCTCCAAGCTGAAGCTCGGCGACTACTTCCGGGCCACCTTCGCCGCGAAGCCCGACTGGCAGGGCATCTAGGGCGTGTCGTTTGGATCAGGTGGCGCCGGAGTGCGGCGCCTTGTCGGCTGGGCCGAGCGGGGCAGGGTGCGTGCAGCTGCAAGGCGGAGG
>NZ_JBEYFY010000078.1:0-28419 GCF_040703595.1 Streptomyces sp. NPDC007084
CGGGCGTGCCCGCGGTCCCCGCCGTCCCCGGCGGATTCAGCGCGCCGAGCGGCCCCGGCTTCAACAGCGGTGACACGCCCAACGCCCCGTCCCGGCGCCGCACCGGCGGCCGGGGCCGCCCCCAGTCCCGACAGGGCCGCAGGGGCCAGGGCGGGTCCTCCCGCGGCTGACCACGGCGCACCGCGGCCACTCGGCGCGCCACCGGCCCTTCTCACGCGGCCGGGCTGTCCAGCGGGCGCAGTTCGTCCGCGTACGACACCGAGACACGGCGCATCAGCCCGTCCGCGGTGATGTCGTACTGCCCCAGGCGCCACAGTGGCGGCGAGTAGGCGTGCAGCGAGACCGCGTCGTCGGTGGCCCCGGTGAGCCGGTGGATGTGCTCGGGGCCGAAGCAGAACGACTCGCCCGCGCCGACGGCCACCGACAGATGGCTGCCGCCGATCCGCGGGTTCGACTCGTTCAGCACGCCCTGGACCACCCGGACCGCGCCCGCCGAGATGTCGTGGTCGTGCCAGCCGGTGTCGTTCTGCCGGGTCCAGCACAGCAGCCACACGTCGACGTACTCGTCACGGTGCAGCGACGCGTAGTGCCGCTCCTCGTGCGAGAAGGCGACCTGGTCACGCCAGAGTTCGGGCCGGGCCGCCAAGTCGTCGACGAGCCGCTGGAGTTCGTGCTTGTCGAGCGTGCGGTCCGGCAGGGACGAGTACGTCACGGCGGGGTTCCCTTCCAGGTGGGCCCGGCGCACGGATCAGACGCGGCCGTGCAGCAGACGGGCGGGGTTGACGGTACGCAGGGCGTGGACGGCGGCGTCCGCGCCCAGATCGGGGGCGACGGGCAAGGCGTAGGGGCGGTCGCTGCCGCTCACGACGACGTCGATGCCGACGGCGCGGACCAGGGCGTCCACGGCGCGTGTGCCGTAGGAGGAGGTGTCGTAGAAGACGTCGAAGTCGACCTCGCCCCGGCCACCGCCCCGCGCCGCGAGCCGTTCGCCGTGCAGCGGCGCCAGTCCCGCGAGCGCCGCGAAGCAGACCCGCAGTCCCGGATGACGGCCGCGGCCGAAGGCCCGGAACGCGAACCACGCGCTGTGGAGCTGCTGTTGGTAGGGGACCAGCGCGGGCCACCAGGACGGGGACCCGGGAGCGCAGGCGGCGGCGCCCGGATGCACGAACAGCGGTTTGCCGAGCCGGGTGAGCACATCGAGCAGCGGGGCGCAGCGCTGCCAGCCCGCCGCGTCCACAAGCGCGGTGGCGGGCAGTTGCAGCCCCACGCAGCCCTGCCGGAGCGCGCGTTCCACCGCGTCGGGGTCCGGTTCGCTCAGACAGGGGGACGCCCACACACCGAACGGCGCGGGCAGCGCGAGCGCGCCCGCGTGGAACGCGTCGAGCAGCGGGACGGATTCGGCGGGCGGGAGGTACTCGATGCCGAGCGGGCTGGACAGCGACACCAGGGCGAGGCCGAGACCGTCGGCGACGGCCAGCCGCGCCCGGGCCCGCACGTCGTGGTCGGCCGGGTCGACCGCGAAGGGCGGTTCGCCGTCCAGATGGAGCGTCCATCCGTCGAGGCGTGGCGGCGCCGTGCGCGCCCGCAGCAGCGCGACGAAGGCGGGCGGCCAGATGTGCTGGTGGACGTCGACGGGCACCCTGAAGTCCCCTTGTGAGTACGTGTGTCGGGCGGGCGTGGCGAGGGCTGGCAGCGTCGGTTAAGCGCTTCAGTGATGCGGTTAACTTAAGCGATTAACAAGTCGGCGTGTCAAGCGTGTGCCCGCGATACGGACGCCGCCCGGTAGGCTTTCCGGCATGGTCAGGCCCCCGAAGCGCACCACCCTCAGGGAGGTGGCCGAGGCCACCGGCCTCTCCACCGCCGCTGTCTCCTACGCCCTGCGCGGCAAGCACGTCTCCAAGGAGACCGAGGAACGCGTGCGCAAGGCGGCGGCCGAACTGGGCTACGAGGCCGACCCCATCGCCCGTGCCCTGGCCAGCGGCCGGACCAGCACGGTCGGTGTCCTCGCGGGCGACCTCCAGGACCTGTGGCAGCAGCAGCTCATGGCGGCCATCGGCCGTGAACTCCTCGCGGGCGACCGCTACGCGCTGATCGTGGACGCGGGCGGCGACCCCGACCGGGAGCTGGTCCTCGCCAAGCAACTGCGGGACCAGCGGGTCGACGCGCTGCTGGTGTCCCCGGTGAACCCGGCGGCGGAGGAGTGGTCGGCCATCGCCGACGCGCTGCCGGTCGTCGCGGTCGGCGACTCGCTCGGCCGGGCCCGCACGGTCGGCCAGGTCATCTTCGACAACCGGGCCGGCATCGACGCCGTACTGGAGTATCTGCACGGCCTCGGCCACCGCCGGGTGACCGTCCTGACCCCGACCCGGCCGAGCACGCCCGACCGGCCGGCCGACGTCTATGTGCGCGAGGCCGCCGATCGCATAGGGCTGCGCGCCGAACTCGTGCCCTGTCCACAGGAGTTGGCCGCCGCCACCGTCGTCGCCCGAGGCGTCCTCGACGGGGAGCGGCGGGCCACCGCCGTCTTCTGCTTCTCCGACTCGCTCGCCTACGGGGTGTACGCGGCGGCGGCCGAGGCCTCGCTCGTCGTGGGCCGGGACGTCTCCGTGGTGGGCTTCGACGACCACCCCGTCTCCCGCGTCCTCACCCCGCCGCTGACCACCGTGGGCTGGGGACTGACCCAGATCGCGGCGGAGGCCGCCCGGCTGACCGCCTCCGCCATCGAGGGCAAGCGGGTACGCCGCAAGCGGATTCTGTGCGCCCCGGTGATGTGCGCCCGGGGCTCGGCTGTGGCGCTCTGACCCATCGGCGGGGCCTGCGGCTCACGGACAGTGGTAGGTGAGCCGGGCACCGGCCGTGTGCCGGACCGGAGACAGCAGACGCAGCTCGGCCCGTGCCGCGTACCGGCCCTCACCCTGGAACGTCCACAACAGGTGCAGGCGCGCCCGCTTCTGACCACGCGTCACCTCTTCGTAGAGGGTCTTCGACGAGGTGCCGTCGCCGCGCACCCAGCGGTAGGCGAGTTCACCGGCCCGGCCGTCGGTGGTGACCGTGGCGGTCACGTCGGCGGTCTCGCCGCAGCCGGGGGAGGCCGGTGTGGCGGCGATGGTGACACCGTCGACGCCCACGGAGGGTTCGGAGCCGTGCCAGAACAGGTAGGCGAGGACGGCAAGGAGCACCATCGCGGGCAGTGCGTGCCGCCGCCAGGTGCGCCGGCGGACCGGGGCGGGGGCGGGCGCGGCGGCGGCCGAGCGGCGTACGGTGTCGGCGTTCACGCCCGGTCCGAAGCGCAGCAGGGTGCCCTCGACCCGGTCGGGCGCGGTGTCGAGGGCCGTCGCTTCCGCCGCCCCGTGCCTGGCCCGACTCCCTTCGGGAGCGGCGGTGTCGGAGGCGGACGGGTCCGAAATCCGGGTGGTGTCGGGGGAGTCGGGCCGCTGGATCCAGTGGCTTGCCAGCACGGTCGCGCTGTAGTCGTCGCCGGCGGAGGGGGCGCCCGGAGCGCCGGGGTGCTCGTTCATCGGATCGCGCACCGCCGGGTCAGGAGTTGCTGCGAGGCGCCGCCGTCCGCCGAGACGGGCTGGGTGCCGGCCCGCACGTTCCAGTAGCAGCCGGCCCCTTGGAAGGTGTGGTCGAGCGCGATCGTGTACTGCGTCGCCCCACCGCGCTGGTAGGTGTCGGCGGCCCCGTCCTGAGCGCCCACCTGGCCGGCCTCGTCACCGGTGGACCAGGTGACCGTGATGGTGACGGGCCCGGTTCCGTCCGTGGTGACGGTGAGCGAGGCCGTCGCCGTGGCCGTGCCCGTCTGCCGGAACCCGCCGAACACCACCGACTCGACGCCCGCTTCGGGCGACGGGGACGCCGACGGGGGAGTGGTCGTGGGCTCTCCCGTCGGGGGCGCCGCGCTGGTCGGAGGCGCGGCGACGGTGGCCGTCGCGGTGTCCGGCGGGGCCGTCGGCGTGGCGGTGGCGTCGGCCGCTCCGGATGCCGTGGCGGTGGCCGAGACCGGCGCCGACGCGGACGGCGCCGGGGACTCCGGGTCCGCCGTGACCGGAACACCATCGGCGCTGCCCGGTCGCGCGCTCGTGGTGGCGAGGGCCTGCGCCGCCTGTCCCGGGGTGCCGAAGGCGGGCGCGTGCCGGTCGACGCCGTACGTCAGCAGGAGCGCCGCGACGATCGCGGCCGCCGAGAGCAGCAGTGAACGGCCGTCGGGCCGCCAGACGCGGAGGAAGTCCGGGGTCCTGTGGAGGACCGTGCGGGCCGTGTCCGTGGTGCCGTCGCGCGGCCCGCCGGGCGCCTGGCGCGGAAGCAGCAGCGAGAGCGCCGCGAGCGCGGCCAGCCGCCCACGACCGCGCTCCTCCCAGTCCGGCCCGTACGCCCCGCCCGCCGCGGCCTCCAGCTCCGCCACGAAGTCCTCGGCGTGCGACGGCCGTTGCTCCGGGGACTTCGCCAGACCACGGCGCACCAGGCCCCGTACGGGCTCGGGCGCCTCGTCGGCCGGGATGGGGCCGTCCACGTGCTGGAGCGCGAGTTCGGCGAGGTTCTCCCCTGTGTAGGGCTTCCGGCCGGTGAGGCACTCGAAGAAGGTGGCGGTCGCGGCGTACACATCGGCGGCCGGGGACGCGGGAGCGCCGGTCCACTGCTCCGGCGCCATGTACGACGGGGTGCCCGCGATGCCCGCCGTGCTGCCGTCGGCGGCGGCGATCCCGAAGTCCACCAGCTTCGACGTGCCGTCGGCGCGGACGAGGACGTTCTCCGGCTTGTAGTCGCGGTGCACCACGCCGAGCCGGTGCGCGTCCGCGAGGCCGAGCAGCGAGCCCTTGAGCAGGACGAGCGCGGCCTCGGGCGTGAGGGGCGCCTCCCTGCCGAGCAGGGTCCGCAGACTGACCCCGTCGACCAGCTCCATGACGATCGCCGCGCCGTCCGGGCCCTCCACGTACTCGTACAGCCCCGCCACATGCGCGCTGCGCAGCCCTCCGAGCAGCCGCGCCTCCGCCCTGAACTCCCGTACGAAACCCGGGCGGGTGCGCAGTGACTCGCTGAGGTACTTGACCGCGACCGGCAGCCCGGTCTCCTCGTGCACGGCCAGCGCGACCCGCCCGCTCGCCCCCGAGCCGAGTTCCCGTGACTCGGCGTACCCCGGTACCGACCATGTGCTCATGTCTCAACCCCCGAGAGCCGGGGCCCGTCATGTGGATCAGGACAGGCCCTGGGACACCTGGGGCGCCGCGGCCCCACGCGCTTCCAGCCGTGTGCTGTGAGACACCTGTCCGGCCGGTTCGGTTCCCGCCCTCACGGAGCGGAGCACCAGGCTCGCCACGCCTCCTCCGCGTCGCCGTGCCACCGCACCCGGCGGTCGCGGGAGAGCAGGGAGTGCCACGGCTCCCCGGCCATGACATGGAAGACGCGGGGGCCGTCGGGCAGGAACACCCCGCGTGTCTCCTCGCCGCCGGCCAGCTCGGCCTGCCGCAGGTCCAGGAAGACCACGGGCTGCGCCCCGCATCTCTCCCGCAGCACGGCGTGGAGATAGGAAGCCGCGGACCGCGGCAGCCGGCCCTCCACCACGATCCAGCTCCGTCCGACGGCCAGCGCGATGATCCGGGCCCGTGCCGATCCGGCCATGACCGCCCCTTCTCGGAGTCCTCTCGTGCGTTCCGCTGTTCCATCCGTAGCCGCGGCGGTTCCGGATTGGCGTGAATCGGCAATCGTTCGGGTTCGGTTGACGCCGGGTTCAGTCGTCCAGATCCGCGAGGTCCTCGGGGGTCAGCTTCAGCGCGCCCGCGTCGATGTTCTCCTCCAGATGGGCGGGCGAGCCGGTGCCGGGGATGAGGAGGATGTTCGGGGAGCGGGCGAGCAGCCAGGCGAGGGCGACCTGCGGGACCGTCGCGTGATGACGGGCGGCGACCGTGTCCAGCCGCTCGGCCGTGACCGGCTGGAACCCGCCGACCGGGAAGAACGGCACGTAGGCGACACCGGCCGCCGCGCAGGCGTCGACGAGGGGGTCGTCGTCCCGCCGGGACAGGTTGTAGAGGTTCTGGACACAGACGATCGGCGCGATCGCGCGGGCGGTCTCGAACTCCTCCGCCGTGACGTTCGAGACGCCGAGGTGACGGATCAGGCCCTCGTCGCGCAACGCGAGCAGCGCCTCCAGGGGTTCGGCCAGACAGACCCCGGACCGGTCGAGGTCGCCGAGACGCAGGTTCACCACGTCGAGCCGGTCCAGCCCCAGCGAGCGGAGGTTGGCCTCGACGCCGCGCCGCAGGTTGTCGGGGGTGAGACCGGTCATCCGCTCGGCGGGCAGCGCGATGTCGGACCCCTCGACCAGCGCGCCCACCTTGGTGACGATCACCAGGTCGTCCGGGTACGGGTAGAGCGCCTCCCGGATCAGTTCGTTGGCCGACACCCCGTCCCGGTCGTAGTAGTACGAGGTGTCCAGATGGTTCACGCCGCGCTCCACCGCGCGGCGCAGCACGCGGAGCGCGGTCTCCCGGCCGGGGCGGTCACCGCGCGGCCAGCCGGTCAGTTTCATGGTTCCGTAGCCGACGCGCGCGACGTCCAAGTCGCCGCCCAGCGCCCATCGTTCCGTCGTCATGATCGTCACCCTAGTACGGGGTGCGGACCCGAACGGGGAACACGGCCGACGGCCGGAGGGGCTGAGGAAGGCGCTCCCTTCGGCCGTCGGTCCGCGGCGGATCAGGACCCGGACGGCTCGGACAGCTCCGCGCGCACCGTGCGGGCGGCGGCGACCAGGTTCTCCAGCGACGCGCGGGTCTCGGGCCAGCCGCGGGTCTTCAGCCCGCAGTCCGGGTTGACCCACAGCCGCTCCGGCGGGATGGCCTCAAGTGCCTTGCGTAGCAGGGCGGATGCCTCGTCCGCGCTCGGCACGCGCGGCGAGTGGATGTCGTAGACACCCGGACCGGCCTCGCGCGGGTAGCCGTGCCGGGCGAGTTCACCGGCGACCTGCATGTGGGACCGCGCGGCCTCCAGGCTGATCACGTCGGCGTCGAGGTCGTCGATGGCCTGGACGATGTCCCCGAACTCGGCGTAGCACATGTGGGTGTGGATCTGGGTGTCCGGCCGCACACCCGCGGTGGTGAGGCGGAAGGCCTCCGTCGCCCACGCCAGATAGGCGGGACGGTCGGCCGCGCGCAGCGGGAGCGTCTCGCGCAGCGCGGGCTCGTCCACCTGGATGACCGAAGTCCCCGCCGCCTCAAGGTCGTTGACCTCGTCGCGCAGCGCGAGCGCGACCTGCCGGGCGGTGTCGCCGAGCGGCTGGTCGTCGCGGACGAAGGACCAGGCGAGCATGGTGACCGGCCCGGTCAGCATGCCCTTGACGGGCCGGTCGGTGAGGGACTGGGCGTACGTCGTCCAGCGCACCGTCATCGGCTCGGGCCGCAGGATGTCGCCGGCCAGGATCGGCGGACGCACATACCGGGTGCCGTACGACTGGACCCAGCCGTGCTGTGTGGCGAGGTAGCCGGTGAGCTGCTCGGCGAAGTACTGGACCATGTCGTTGCGTTCGGCCTCGCCGTGCACGAGGACGTCCAGCCCGGCCTTCTCCTGGAACGAGACGACCTCGCCGATCTCGGCCCGGATGCGCTCCTCGTACCCGGCGAGGTCGATGCGTCCGGTGCGCAGGTCGGCCCGTGCGGAGCGCAGTTCGGCGGTCTGCGGGAAGGAGCCGATCGTGGTGGTCGGCAGCAGCGGCAGACCGAGGTGGGCGCGCTGGGCGGCGGACCGCTCGGCGTACGGCTGCGAGCGGCGGGCGTCGGCGGCCGTGACGGCGGCGGCGCGGGCGCGCACGGCGGGGTCGTGGGTGAGCGCCGAGCCCGCGCGGGCGGCGAGATCGGCCCGGTTGGCGGCGAGTTCGGCCGCGATGGTGTCCGTGCCGTGCGCCAGACCCTTGGCGAGGGTGACGATCTCCGCCGTCTTCTGCCGGGCGAAGGCGAGCCAGCGCAGCACCTGCGGTTCGATGTCCCGCTCGACGCCGGTGTCCAGCGGCACGTGCAGCAGCGAGCAGGAGGCCGCGACGTCCACCTGGTCCGCGAGGCCCAGCAAAGTGCCCAGCGTGGCAAGGGAGTTCTCCAGGTCGTTGACCCAGATGTTGCGGCCGTTGACGACACCGGCGACGAGCCGCTTGCCCTGCAGACCACCGACGGCGGCGAGCGCGTCCAGGTTGGCGGCGGCAGCGCCGGTGAAGTCGAGGGCGAGCCCGTCGACGGGAGCTTTGGCGAGGATGGGCAGGGCCTCCCCGAGCCGGTCGAAGTAGGACGCGACGAGCAGCTTCGGCCGGTCGGTGAGACCGCCGAGGAACCGGTAGGCGCGTTCGGCGGCGTTCAGTTCGGCGGTCGTCCGGTCCTCCACGAGCGCGGGCTCGTCGAGCTGGACCCACCGGGCACCCGCGGAGCGCAGATCGGCGAGCACCTCGGCGTAGACCGGCAGCAGCCGGTCGAGCAGGGCCAGCGGGTCGAAGTCCGCGGCCACGCCCGGGGCGGGCTTGGCCAGGAGGAGGTACGTGACCGGTCCGACCAGGACCGGGCGGGCCGTCAGCCCGAGCGCCAGCGCCTCCCTCAACTCGGCGACCTGCTTGGACGAGTCGGCGGTGAAGACGGTGTCCGGGCCCAACTCGGGCACGAGATAGTGGTAGTTGGTGTCAAACCACTTCGTCATCTCCAGCGGCGCCACGTCCTGCGTACCGCGGGCCATGGCGAAGTAGCCGTCGAGCGCGTCGACGGCGACGGCGTCCCGGTGGCGCTCGGGGACGGCGCCGACCATGACGCTGGTGTCCAGGACGTGGTCGTAGTACGAGAAGTCGCCGGTGGGTACTTCGGCGATACCGGCCTCGGCGAGCTGCCGCCAGGTGGAGCGGCGCAGTTCCGCGGCGGTGGCCCGGAGGGCGTCGGCGCCGACGCGGCCCTTCCAGTAGCCCTCGATCGCCTTCTTCAGTTCCCGGTTCGGACCCTGGCGGGGGTAGCCGTACACGGTGGCCCGTGCTGCCGCGGCTGCGGACTTCGCTGTCACGGAAATCTCCTTCGCGAGATGTCTCCCTGGATCCCGATGGGACACGTGAGCGCGAAGGGTGACGGACCGGGCGGGAACACGCCGCACGCCGGAGCGCGGCCGTCCGCCAGGTATGTACGCCGACCCGCCCACGAGGTCACCGGGATGTCCGCGCGCGATGGTCGCGCACGGGCAGCGGGCAGGTCTTCGGACTCGCGGGCACGCCCTCCGGACGGAGGACACCTACTGGCCGTCGCTTCCCAGACCCGTCCGGGCCCAGTGCGTATGACGGCGGTCGTTCCCGCTCACCGCTGCGGGGCAGTCCCGGATTTCCACCGGGTTCCCTCTTACGACGCATCCCGCCTGGCGGACGGGGCGAACCAGCTACGGGCGCCAGCCTATGCGACGAGCGCGGTGCCGCGCAGGCCGCCCACATCCCGGACGGCTCCGGGAGCGCGGCGGCCGGCCGGCTCGGCGCGGGTGCCCGGTTCAGGCGACCGGCCCGGGGAAGCCCTTGGTTCCGTCGAAGGCGAGGCGCGCGAACCGTCCGCCGATACGACGGTGGGTCGCGGCGTCCGGATGGAGCGCGTCCGGCAGCGGCAGCTCGACGGCGTCCGCCTCTCCGTACAGCTCCCGTCCGTCGAGGTAGTGCAGGTTCGGGTCCTCGGCGGCCCGCTGTGCCACGATCGCGGCGAGTTCGTCGCGGATGACCCCGAGGGTCAGTTTCCCGCTCGCCCGCTCGGCGGGGTCGCCCGCGGCGCGGAACCGCAGCCGGCCTTCGCCGAGCGCGCCGAGGTCCGGGAGGCTGGGGCCCGGCGTTTCCTCGTGAATGGGGCAGAGGATGGGGGAGACGACGAGCAGCGGCACGCTCGGGTGGCCCTCGCGGACGGTGTCGAGGAAACCGTGCACGGCGGGGGTGAAGGCCCGCAGCCGCATCAGGTCGGTGTTGACGAGGTTGATGCCCAGCTTGAGGCTGATCAGGTCGGCGGGCGTGTCGCGCAGGGTGCGCGCGGTGAACGGGTCGAGCAGGGCGCTGCCGCCCAGCCCCAGGTTGACCAGTTCCACCCCGGCCAGGGAGGCGGCGAGCGCGGGCCAGGTGGTGCTGGGGCTCGCCGCGTCGGAACCCTGGCTGATCGAACTGCCGTGATGCAGCCACACGGGCCGCCCACGGTCCTGGGCCGGCTCCACGGGCGCGTCGGCTCGCAGGCCCACCAGCTCGGCGGTCTCGTTGTGCGGCAGCCAGATCTCGACGTCCTTCGGCCCGGCGGGCAGGTCCGCGAACCGTACGGTGCCGACCGTCCCGGGCGTGGTCGTCGCCGATCCCGTGGCCATGTCGAGGGTGAGGGTGTTGCCGCCGGGCGCGGACGATTGACCGGCGAGCCGGCCGTCGACGACGAGGTCGTACAGCCCGTCCGGCCGTGCGGGCGCGCCCACGTAGACGCGCTTGGTGGCGAGGACGTCCAGCTCGACGGTGGTGGCCCGCGTACGGAAGGCCAGCCGAACGCCCGACGGCTGGGCCTCCGCCATCGCCACTTGCCCGTCGCCACACTGGGCCCGCGCCCAGGCGGGCAGCCGGTGGGGCAGCACACCCCGCCCGGTGTACTCCAGCTCGACGGCACCGCGCACGAGGTCGGCGGTGATGGGTGTGGTGATGGGGTCGGGTTGGGTCTGCATGATGACATCGGCCTGTCGGTGGGGGAGGACGGATGGGGGGTACGGGGTCGCAAGGGCCACATGGGTCCACGTGGGCCAGGCGGCGTACGGGTCACACGGGTTGTGAGGCTTGTGCGGAGTGCGGTTGGCACGGTTGGCAGGGGTCGTGCGGCGTGTGTGGTGGATGTCGTGGGATGCCTGTGGCTGTCCCGCCTCGTGGGTGGTGGGCGCGTGCCGCCTGTCGCTCACCTCGCGGCTGCCGTGGGAGGCGACGGGGGTCAGCCACGTGGGGCCCGCATGGGGCCCTGCGCGATGCCAACGGGCTTCGGCCACCAGCGAGTTGAGGGATACGGGCAGGTGCCGGCGGCCGGGCGAGTCAGCCGCGTCGGTCAGGCCGTGGGCCAGTGGCGCAGCAGGGAGTCCAGCGCGTCCAGAACGCGCGACCAGCTCTCCTGTGAGTCGGGGGCACTGTGGCTGAACCCTCCGGCCAGCTCCAGGCTGACGTAGCCGTGGAACACGCTGCCCAGCATGCGGACGGCGTGGGTCTGGTCGGGTTCCGCCAGGTCGTAGCCCCGCAGGATCGCCCGGGTCATCTGCGCGTGCCGGACACCCGCGCTGGCGGCGGCCGTCTCCGGGTCGAGCCGGAGCTGTGCGGCGGCGTACCGCCCGGGGTGCTCCCTGGCGTAGTCGCGGTAGACGTTCGCGAAGGCGGTCAGGGCGTCCTTGCCGGCCCGCCCGGCCAGGGCTGTCGCCCCACGGTCGGCGAGTTCTTCGAGGGCGAGCAGGGCGATCCGCGTCTTCAGGTCGTGCGAACTCTTCACATGGGAGTAGAGACTCGCGACCTTGACGTCGAAGTGCCTGGCCAGCGCCGAGACGGTCACCTGGTCGAAGCCGACCTCGTCGGCCAGCTCCGCCCCCGCCCGTGTCACCCGCTCCGCGGTCAGTCCTGCCCGAACCATGGCGATCCTCTCTTCCGGCAGAACTGATTATGCATTTGCCTAATAGCTTTAGGCAAATTAGCGTGAGTGTTATGAAGCCGCTGACCGAGCAAGAGATCCGTGCCGCGTTCCTGAACTGCACGAAGGGCGAGGCGAAGCGCCTCTCCGTCCCCCGGGACCTGGCCGACCGGCCCTGGGAAGACCTCGACTACCTCGGCTGGCGCGACCCGCAGTCACCCGAACGCGCCTATATCGCGGCCGAGTTGGACGGCCACCTCCAGGCGCTCGTGCTGCGCTGCCCCACCCAGCCGTCCGGACACATGCGCCGCAGCATGTGCTCCCTGTGCGTCACCACCCACACCGGCGGTGTCTCCCTGATGGTCGCCCCCAAGGCGGGCAAGCCGGGGCAGCAGGGCAACTCGGTCGGCGCGTACATATGCGGCGACCTCGCCTGCTCGCTGTATGTGCGCGGGAAGCGTGACGCGGGCGTGGGCGGGCGGATGCACGAGTCGCTGACCTTGGAGGAGAAGATCCAGCGCACCGTGGCGAACCTCGCGGCGTTCGTCGCGAAGGTGACCGCGTGAGAGATGCCCTGGTGTCCCCGGTCTGCGCTGTCCCCGGTCTGCCGCCCGGGAGGGAGGGAGGGAGGGAGGGGACCCCGGAAGGGGGAGGCAAGGGGGAAGGCAGGGTCGGGGTGGGGGTGCGACTCCGCGTCCGCCCAGGAGCGGCGCGGCGATTCCGGGGCGGCGGATCGACTCGGGCCGGTCGACTCGGGCCGGTCGACTCAGGCGGGTCGACTCGGGCGGGTCGACTCTGGCGTATCGATTCTCCGCGCTTCACGAACCGGGCATCTGGCGCCTGACGGTCAGCCGGCGCTGGCCTCCACCGGCTGCTCGGTTGCCGGGGCGGCCGCGGCCGGCCTGAGGGCGTCCGTGGCCGTGTAGAAGACGGAGGTGCCCTGCTTGGCGCGGTGGGCGTGGCTCTTCGCCACCAAGTTCTCCAGGGTGGTGCGCACGACGTTCGTCTGGATACGCCGGTCGGGGTGGGACTTGCCGAGCGCCGTCGAGACCTCGGCGGCCGAACGGGGCTCGCCCTGGTCGGTGAGGTAGCCGCGGATCAGCTCGACGAGGGTGGGCCGGCCCGACCCGGCCTTGGCCGCGGGCTTCTTGGCGGGGGCCGACTTGGCGGAGGCGGGTTTGGCGGCGGCCGTCTTGGTGGCGGCGAGCTTGGTGTCCGGGGTCTTGGCGCCGGTGCTCTTGGCGGCAGCGTCCTTGGTGGCGGTGCTCTTCGTGGCAGTGCCCGTCGTAGCGGTGTTCTTCGTGGCCGTGCTCTTGGCGTCGGCACCGGCCGGCTCCGCGCCGCCCGTGCTCTTCACCTCGGACGTGGTGGTCGCGGCCTTGGCCTGGACACTCTTCGCGGTGCCGGCCGTCTTCGCCCGCGACCGCGGGCGCTTGGCGTCGGTGCTCTTCGGCGCCTTGCCCGACTTCGCGGAGGCGGTCGGCCCGGCCGCCTTGGCGGACCCCTTCTGCTGTGGCACGGACGCCACCCCCGTCGGGGCGGGCGGGGCGGGGACGGCCGTGTCCGCGCCTCCGAGGGCCTGGTGCAGGCTCGTCAGGACGGCGTGGTCGTGCCGCAGCGCGTTCAACTGCTCTTGCAGGGCGTCGATTTCCGCACCGATGCGCTCCTGCTCCTTCACGTTGCGGTCCAGATCGCCGATGACCTGGGCGGTGTACTGCGATGTCAGCTCGGTGGAAGGTGTGGCGTCGGGCATGGTGAGGACCTTTCGTCGGTGCACGGCCGCCGCGTGAACACACATGAAGCGGCCGGAGGGCGAGGCGCGTCCTGTCGACCGCGCTGGAGGGACGGGGCGTGCAGCCGCACTTGCTGCGTCATGCCCCGGCCTACCGATAGTACGGACAGGGGACATCTGTTGTTCCCCTCGCGCGATGGTTGGCCCCCGGAGGGGGGTGAGTTGTGGCGCGGGATTGACGTCCGCACAGCCGATCCGCAGGCAGCCCCGGTGCCGCCCGAGTGTGTGGGCGGCTTCCGGGTACCCGGCCTCCACGAGAACGGCATGCCAGGAAGAACCACGTCAGGAAGTACACGGCGGGAAGAACGAGGAGCGAGGTCGGACGATGGCGGTCAAGGCGATGGGCTGGGCGCACTCGTTCCCGGTCTCCGGGGGCGTGAGCGCCGGACGACACTGGACCCGCAGGCACCTGGAGTCCCTGCCCTGGACGGCGGAGGAACCCGACACGGTCGACGCGGTGGTCCTCACGGTGTCCGAACTGCTCACCAACGCACACATCCATGCTCGTAGCGACGCGTCGCTGGTCCTCACCTGGGACGGTGACTGTCTCCAGGTGAGCGTCCACGACGACGACCCCACCCTGCCCCGGCAGCGCGAACCGGAGCCCGGCGCGGTCTCGGGCCGGGGTGTGGGCATCGTGCAGATGCTCGCGGACGACTGGGGCACCAAGTGCCAACGCCACGGGAAGACGGTCACGGCCTGCTTCCGGCCGGAGAACGCCCAACCGCAGGGCGACGAGGGCTGAGCGCCGACTCGATCACCCTGCGGCCCGCCGCACCCGGCCCGCGCTCACCCGTGACGTGCGGCCGTGAAGACGTGGGTGCCCGCTCCGAGGCCGGAGACGGTGACCCGGTTGCCGGTCACCTCGACCGTACGGTCCGAGCGGCGGCGTCCGTCCCACAGGGTGCGGCGCCCCGCCCGTACCGTCACCTCGCGAGCGTCCATCGGGAAGGTGACCGCACCCCGGGTGCCCGACGGGGCCCGGACGGTCAGCTCGAACGCCGCGTGCCCAGCCTCCCAGTCGACCTGCAACGGGCCGTGCGGTGTGGGGAGTTGGCCCTGCGCCCAGGTGATTCCGGCGGGCTGGGGACGCACCTCCCAGGTGGTGTAGCCGGGGGAGGCCGGCCGGGCGCCGAGCAGTTGATGGGTCAGGGCGGGCAGCACACCGGTGGACCAGCCGTGCGCCATGCTCGTATAGGCGCCCTCGTACAGCGATCCGCCCGGGCCGATGCCCTCCCAGTGCGTGACGCCGGGGTCGTGGCTGTCCATCCAGCCGTACGTGCGCCGGATCTGGTCGACCGCCGACTCGGCCCGGCCGCTCTCGAAGCGGGCCACGATCTCCGGGTACGAGGTGAACGCGTACACGCGCTGTGAGGCGTCGCCGAAGAGGGTGTCGTTGTCCATGAAGGCGTTGCCGTACGGGCGTTGGGTGGTGGCGTCCAGATGGGCGAGCGCCGAGGCCGCGCGCCCGGCGTCCGCGACCCCGGAGGTGACGGCGATCGCGTTGCCGTCCTGTGCGTGCCGGACGGGACCGGTCCCGGAGTCGAGATAGGCACCGGCGTCCGCGTCCCACAGATGGGCGTTGACGGCGTCCTTCACCTCACCGGCCCGCCGGGTCCAGCGCCGCGCGTCCGCCTCGCGTCCGAGCCAACGGGCCATCCGGGCGGCGTCGTTGAGGGCCTGGACGTAGTTGACGTTGTAGTAGGTGATGCGTCCGGTGCGGCCCAGGAACGCGTAATCCCCGTACCCGCCGGTGCCGTTGAGGCCCTTGCTGAGCAGCCCCGCGCTGTCGGTGACACTCGGGTACCAGGTGTCCAGCACCTTGACGAGGTTCGGGTAGTAGCGGTTCGCGTAGGAACGGTCGCCCGTGTAGAGCACGTAGTCCCAACTGCACGTCACCCACCACAGGGGATAGTCGAACAGGGGCAGCGCGTAGCCCGAGATGGAGGCCGGCGGGATCCAGCCGTCGGCGCGCTGGTGGTCGGCGAGGTCGGCCAGGACGTTGCGTGCGGCGGCGGCAGCGTCGTCGTGCGTCAGATAGAGGGTCCGCGCCGAAACAGCCAGGTCCCCGACGTACGGGTCCCGGTCGCGCTTGGGCCCGTCGTGGAGCACGAGCTTGCCTTCGAGGGAGGCGCTCCAGGCGTTGCGCGGATCGACGTCGTCCTGCCGGAAGGTGTCGGTGACCAGCTCGTTGGTGTACGAGGCGCCGTACCAGTAGCGGTTGAGGTCGTCGTCGGAGCACAGGAACCAGCCGCGGTAGGTGCTCGGGGTGCCGAGGTAGGCGGTGAAGTCGAGGCCGACGGAGTCGATCTCGACCGTTCCCCACGGCTGCGCGACGGGCGCGTCACCGGCCAGGGCGTCGAGGGTGATCTTGAGGTAGCGGAAGCCGTGCAGGCCGTCGGCGTAGACCTTGCCGTCCGACTGGAACCCCTTGTGGTCGGTCCAGTCGGCGCCCCCGGCCGGTACGGCGAACTGGTCCGTCCCCTGGCCCGGCGCGCCGGACTGGTCGGAGCGGGTGAAGTCGGAACGGTCGGTCAGGAACTGCTTCGTCTCCGAGAACGCCAGCCGCACACCGGGGGAGTTGTCCGACGCGGAGCTGAACCGGACGCGCGGGTACCCGACCACGACCTTGCCGAAGTCGAGCGTCACACTGGGCGCCTCCACCGGGGCCACGGGCTCCGGCCACACCTCGTTGACCCGGGTGAAGGCACCTCGCGGGGTGTCCTGGACGCCGGTGACCGTGATGCGGAGCCGCGTGGTGGTCACCCTGGCGGAGAAGGGCACCGCCCGCTGGATGACATCGTTGTCCGCGACGGTGGCGACCGTCCGCCAGGCGCCATCCGTCCACGCGTCCACCGTGAAGTCGGTCGGTACGCCGTCGCTGTTGGAGAGCAGCGTGATGCCGGACAGCTCCCGCGCCTCGGGCACCGTGATGGTGAGCGTGTCGGGGAACGCGCCGATCGTGTCGTCGTTCCAGAAGGTCTCCGGGTCGCCGTCGATCGCGTTCTTGGCGTCGTACGTGCGCGGCTGCCCGTCGTTGCCGTTGTTCCCCGCGTGCGCCGACGACGCCTCGGCGACGGTGCCCTCGGGCCAGCGTGGGGCGGGAGCGGGCCGGGGCCGCCGCAGAACGGTCCTCGCGCCGCCGGGCTTCAACAGCCCCTCGGGAGCGGTCACATCGCCGGTCGAGGCGATGATCCGCAGGGGGCGTACGGTGCGGGAGGGCGGAGCCTGGACGTAGCGCTGCCAGCCGGTTCCGGGGCGGGGCGCTGTGCCCGGCGCGGCACCCGCGCCCGTCCTCTCGGCGGCACCGGCGACCCCCGGGAAGGCGACCCCGGCGGCGCTCGCGACCAGGGCGGCACCCCCGACGCCGACAACGGCCCGCCGGGAGGGCCCGGCGCCGGCCCGTGTCCGGGGTTCGCTCTCGGTTCCGGTTCCGGTTCCGGTTCGGGTTCCGGCTCCGGTCTCGGTTGCGGTACCGGTCTCGAAGATGTCACTGCCTGGAGTGCTGTTCGACGACATGACGCCTCATTCCTCATGCATTGAAACGATTCAATCGCAACGGGCGAGGTGACGTTATCCCAGGAGGCGGATGGCGTACAGGGATGGGACAGGGGGAAGTTGGGGCGGCGAGGGCACTAATCCTCCCGTCTCAACCTCGCCCAGGTGTGGGTGTCAAGGCCGCTTCCCACGTACCGCCACCGCCCGTCGTACCGCTCAAGGAACGTGATGTGTTCCCGCGCTCTCGGGGACTTCGGGCGCGTCACGATCCAGATCGCCGCCACACCGGCGTCGTCGTCCACATCGGCCGACGCCACCGTGAACACCCGCCGGGGCACCCACCACGGCTGCGGCGCACCTTCGGCCCGCGCCCGCCGCGTCACACCCCGCAGAAAGCCCACCCACCGGCGTCTGGTCCACAGGGCGACTCCGTGTGCCTGCATGAGCTTGCTATACCCAGGGCGCGGCGCGTTGCCCAGTGCCGCCGGGTCGGCGGGCCGATCGGCCGGGTGCGCGGCCGAAGCCGATCTCGGCGCGGTCGGAAATCGATCTCGTGAGGACGCGGGACGCCGCCCCCGCCGCGCTCACCCACACCGGTGATGAGTTTTCGGGGTCCTGTCCGTCACACCTATGACGGACACGATGCGGCGGAAGGATGACGTGATGAGTGCGGACACGCGGCTGGACGAGGTGGCTGTGGGCGGGCTGGGCGAGGTGGACGAGGTGGCTGTGGGCGGGCTGGGTGAGGTGGACGAGGCGGTGTTCTCGGGGCTGGTGGAGCGGCACCGCAGGGAGCTGCACGTGCACTGTTACCGGATGCTCGGGTCGTTCGAGGACGCCGAGGACACCGTCCAAGAGACGTTCCTCCGGGCCTGGCGGCGGCGCGAGACCTTCGAGGGGCGGTCGACCTTCCGGGCCTGGCTGTACCGGATCGCCACCAACGCCTGCCTGGACCTGCTCGCCAGGTGCCGCCCGGAGCCCGCGACCGGCGGCGAGGTGCCGTGGCTCCAGCCCTACCCGGACCGGCTGCTCGACGAGCTGCCCGCCGGCGACGCGGACGAGCCGGAGGCCGTCGCCGTCGCCCGGGAGACGATCGAGCTGGCCTACCTGGTCGCGGTCCAGCACCTCGCGCCCCGCCCCCGGGCCGTACTGATCCTGCGGGACGTGCTCGGCTGGCCGGCCAAGGGCGTCGCCGAACTCCTCGGCGACTCCGTCAACTCCGTGAACAGCGCGCTCCAGCGCGCCCGTGCCGGGATGCGTGAGCACCTGCCCGCCGAGCGACAGGACTGGTCCGGCGGCGAACAGGACCCCGGCACGCGCGAGTTGGTGCGGCGCTACACCGACGCCAGCGTGGCCACGGACGTCGACCGGCTTGCCGCACTGCTGCGCGACGACGTCCGCTGGTCGATGCCGCCCACACCGGGCGTGCACCTCGGCCGCGACACGGTGGTGCACGCCTGGGTCGAGGGCGGCTTCGAGAGCATGAACGGCCTGCACGCCGTCCTCACCACCGTGAACCGGCAGCCCGCCGCCGCCTTCTATCTCCGGCGGGAGCGGCAGGGCGCGTATCTGCCGCTGACGGTCGACGTCCTGCGCGTGACCGGCGGTGCGATCACCGAGATCGTCACGTTCCACGAGGACCAGTTCCCCCGGCTCGGCCTGCCGGAGCGCCTGCCGGCGGACGGGGGAGGCGCGGACGGGGAAGGCGCGGACGAGCCCGGGAACGGTTCGGAGTAGTCCCGTCAGCGCCATTCCGCGGGCACGTTGGTCAGTTGCCGCGACAGATTCCAGTCGGGCGGTCTGGCCGCGGGCTCGAACCATCTGGCTCCGTCGGCGATCCACGACTCCCGGTACCGGCGGACCGCGACCGGACTGCCGTCGTCGCAGCCGGACTCACCGCCGCAGCACTCGCAGATGACGAACAGCGGCAGCCCGTTGGCGTCGAACCGGACATCGTCCACGTCCAGCCCGCATATCCGGCACACGGTCTCCAGTCCGTCTTCGATCGGCACAGCCTACGGATACCCAACGATCGGGCCTCGGCCTCACTCTCCGACTCCGACGACCCGAACCCGGCCCTCGTCGCCACAGGCTCCGCCGTCTCCGAGGTCTCCGCTGTTCCGAGGTCTCCGTCACCTCCGCGATCCCCGCGACCCCCGCGATCCCCGGGATCTCCGGGATCTGCGGAACCTCCGTCCTCTCCGTCGATCCCGGAGGACAGGAACCCCGCCGGCCCGCGAAGAGGCGCGGGCGCTTCCGGCCCGGGCGCCCCCCTCCGGCCGCGAGCGGCCCGTACCCGGACCGCACTCGCCGGGCAGCGCCGTAGACCCGGCCATATCTTGAGAAGGTGAGCCGTTCCAGCGTCCCGCCCGAGGGTGGCGACCGTATCGACGCCCCCTCGGAGTCCGTATTGGAGCCGACGTCGAGGGCGAAGCCGGACTCGAAGTCGAAGCCGGTGGCGTCGACAAGCCGACGAACCGACTACGCGGGTGCCATCTACGGCTCGATCCTGGCCGCCTCCGTCGTGGCCACGGCAGGATCGGCGGAGGCTCCCTCGCGCCGGGAGATCATCGTCCTGCTGCTGGTCTCGGGCCTGGTCTTCTGGGCCACGCACGTCTACGCCCACCTGGCCGGGGAGCGGGTGGTCGGTCAGGCCTGGTCCTGGCCGGAGATCCGCCGGAGCGGTGCGCACGAGTGGGCCATCGTCGAGGCCGCCGTCCTTCCCGCCGCAGCCGTGGCCGTGAGCTGGTTCGGGATGAGCGTCAACACCGGGCTGTGGCTCGCGCTGGGCGTCGCGGTAGCCCAGCAGGTCGTGTGGGCGTGCCTGGGAGCGGCCCGCGCGGGCGCCTCCCGGGGGCAGATCATCACCGAGGGTTTCGTCAACCTGGCCCTCGGCCTGATCATCGTCGCCGCCAAGGTCATCCTGAAGGAGTGACCGCACCGCCGGAGGAGACGGCGACCGTTCCCGATCCAGGCCGACCGTACGCGCGAGACCACGACCGTACGCGCGAGCCGATGACCGTAACCGCGAGACCACGACCGTACGAAGCACACGACCTGTCGTTAGCCTGGAACGAGAGCGTGGCGCGGGCGACGGCTCCAGGGAGGCCGGTATGGCCGGAATGGCGGACGAGGGTCCCGGAGCGCGGGCGGGCGACAGGGCGCGCGGCGAGCCAGGCGGGCGGCGGTACGGCGACGTCCCCCGGTATCTGCCGATCGCGGAACACGGGCTGATCGGCGACCTGCGCAGCGCGGCCCTGGTCGGCACGGACGGGACCATCGACTGGTACTGCTGCGGACGGTTCGACGCCCCCAGCGTCTTCGCGTCGATCCTGGACGCCGACCGCGGCGGAAGTTTCGAACTGGCGGCCGACGTCCCGGCACGTACGAAACAGTTCTACTTCCCCGACACGAACGTGCTGATCACCCGGTTCTTCGCGGACGACGGCGTGGGCGAGATCCAGGACTTCATGCCGGTCGTGGACGACTCGCGCGAGGCCGACCGGCACCGGCTCATCCGCCGTGTGGTGTGCGTCCGGGGGACCCTGCCCTTCCGGGCCCGGATCGCCCCCCGCTTCGAGTACGGAACGGTCCCGCACACCCTGCACCTGGACGACGGGCAGGCCGTCTTCGACTCGCCCGCGCTCAAACTCGCCCTCACCTCCACCGTGCCCATGGAGGCGGACGGGCAGGACGTGTGGTCGCTGTTCAAGCTGAGCGAGGGGGATTCCGCGGTCTTCGCGATCGACCGGATCGACGACGACGTACCGCCGCGCCGCTGCGCCGTGGCCGAGGCGGAGAGCGAGTTCAACGCGACCGTGGCCTACTGGCGGCGCTGGCTGTCCCGGTCGCGCTACCGGGGGCGCTGGCGGGAGATGGTGCACCGCTCGGCCCTCACCCTGAAACTGCTCACGTACGCCCCCACCGGCGCCATCATCGCCGCGCCGACCACCAGCCTGCCGGAACAGATCGGCGGCGAGCGCAACTGGGACTACCGGTACGTGTGGATCCGCGACGCCGCCTTCTGTGTGTACGCGATGCTGCGCCTCGGCTTCACCGAGGAGGCGGAGGCGTTCATGACCTTCCTCTCCGAGCACGTCCGGCTCGACGACCCGGACACCACGAACCCGGGCGGCCCCCTCCAGATCATGTACGGCATCGACGGCCGCCGTGACCTGCCCGAACGCGAGCTTCCGCATCTGGAGGGCTACCGGGCCTCCGCCCCGGTGCGCGTCGGCAACGCCGCCGTCGGACAGCTCCAGCTCGACATCTACGGAGCCCTGGTCGACTCCCTCTACCTCTACGACAAGTGGGGCCAGCCGCTGTCCAGCGCGCACTGGGACGGCATCAGCGCGCTCGTCGACTGGGTGTGCGAACACTGGGACCAGCCCGACGAAGGGGTGTGGGAGACGCGCGGCGGACGCAAGACGTTCCTCTACTCCCGTCTCATGTGCTGGGTGGCCATCGAGCGGGCGATGCGGCTGGCCCAGCACCGCGGGCTGCCCGCCGACACCGTGCGCTGGGGCGCCGCCCGTGACGAGATCTACCGGCGCATCATGAGCCGGGGCTGGTCCGACACCCGCCAGGCGTTCACCCAGTACGAGCAGAGCGACATCCTCGACGCGTCCCTGCTGATGATGCCGCTCGCCAAGTTCGTCTCCCCGACCGACCCGAAATGGCTCGCCACCCTCGACGCCCTGAGTGAGGACCTGGTCTCCGACTCGCTCGTCTACCGCTACGACCCGCAGGCCAGCCCCGACGGCCTTAAGGGCGAGGAGGGCACCTTCTCGATCTGCTCCTTCTGGTACGTCGAGGCGCTCACCCGCGCGGGCCGGGTCGACGACGCCCGGCTCGCCTTCGAGAAGATGCTCACCTACGCCAACCACCTCGGCCTGTACGCGGAGGAGATCGGCCACACGGGCGAGCAGTGCGGGAACTTTCCCCAGGCGTTCACCCATCTCGCCCTGATCAGCGCCGCCTTCAACCTGGACCGCAAGCTCGGCTGACCGCGCGCCACGGCCGGCCGCGCCACCGGGGCGGGTCCCGACTCCGGCACGCCCGAGGAAGGGTCCCGTCGGCGCTTACCTCTCGGGTAATCGACCCGGGGCGGCGCCGATGCCAAGGTCGTTCCCGACGGAGCCCGATCGGCCGGAAGGACGCCATGAACGCCTACGCCATAGCCCACCTGCGCGCAGCCGACCCGCACCCCGAGATCGCCGACTACATGGAGCGGATCACGGCCACCTTCGCACCGTACGGCGGCCGTTTTCTCGCGCACGGTGCCCGGCACGAGGTGCTGGAGGGGGCGTGGCCGGGTCACGTCGTGGTGATCGGTTTCCCCGGGATGGCGCAGGCGCGCGCCTGGTGGGCGTCCCCGGCGTACCGGGAGATCGCCCCGCTGCGCTCGCGGCACATCGAGGGCGACATCATCCTGGTCCCCGGTGTCCCGGAGGGCTACGATCCGGCGACCACGGCGAAGGCGATGCGCGAGACGCTGCCGGCCGAGTAGCGCGAGACGACGTCGGCCGGGCAGCGGGCGCGGGAGCGCGGGCATGGCGGCCGGGGCTCGGGCGGCCGGCCGGCCGCCCGGGGGCCGGAACGACGGAAGGGATGGCGTCCCCCCGAATCTCGGGTGACGCCATCCCTCGCGCCGCGCGCCCGTCGGCGCGCTCAGGCGGGGAGGCCTGGACCGGGCGGCTCCGGAGGCCGGGACCTCTGGGGGAGGCGGACGGCCTGTCCGGAGCCGGACCGGAGACGACGGGTCAGCAGGCGCCCTCGTCCTGCCACGGACCCCAGTCGGAGGCACTGGGTGTCTCGTTCTGCGTCCACCACTTGGCTTTCCAGTTGTGGTGGTTGTACGAGGCCTCGTTGCCCGCCGTGTACACCGCCGTCGCGCTCCACGCCGTCTTGCAGGCACCGCTCGGCGGGGTGGGCGTCGGGGTCGGCGTGGGCGTCGGGGTGGGTGTGCCGGTGGGCGGGGTCGCCCCGGCGAACTTCACCGAGTACTTCGCGAAGTCCCAGGAGTTCTGGGCCACGCTGGAGCACGTGCCGGACGTCCGGCCGCCGTTGTCGGCGGGGCTGCACTGACGGTCGCGGTTGAGCGACCAGAACGTGAAGCGGTCCATGTTGTGGCTGGTGGCGAAGTCCAGCACGGTCTGGAAGTCGGCCTGCGAGAAGTACTCGCCGGTGTCGCTGCGGCCGTTCATGCCGGAGAAGCCCTCGTGGGCGTACGCCGTCGCCTGGTCCCAGCCGAAGGTGGACTGGAGGATCGTGTTGAAGTTGGCGAGCGCGCTGGTCTGCGACGCGGCGCCGTTGAACCCGCCGTCGAACGGCATGATGGAGAAGTTGTTCGGCGTGAACCCCTGCGACTTGGCCTCCAGCAGCATCTGCTTGCCGAACCAGCCGGTGCCGTCCGCCGTGCCGGCCGTGGTGACCGAGACGTACAGGCCGGGGTTGTTCTGCTGGAGGATCTTGGCCGCGCCGATCTCGTTCTTGATGGCCGCCGCGTTCTCGTACTCCGGCTCCTCCAGGTCGAAGTCGATGGCGTGCAGGCCGTACTTGGTGATGACCTGCTGGTACGCAGCCGCCGTGGAGGCCGCGTCCGAGCAGGCCTGGCCGAGCTTGGTGCCGCCGTATCCGCCGATCGACACGGAGACGTCACCGCCCTTGGCGCGGATGCCGTTGACGACCGACTGCACGGCGGTGTCCGAGGAGACCGCCGCTGTGCCGCCCCAAGTGGGCGAGCAGCCGCCGCCGTTGGGGGCGAGGATGAACGCGAGCTGGAACCCCTTGAGGCCGGTGGCGTCCATGATGGCGCCCGCGTCCGGCGGCTCGTTGTCCGTCGGCATCAGGTAGGGGGCGGCGGCGTACCACCGGTTGCTGAGCGCGGTGGTCGCGCCCGAGGCGTTGCCCGCGACCAGCGCGGTCGTGCCGACTGCGGCCAGGCTGACGGCTGCTGCCGCGCCCAGACATGCGCGAAGACGTCTCACGGTGCCTCCAGAGGGGGTGGGGGAGTGGCCTTAGCTTCCGGCCACTGTCGCGATCACGTCAATGAGTTGGACTAGACCAGGCAGGGCTTTGGACTAGACCATGCAATCTCTTTACCCAACGGCCCGGCGGGGGCGCCCTTTTGTCGCGGGTGCGGTGCGATCGGCCTGAGCCGGTGACCTGTACGCCCCTCGGAAATGCCGTACGCAGACATCTTGTCACTGGGTGACACCCGCTCCTACTCTCCAGTAGTGACTCGGGAGTAACCAACGGGCTTCGCACGGGACTTCGACGTCCGTAAGAGCCGGGTCGCAGAGATCCGAACCGCGCACCACCGGACCGCCACGCACAGCGCAGGACGGCGCAGTCACCGCCACGAGCATCGGGGCTTCGCCGCGCACGGCCGCTCAGGACATGTTCCGCCCCGCGCCGCACCATCTGCGGACGGGCGCTCCCGTACGCGCCGTCGGCCGATGGCGCGTACGGGAGCGCCCGTCCGGCGTCAGCCGCGTCCACGCCCAGGCCAGGGCTTACGGGACCTTCCAACACGGCCCCCGCCGAAGGGGGTTGACCCTCGCTGCCCGACGTCCCCCCGTGCTGATGGCTGCCCCGCACCACCCGACCCCCCCGAAATGGGGCTCCCCTTCACCACCCGGCGCCGTGTCGTGATGAGGGCTGCCCTCCTCCAGCAGAGCCCAGCCGAACCAAGCCGACTCGCTCCGACCCGACCCGACCCGACCCGACCTGAGCCGAGTCGACCCCGATCCGGGAGCCGTACGCCGATTCCCCACGGCCGCGGTCCCGTCGGGCTCCCCAACCGGGGTCCCACGTCACGCCGTTGACGCAGGGCCCCAACCCCCGCATCACCAACACCCTCCGAGGAAGCAGGGAGTGAGCCGCATGGAACGACCCCACCGATTCAACGGCCCCGACAGCGAGTCCCCGTCCACGCTCTCCCAACGCGGTTCCGAAGAAAGCCGGTTGGGGGCGAACCGCCCCAGATCCGCCACACCTCGTCGCGGCCGGCTCCTCGCCACGGCCGTCGCCGCCTGCGCCTGCCTCGCCGTGCAGGCGCTGCCCGCCACGGCCGCCACCGGCCCGGCCGACACGGTCTCCCGAGGGGTGACGATCCCCGCGTTCTACGACCCGCCCACGACGCTCCCCTCGGCCAACGGCGCGATCGTACGCAGCGAACCCCTCCCGCTGGCCCTCAGCCTGCCCGGTCTCGACGGACCCCTGCCGGGCAAGGCGACCCGCCTGATGTACAAGTCCACCGACTCCAACGGCGAACCCGTCGCGGTCACCGGCGCCTACATCGAACCCTCGGCCGCCTGGAGGGGCGGCGGACCCCGACCGGTGGTCGCCGTCGCGCCCGGCACCATGGGACAGGGCGACCAGTGCGCCGCGTCCCTGGGCCTCCAGCACCCGATCACCCTCAACGGCGAGACGGTGTCGGTCGGTTACGAGGACCTGTCGGTCTACCGCCTCCTCGCCTCCGGCACGGCGGTGGTCGTCACCGACTACGTCGGACTCGGCGCGACCGACCGGCTCCACACCTACGTCAACCGCCTCGACGGCGGTCACGCCCTGCTCGACGCCGTCCGCGCCGCGCGCAACCTGACCGGGACGTCCGTCACCGCCGCCTCGCCCGTCGGCCTGTTCGGCTACAGCCAGGGCGGCGGCGCCAGCGCCTCGGCCGCCGAACTCCAACCCTCCTACGCCCCGGACATCACCCTCGCCGGCACCTACTCCGGAGCGCCCCCGGCCGACCTCACCGAGGTGATCAAGGGCATCGACGGCAGCGCGCTCGCCGGCGCCCTCGGCTGGTCCCTCAACGGTTTCCTCCAGTCCGACCCCCCGCTGCGGGCCATCGCCGACGCCAACCTCAACGCCGCGGGGAAGGCCGCGCTCGCCGACCTGTCCACCATGTGCGTCGGCGACTCGATCCTGCGCTACGCGTTCAAGAAGAGCACCTCATGGACCGCCGACGGACGCTCCATGAGCGCCATCGTGGCCAGTACCCCGGCGCTGCGAACGGTCCTCGACGGCCAGCGCATCGGCAAGCTGAAGCCCACCAGCCCGGTACGCGTGGCCACCGGCACCCAGGACGACATCGTGCCGCACGGACAGGCCCGCCAACTCGCCGTCGACTGGTGCCGCAAGGGCGCCGACATCACGTACGACGCCGTCATCCTGCCCAACCTCGGCGACGGACTGCTCACCAACCACCTCGTCCCCCTCCTCACCGACCAGGGTGACGCCATCTCCTGGCTGACCGACCGTCTAGCCGGGAAGCGCGCCGTCTCCAACTGCTGGTCGATGCCCCTGCAGCCCTGACCCGCGCATCACCGTGCCCCGGCGGACCTCCGAGCCGCCGGGGCCCGCCGTACCCGCCGGGACTCGCCGGCGGGCTCTCCGTGCCGCGAGGCCTTGGCCCGCCGGTCGTGCGGACGGAGGGGCCGCGTCCGGTGGGCCGGAGCGGTGGCATCCGTATCGCGGTGCGCCCATGGGGTGGTGCCGCCCCCGCCGTACCGCGAGGATGCTTCCTCGCGCGGCACTCGCGGCCGGTCCGGATCACGGCGTCCCTCCCGTGGACGGCGGCACGGGGAGAACCGCGCCGCCCGTACGCCGAGGAGCGAAGGGGGAGTACCGATGGGTTCACACGCGGCGCCCGGCCGGTACCGGCGCGTCCTGCTGATGCCGCTCGGTCTCGTCCTGCTCGTCGGCGCGCTCATCCGGGTCCCCAGCGCCGACGGAGCACCCCGCTCGGCGGACGCCTGCCGTGCCACCGGGAACGCCCTGCCGCGCGGCGACTGCGGCCCGTTCTGGCAGGTCCTCGCGGAGGACTTCAACGGCGACCGGGTCCCGCTGGGTTCGTTCAGCGACTGCGACCACCACGCCGACACCCCGGCGGCCCACTGCGGCGGACTCACCGGCGCCTACCGCGACAACTGGTGGGCCTACCCGACCGGTTGGCAGGACACGGCGAACGACCGGCACCGCGGCGTCGTCGGCACGTACCACCCCGAGGACACCGTGAGCGTGGGCCCCGGCGAACACGGCGACGGCGTGCTGCGCATCCGCATGTGGCGCCCGGCGGACGGCGGGCCCGTCCACGCCGCGGCGCTCGTGCCGCGTGCCGTGATGCGGATGACGTACGGCAAGTACAGCGCCCGCATCAAGGTGACGAAGGCGGCTCCCGGATACAAGTCGGCCTGGCTGCACTACGGCGACGGCTGCGAGATGGACCATCCCGAAGGAGAGTGGACGGGCCGCATCACCGCCTTCCACCACCCCTGCGGCGGAGGAGAACAGGGGTATTTCCCGAGCGGCGCCTCCTGGACCGAGTGGCACACCGTGTCGACGGAGTGGACCCCCGGACACGTGCGCTTCTACGTCGACGGCCGCCGGACCGGCGAGGACACCCGGGGGGTCCCCGCCGTCCCGCTCTCCTGGGTGCTCCAGAACGAGAGCGCCCTCGAAGGCCCCGGCGCGGCCCCCGGCAGCAGCGCGGAACTCGACGTGACCTGGGTCGCCGCCTACGCGTACGGGTGGAAGTGAACGTCCCGGGGGCGTACGGGTGTCAGAACTCCTCGTGCGTGTCCGGGTCCCCGCCGAGCCGCCGGCGCGGGTGGTCGGCGACGGCGGCCAGCTCGTCCGGGGTCAGTTCGAAGCCGAAGATGTCCAGGTTCGCGCGCTGCCGCCCCGGGTCGGCGGACTTCGGGATGGGAACCGCGCCGAGCTGGGTGTGCCAGCGCAGCACGACCTGGCCCGGTGTCACCCCGTGCGCCTCGGCGATCTTCCCGAGCGCCGGGTCCTTCAGCAGACTGGAGCCGCGGCCCAGCGGGCTCCAGCTCTCGGTGACGATGCCCTTGTCGGCGTGGAAGGCGCGCAGCTCGTCCTGGGGGAGGTAGGGGTGCAGCTCGATCTGGTTCACCGCAGGCAGGACCCCGGTCTCCTCCTCCAGCCGGGTGAGGTGCTCGGCGGTGAAGTTGGAGACGCCGATCGACCGTACGAGACCCTCCTCGCGCAGCTTGATCATGGCCTTCCACGAGTCGACGTACTTGTTCACGCGCGGCAGCGGCCAGTGGATGAGGTACAGGTCGACGTAGTCGAGGCCGAGGCGGCTCCGGGACTCCTCGAAGGAGGCGAGCGTCTCGTCGTAGCCGTGATGCCGCCCGGGAAGCTTCGTGGTGACGATGATCTCCTCGCGCGGGACCCCGCCGTTGGCGACGCCCCGGCCGGTGCCGGTCTCGTTGCGGTAGTTGGCCGCCGTGTCGATGAGCCGGTAGCCGATGCCGAGGGCACCGCTCACGGCCTCCTCGGCCTGGGCGTCGTCCATCGGCCAGGTGCCCAGGCCGACGGCCGGGATCGTCGTTCCGTCATGGGCGGTGAGGACCGGGATGCTGGTCACGGGGAGCCTTTCGGATCGCTGGCGATTCGCTGACGGTTACCTCCCCATCGTGCACGGCCACCGCCGACGAGGCGACGCGGGCTCCCCGCGCGCCGCTCCCCGCCGGCCCGGCGCCGCACCGG